>NZ_JBQENY010000007.1:0-311079 GCF_052044915.1 Sphingopyxis sp. 22461
ACGGACGCCGACGGCCTAGGCACGGGCTATGTGATGCGGCGGGTGCTGGCGGAGGTGTCGCCGGCGAAGATATTGGCGGGTCCGCCGCCGTCGCTGCTGGAGGATCTCGGCCGCGAGCTGGCGCGCATCCACAGCATCCCGCTGGACCGCGTGCCCGCTGCGATCCCGCTGATGGACACGGCGACGGCGCTGGCGGAGCTGCGCGCGCGCTTCCTGTCGTACGGCGGCGACCGCCCGGTGATCGCGTTGGCGATCAGATGGTGCGAGGAGCATCTGCCCGCGCCCGCCGATCCGGTGCTCGTCCATGGTGATTATCGCATGGGCAATGTCATGGTCGATGCGGACGGGCTGGCGGCGGTGCTCGACTGGGAGCTGGCGCACCGCGGCGATGCGCATGAGGACCTCGCGTTCGGCTGCATGACGGTGTGGCGCTTCGGCGCGCTCGATAAACCGGCGTTCGGGGTCGGCAGCCTCGAGGAGTATTTTGCGGCCTATGAGGCGGCGGGCGGGGTGACGGTCGACAGGGGCCGCTTCCGCTTCTGGCTGATCTATCGCACCTTGTGGTGGGCGCTCGGCTGCCTGCAGATGGGGCAGATGTGGCGGAGCGGCGCCGACCGGACGGTCGAGCGCGTCGTCATCGGCCGGCGCACGGCGGAGCAGGAGCTCGATCTGGTGTGCCTGCTCGAAGACGAGGCGCCCGAGGCCGAGCGGGCGCGGGACTTGCCACCGTCGAAGCCGGTCGTACCGGAACCCGCTGGCGAGCCAACGAACCGCGAGATCGTGCAGGCGGTGCGCGACTGGATCGAAGGATCGATCAAGCCGCAGGCTGAGGGGCACGCCAAGTTCGAGGCGGTGGTCGCGATGAACGCGCTCGGCATCGTGCTGCGCGACCTCGATGCCGGGGTGCGCGCCGAGGATGCCGAGCTTGCTGCCGCGCTGCTGTCGGGAACCACGACGCTCGCCGAGCCGGGCCTGCTCGCGAAGCTGCGCCGCGCCGTGCTCGACAAATGCGCGATCGACAGCCCCAAATATGCCGCGCTCGCTGCGGCGCGCGCCGACTGGCGCGGATAACGGAACAGGGAGAGAAACATGGATTTTGCGATGCCCGCCGACTTGCAGGCGTACCTCGACGAGCTCGACGCCTTTATCGAGGCCGAGATCAAACCGCTCGAGCTCGAAGGCGACAATATCCGCTTCTTCGACCACCGGCGCGAGCATGCGCGTACCGACTGGGACAATCAGGGGCTGCCGCGCAAGGAGTGGGAGCAGCTTCTGAAGCAGGCGACGCGCAAGGCCGATGCCGCGGGGCACTGGCGCTTCTCGGCGCCGAAGAAGTACGGCGGCAAGGACGGCAGCAACCTGTGGATGGCGGTGATCCGCGAGCACTTCGCGGCGAAGGGGCTCGGCCTCCACAACGACCTGCAAAACGAGCACAGCATCGTCGGCAACTTCCCGTTCGTCGAGATGTTCGAGCAGTTTGCGACGAGCGACGAGCAGAAGGCCGAGTTCATCCTCGGCGGGTTCGAAGGGAAGCGCCGCACCGCGTTCGGGCTCACCGAGCCCGACCATGGCAGCGACGCAACGCATATGGAGACACGCGCGGTGCGCGAGACGCGCGATGGCGTCGATGGCTGGCTCATCAATGGCCGCAAGATGTGGATCACCGGCATGCATACAGCGACGCATTGCGCGACCTTCTGCCGCACCAGCGGCGACGACGGCGATGCGAAGGGCATCACTTGCCTGCTCGTCCCCACCGGCACCCCCGGCATGACCGTCGACGAATATATGTGGACGTTCAACATGCCGACCGACCATCCGAGGATGACGTTCAGCGACGTGTGGGTGCCCGACAGCGCGCGATTAGGCCCCGAGGGCGGCGGCCTGTCGATCGCGCAAAGCTTCGTTCACCAGAACCGCATCCGCCAGGCGGCGAGTTCGCTGGGCGCCGCGGTCTACTGCATCGAGGAGTCGGTCAAATATGCGCGCGAGCGCAAGCCGTTCGGCGAGGCGCTGGCGAAGAACCAGGCGATCCAGTTCCCGCTGGTCGAGCTGGCGACGCAGGCCGAGATGCTGCGCCTGCTGATCCGCAAGACCGCATGGGACATGGACAATACGCCGCACAAGGAGGTCGAGCGCACGCTCTCCGACAAGGTCAGCATGTGCAATTACTGGGCGAACCGGCTCGTCTGCGAAGCCGCCGACCGCGCGATGCAGGTCCATGGCGGCATCGGCTACTCACGCCACAAGCCGTTCGAACATATCTACCGCCACCACCGAAGATACCGCATCACCGAAGGCGCCGAGGAAATCCAGATGCGAAAGGTCGCCGCTTACCTGTTCGGATATATGGGGCCGCGGAAGGGGAGGTTGGGTTAGGTTCGACTAGTCGTCATCCCAGCGAAAGCTGGGATCGCCGGCGGCCTGCTGTGACGATGGCGGCCCCAGCCTTCGCTGGGGCGACGGTGCTATCGCTTTCTTACAAACTCCGCGCGCAGCACCAGCCCCTTGATCCCCTCGTGCCGGCAGTCGATTTCCTGATCGTCGCCGGTCAGGCGGATCGACTTGATCACGGTGCCGACCTTCAGCGTCTGCCCCGCGCCTTTGACGTTCAGATCCTTGACCAGCACGACCGAGTCGCCGTCGGCGAGCAGGTTTCCGACGGCATCGCGCACCTCGGGACCCGCCACCGCGGCGGCATCGCGTGCGGCGATATCGCCGGCGGACAGCCATTCGCCGCTCGCCTCGTCATAGACATAATCTTCGTCGTCGCTGGTCATATTTTTATCCCGGTTTGCGGAAGCGCAGGGTGAACTGGTCGGTCTTGCCGCGGATCTTGTCGTCGAAGACATTGGCGCTACGCGGATCGGCGGGGCGGCGATAGAGATCGCTTTCGGCCTCGAGCTTGAAGCCAGCCTTGGTCAGCGTCGCGACGACCGCATCCTTGTCGATCCGGTGCAGGCTGTCGGACAGCGTCGTGCCGGTGCCTTTCGCCGCGCTATGGTCGACGACGACCAACGTGCCGCCGGGTTTCAGCGCCGCGAACAAGGCCGCGCTCGCCTTGTCGCCCGTGCCTTCGGGGAAGGGCTTCAGATAGAGGTCGTGGAAATTCTGCACCGTAACGATCGTGTCGAGCGGCTCGGGAAAGGCGGGCGCGGCGAACGGACCGGCGACGGCATCGACATTGACGTAAGCGGCGTCGACCGCGGCCTGATCGGTGCCATATTGCGCCTTGAACTTGATGAATTCGGCGGGCTGGAAGGCATAAACCTTGCCCGACGGTCCGACCGCGGCGGCGAGCAGGCGGGTGACATAACCACCCCCCATCACATAATCGCCGACCTTTTGTCCGGGTTTGACCTGGGCGAAGGCGAGCAGTTCTGCGGGCTTGCGCGCCGCGTCGCGTGCCCGGTCGGCGGCGGGCCGCGCAGGATCGGCGAGCGCGGTCTTATAGCTGGGGGCGGCCGCCTGTTTGGCGGCGAGCGGGGTCGCCGAGACGGCGAGTATCAGGGCGAGGGTAAGCGGACGGATCATGGCATCGACTCCCTATCTCTTGTCCCGCCATCATAGCGTCTTGCCGGGGCGGCTGCGCGTTTATTTGCATCTCGCGATTTTGATGATAGGTTTCTTCGTGAAACTAAAAAATTGGGAGAGCGGACATGCATGATCTGGTGATTCGCGGCGGCACCGTCGTCGATGGTTCGGGCGGCGCGCCCTTTGTCGCGGATGTCGCGGTCGATGGCGACCGTATCGTCGCCGTCGGCGAAAATCTTGGCGCGGGCCGCGAAGAAATCGACGCCGCCGGCAAGATCGTCACGCCGGGCTTCGTCGACGTCCACACCCATTATGACGGACAGGCGACGTGGGACGCCGAAATGGCGCCGTCGAGCTGGCACGGCGTCACCACCGTCGTGATGGGCAATTGCGGCGTCGGCTTCGCCCCCGCCAAGCCCGACCGGCATGATTGGCTGATTTCGCTGATGGAAGGCGTCGAGGACATCCCCGGCACCGCGCTCGCCGAAGGCATGTCGTGGGACTGGGAAACCTTCCCCGAATATATGGACGCGCTCGAAAAGCTGCCGCGCACCGTCGACGTCGCGTGCCATGTCCCGCACGGCGCGGTGCGTGCCTATGTGCTCGGCGACCGCGAAAAACCCGGCGCGATCCCGACCGAGGCGGACATCGCCGAAATGTCGCGCATCGTCGAGGAAGGTGTGCGCGCGGGGGCGCTCGGCTTCTCGACCAGCCGCACCGTGCTGCACAAGTCGATCGACGGCGAACTTGTCCCCGGAACCACGGCGACCGCCGAGGAATTGATCGCGATTGGCCGCGCGATGGGGCGCGTCGGCTACGGCGTGTTCGAAATGGCGAGCGACATGAAGCGCGAGTGGAACGAATTTCAGTGGATGGGCGATCTCAGCCGCGAGACGGGGCTGCCGGTGACCTTCGCCGCACTCCAGTCGATCGCCAAGGAACTGCCGCTCGAGGAGCAGATTGCCGAAATGCGGAAGCAGAATGCGACCGGCGCGAACATCGTCGCGCAGATCGCGCTGCGCGGCAACGGCATCATCATGGCGTGGCAGGGCACCGTCCACCCCTTCCGCTTCAAGCCCGCGTGGAACGAGATCATCGACCTTTCGTGGGAGCAGCAGCTCGCGAAGCTGAAAGACCCGGCGTTCAAGGCACGCATGATTTCGGAAGCGAATGTCTGGCCCGAAAGCGACATCCTCGACTTCCTGAAAATAGTCGCCGAAGGCTGGCCGGTCCATTTTGAGATGGATCCCGACTTCAACTATGAGCCGAAGATGGACGAAAGCATCGCGGGTCGCGCCGCCGCGGCGGGCGTCTCGCCGGCCGAATATGCGTATGACCTGCTGATGAAGGACGACGGCAAGGGTTTCATCTATTTTCCGATTTTGAACTACCGCGACGGCAACCTCAATTTCCTCGAGGATTTGCAGGCGTCGGACGACACAGTGAACAGCCTGTCCGACGGCGGCGCGCATTGCGGGACGATCTGCGACGCGGCCTCGCCGACCTTCATGCTCCAGCATTGGGTGCGCGACCGCAAGGGCCATCGCATCGCGCTCGAACATGCCGTCAAGCGCCAGTGCCGCGATACCGCCTTGCTCTATGGCCTCGAGGACCGCGGCGTGCTCGCGCCGGGCTATCTCGCCGACCTCAACGTCATCGATATGGATGCGATCAAGCTCGGCAAACCCTGGCTCGCCTTCGACCTGCCCGCAGGCGGCAAGCGCCTGCTGCAAAAGGCCGACGGCTATGTCGCGACGGTGAAGTCGGGCGTGGTGACATTCAAGGGCGGCGCCATGCAGGGACCGACCCCCGGCGGCGTGATCCGCGGCCCGCAGCGCGTCGAAATGGCGATGGCGGCGGAGTGATGCGGGCGGTCCAGCTTCGCGCGCCCGCCTCGCTCGACAATCTGAGGCTGGCCGATCTTCCCGACCCCGGCGATCCGGGGCCCGGCGAGATTCGCGTGCGGCTGACGGCTTCGTCGCTCAACTTCCATGATTTCGCGGTCGTCGCCGGAATGATCCCGACCGTCGACGGTCGCATCCCGATGTCCGACGGCGCGGGGACGGTCGAGGCGATCGGCGAAGGGGTGACCGACTATCGGGTCGGCGACCATGTCGTGTCGCTCTTCTTTCCTTACTGGGACGACGGCGCGGCGCCGTCGACCGCCTTCACGCAGGTGCCGGGCGACGGCATCGACGGCTATGCGCGTGAAGTGGTGGTGACACCGCAGCACTGGTTCACTCAGGCGCCCACGGGATGGTCGGCCGCCGAGGCGGCGACGCTGACCTGCGCGGGGCTGACCGCATGGCGCGCATTGTTCGTCGACGGTGTTACACAGCCGGGCTCGACCGTGCTGGTGCAAGGCAGCGGCGGCGTATCGGTGTTCGCGCTGCAATTCGCCAAGGCAGCCGGCGCGCGCGTCATCGCGACGAGTTCGTCCGACGCGAAGCTCGACCGGCTGAAAGCGCTCGGCGCCGACGAGCTGATCAATTACAAGGAGGTGCCGGCGTGGGGCGCCAAGGCGCTCGAACTCTCGGGCGGGCGCGGGGTCGATACGGTGGTCGAGATCGGCGGCGCGGGGACGCTCGACCAGTCGATGGTCGCGACCCGCGTCGGCGGCCATGTCGCGCTGATCGGTGTGCTCGCGGGGATCGCCGGACCGGTAAAGACCGCGCTGTTGATGAGCAAGAATCTGCGCGTGCAAGGGCTGACCGTCGGTAGCCGTGCGCAGCAGCTCGCGATGATCGCGGGGGTCGAGGCGAATGCTATCCGGCCGATTCTTGACCAACATTTCCCCCTCGAAAATCTCGCCGAGGCTTTCCGCCATCAGGCGGCGAACGCGCATTTCGGCAAGATCATCGTCGATATTTGACGGCTCAGCGCGCGAGCAAATCCGAAGGCAAGGTCGGTTCGCTGACGATCTTTGCCATGCGCCGCCACATCTCGTCGCGCGATGGCCTGCCGCGCTCGACCCACGCGCGGACCATCGTCTCGCCGAGGCCATAGTTGATCACATAGCTGCGATACTGATCGGTGAAGCTGATCGACTGTTCGGCGCGCTGGGCCGAGACGAGCATATATTTCTGCGTCAGCGCGACCGCCGTCGGACGGTCGATTTCGCCGTCGAGATATTGCTGCGCGATCGTCAGCCGCGCCCCCGACGCGCGCTTGATCGCCGCGAGCAGCTGCCAGTAGCGATCGCCGGACGGCACCGCGATCTCGGCGATCGGCATCAGCACGTCGCGTTCGGTGTCGGCCTTGCTGCTTTCGGGAAAGGCGAGGTCGATGCCGTAATTGGCGCTGCCCTCCGCGATCAGGCTTTGCGGGCTGTAGAGCGGATAGACGCTGAACTCGATCCAGCCGCGCTCTTTCACGAGCTTCTCTTCGAGCTTCATGTTGAGCAGGTGATGTCCCGGATAGCCCTCGTGACAGCCGAGATCGAGCGCGCGCGACAGGCGGATCGGCAGGTCGGTATTGACCTGGATCAGGCTGTGATAGCCGCCTTGGTAATAATTATAGCCGCTCCAGCTTTTGCCGGTGACGAATTCGAGGCGGAAACTTTCGTTTGCCGGCATCGGGATATGCGCCATGCTGCGGCCGCGGCAGCGAGCGATCGCGGCGTCGAAGGTCTTTTGCAGCCGGTCCTTGGGGATGGTGAAGGCGTCGAGATAGGCTTCGACGCGGTCCGGGAGTGCGCCTTCGCCGGGGACCAGCGCGTCGATCTTCGCGAGTTCGGCATCATAGCTCGCGAGCGGCTTCAGTCGCGGCCGCACGCCGAACAGCCGTTCGGCCTCGTCGGCGAAGGCGAAGCGCGTGCCTTGCATCATCATCAGCCGCGTTTCGGCAGCGCGGAGCTGAGCGCGCAGGAAAGTCGCGCGGCGGCGTTCGAGCGGGTCGGGAATGCGCCGCGCCGCGAGATCGATTTGTGCCATCAACTCGCGCGTTGCTGTGAGCAACGCAGCCTTGTCGCGCGGTGCGGCCTCGGCGGCTGTTTTGAGTTCGGGCGGGCCGTAGTAGGCGTCGATATAGCCGGCCTCGTGCGTCCCGATTTCGAGTGTCAGCCGCAAATAGGCTGCCGCAATCTCGTCGAGCGCCTCGGTCGAGGCGGCGGTGCGGCGCACGTCGAGCGTCGCGACCCCGGGTTTCGGCGGCGTTTTTGTTTCGCTTGCAGCGCAGGCCGACAGGGCGGCAACCAGCGACAGAATGACAAATTTGCGCATCAGTCTGCCATAGCGCGCTTTTCGGACGTGTCACGCACATCGCCGTCGGCGGCGATCTCGGCATCGGACGCGCTTTCGACCGCCCCATGTTCGGGATGCGGCGGCGCGAAACGCAGCACCGCAAAGCCCGCGAGCGCCGCCGCGAGCGACCCCATCAGGATCCCGATCTTCGCCTCTTCGACGAGCAGTGCGTCGCCCGGAAAGGCGAGGCCGCCGATGAACAGGCTCATCGTGAAGCCGATGCCGCACAGCATCGCGACGCCATAGACCTGCAGCCATGTCGCGCCGCGCAGCCGCCCCGCGATGCCGAGTTTGACCGACAGCCAGACGCTGCCGAAAATGCCGATCTGCTTGCCGATAAACAGCCCCGCGGCGATACCGAGCGGCAGCGGCGCGAAAATCTGCTCGGCGGTCAGCCCGCTCACGTCGACCCCGGCATTGGCGAAACCGAACAGGGGCACGATCGCAAAGGCGACCCACGGGTGGAGGCCATGTTCGAGCCGGTGGAGCGGCGAGGTTTCGCTGTCGGGCGCGCCCGGGGTGCGATCGAACGGGATCGCCATCGCCGCGAGCACCCCGGCGATCGTTGCGTGGACGCCCGAGAGCAGCATCGCGTACCAGAGCAAGGCGAACATCAGCAGGTAGAGCGGCAGGCTCTGCACGCGCATCCGGCCCATCGCGAACATCAGGCCGAGAATGACCGCAGCGGCGGCGAGCGCGAGCAGGTTGATCTTCGCGGTATAGAACAGCGCGATGATCGCGACCGCGCCCATGTCGTCGACAATCGCGACGGTGACGAGGAACAGCTTGAGCGAGGTCGGCGCGCGCTTGCCGAGCAGCGCGAGCACGCCCATCGCAAAGGCGATGTCGGTCGCCGCGGGGATTGCCCAGCCCTGCGCCAGCGCCGGGTTGCCTCCGGCAAAACCCATATAGATCGCCGCCGGCACCGCCATCCCCGCCGCCGCGGCGATGAACGGCAGCCGCCGCCGGTCCCAGCTCGCGAGCCGCCCGTCGACGAACTCGCGCTTGATCTCCAGCCCGACGAGCAGGAAGAAAATCGCCATCAGCCCGTCATTGATCCACAGATGGACGGTCATCGGCCCAAGTTTGTCGGTGAGCACCGGGCCGGTCACGGCATGAATCGCATCGTGATAAAGTGCCGCCAGCGGCGAATTGGCAACAATCATCGCCAAAATGGCGGCGAAAATAAGCAGCATTCCGCCCGCGCTTTCGCTCTCCAGGAATTCGCGCAATGCTGAACGGGGCGGAAAACTGCGGGTCATGAGTAAGCGATTTCCTTTGTTTGTCAGAAAATTTGACGGTTGGCCGCCGACAGGGGCGCGTCTTTACAAATCTGCTCTGTTCACTAGCAATATCGATATTGATGACATTAGGTGATCGGTGGGGGCGGGGCTAGCACATTGGAGCTGTCGACCGCATGGCTGGAATGGCTGGTGCTGGGTGCCGGCCACGAACTGATGCTGTTCGCATCGGTCGGAATCCTGCTGTTCGGGCTCGATGACCTGCTTTTCGACGCGCTGTGGCTGGCGACGCGCCGGCGCGGACGGTCGCTGACGCCGACCGCGCCGCCGGTCGAGGGGCGCTTCGCGATCTTCGTGCCCGCATGGGACGAGGCCAAAGCGCTTCCCGCGATGCTGCGGCGCACGCTTGGCGCTTGGGAGGGCGAGGATTTCCGGCTTTACGTCGGCTGCTATCCCAACGACGCCGAGACGCTCTTCGCCGTGTCGCCGCTGGTCGCGCGCGATGGACGGCTACGGCTTGTCGTCGGCAGTGGCGAAGGGCCGACGACCAAGGGCGACAATCTCAATCGGCTGTGGGTGGCGCTCGCCGAGGACGAGCGGGCGGAAGGCGTTCGGTTTGCCGCTATCGTCCTTCACGATGCCGAGGATCATGTGCATCCAGGCGAGCTCGCGCTCTATCGCCGCTATCTCGGCGAAAATGCGATGGTGCAAATACCCGTCGTGCCCTTGATCAAGCGTGCGGAGCGCTGGGTCGGCGGGCATTATGGCGACGAATTTGCCGAAGCGCATGGCAAGGAACTGGTCGTTCGTTCGCGCCTCGGCCTGCCGCTTCCGTCGGCGGGGGTCGGCTGCGCGCTGACGCGCACTGCGCTGGCGCTGCTGGCGATCGAACGCGGCGGTGAACCTTTTCGCTGCGACAGCCTGACCGAAGATTATGAGATCGGCATGGTGATCGGCGCCTATGGCCTTGGAACCCGCTTTGTCGATACGGTCGGACCCGCCGGCGACCGTATTGTGTCGCGGGGTGCCTTTCCGGGCCGGACCGAAAAGGCGGTGCGGCAGAAATCGCGCTGGATCGCCGGGATCGCGCTGGCGGGGTGGGACCATCTGGGCTGGCCGGGATCGCGGCGCGACGACGCCGATCTTCGCAGCGGCCGTGCCTGGATCGCACGCTGGATGCTGTGGCGTGACCGCCGCGCGCCGCTCGCCGCGCTCATTCTCCTTGCCGCGTATGTCGGGGCGCTACTGACGGCGCTGGGCTGGGCGGGACAATATCTGCTCGGCTGGAATGCGATCATCGTCGGCGACGGCATGCGGCTGCTTCTCGCCTTCAATGCGGTCATGCTCTGCTGGCGACTGGCAATGCGCGGGCATTTCACGGCGCGCTGGTACGGCCTCAGCGAAGCGATGCTTTCGCTGCCGCGCGCCTTTTTTTCGAATGTGATCGCGATGCTCGCGGCGCGGCGCGCGATCGGTCTTTATTGGCGAATGCTGCGATCGGGCGAAGTCATATGGGACAAGACCGAACATCTGGAACATGAGGCCACCTACGACGACGCTTTTGCCAGGACGGTGGCGCGGTGATGGCGCGCCGGGCCGATGCGCGGCGCGACGCGCCGGCGCTGCGCTTCCTGCTCCTGTGCGTCGGCGGCTGGATCGCGGTGCGGATCATGGTCGTCTGGAACCCCGCTATCGCGCCGCCCCCCGATCCGGCCACCGTGCCTTGGGCCGTGCCGTCGCCCTTTGCCGCGAGCGACAGTGTTCGGGACAGCGCCCCACGCGCGGACGCTTCACCGATGCGTGCCACGCCGTCGCTGCGCGCGCGCGCAGCGCATGCTTTCGCTGTGCCGGGACCACGGTCGGTCGATGTGTCGCTCACGCCGGGAGAAGAGCCGGTTTCGGGCGGCTTCGGTGCCGATCGTCACAGCCTTCGTCTCGCGTTATTCGCGCGACTCCTACCCGCGCCTCCCGGCCGGTTCGCGCAGTCGGCCGCTGCGGCGAACGGGCCTTTATGGTTCCCCCTCGCGCCCGCCGCGCCGGCCGATCCGGGGCAGGGCAAGCCCTTCTGGATCCAGCGGCAGATGGGAGGCTGGGCGCTCGCGGGCTGGCTCTATCTGCGCGAAGGGTCGGGGAATGCGCCGGAAACCATCGGCGGCGCGAGCCAGCTCGGCGGCAGTCAGGCCGGGCTCCGCCTCGCCTATGGGTTCGGCGATGCCGGCCGTATCCGCGCCTATGGCCGCGCGACGATCGCGGTGCAGCGGCCGCAGCAACGCGAGCTTGCCTTCGGCCTCGCTTTCGCCCCGCTCGCGCAGCTGCCGGTCGATCTCGCGATCGAGCAGCGCGTCGCCGCGGGAAAAGAAGGTCGAACGGCGCTTGCCGTGATGGCCAGCGGCGGGGTCTCGGATGTCACGCTGCCCGCCGGTTTCCGGCTCGACGCCTATGCGCAGGCGGGCGTCGTCGGGACGCGGCGGCGCGACGGCTTTGCCGACGGGGCGATTGTCGTCGATCGCCGCCTTGGTTCCGAAGAAACATCCTTGCGCCTCGGCGCGCTCGCGGCGGGAGCGGTGCAGCCCGGCGCGGCGCGCGTCGATGTCGGCCCGCGGCTGACGCTCCGCCTGCCCGACGTGGGCGAGGGCAGCCGCATCGCGCTCGACTGGCGCCAGCGCGTCGCGGGCGATGCGCGCCCCGAAAGCGGCCTTGCCCTGACCCTCGCAAGCGACTTCTAGAGAACGGTAAAATTTAGCCGCCGCGGCCGATTCCCCACGCCGAAAAAATGGTCTAGGGTCCTTGGAATCGGCGCGGTTCCAGCGCCGCTGAGCGCAATCGGGGCCCATGGACCTTTACCTTCCTGTCGCCAATCTGTCGGTCAATGCGCTGGTCATCATCCTGCTCGGTGGCGGGGTGGGTTTCCTGTCGGGCATGTTCGGCGTCGGCGGGGGTTTCCTGACCACGCCTTTGCTGATCTTTTACGGCATCCCGCCGACGGTCGCCGCGGCGTCGGCGGCGACGCAGGTGACGGGCGCGAGCGTGTCGGGGGTGATGGCGCATCTCGAGCGCGATGGGGTCGACCTGCGTATGGGCTGGGTGCTCGTCGCGGGCGGCCTGATCGGCTCACTGATCGGCGCGGGGCTGTTCGAGCTGCTCACCGCCTGGGGCCAGATCGATACGGTGATCAACATCCTCTATGTCGCTTTGCTCGGTATCGTCGGCACCTTCATGGGGCGCGAGGCGTGGGGAAGCTACCGCGCCGCGCAGACCGGATTGCCGGCGCCCGCGCGCAAGCGGCGTCATCACCCGATGGTCGCGAACCTGCCGATGCGCTGGCGCTTCTATCGGTCGGGCCTCTATATTTCGCCGCTCGCGCCGCTGCTGCTCGGCATGGTCGGGGGCGTGCTGACGATGCTGCTCGGCGTCGGCGGCGGCTTCATCATGGTGCCGGCGATGCTTTACCTGATCGGCATGGGGACGCAGGTGGTGGTCGGCACGTCGCTGTTCCAGATCCTGTTCGTGACGATCGCGACGACGATGGTCCATGCGCTGACCACCGGCGCCGTCGATATCGTCCTCGCGGGGCTGCTGCTGCTCGGCAGCGTGATCGGGGCGCAGTTCGGTGCGCGCTTCGCGCAAAAGGTGAAGCCCGAATATCTGCGCATGGCGCTCGCGGCGATCGTGCTGCTCGTCGCGCTGCGCATGGGCGTCGACCTCTTCATCCGCCCCGACGAAATCTACACCGTGCAATGAGCGCGCCGCGCGCCTTGCTTCTGTCGCTCGCGGCGCTGCTGTTGCCCGCGGCCGCCCATGCGGCCGATCCGCGGCTGGTGCCAGATGTGTCGAGCCGCGCGATCGATATCCAGTACAGCTTTACCGGCGAGGAATTGCTGCTGTTCGGCGCGATCCTCTATCCCGGCCAGCGCCTGCCCGACGACCGCGCCGACATCGTCGTCGTGCTGAAGGGGCCGGTGCGGCCGATCGTGCTGCGCGAAAAAAGCCGCGTCGCGGGCATCTGGGTCAACGCCAGCAGCATCCGCCTGCGCACGTCCCCGGGCTTTTACGCGATCGGCTCGTCGCGTCCGATCGACAAGCTGGTCGACGAACGCACCGCAGCGATCTTTGAACTCGGCCTCGCCAATCTGTCGATGTCGCCAAGCGGATTTTCGGAGGCGAAGAAGCTCGAGCGGTTCGAGGCGGGGCTGACCGACCTCTATCGCCGCTCGGGCCTTTTCGTCGAAAATCCCGCCGCGGTCGAAATCACCGAAGGCGTGCTCTATCGCGCGCGTATCCCCGTGCCGGCGCGTGTTCCGGTTGGCACCTACCGCGCCGAAACCTATCTGATCAGCCGCGGGCGCGTGCTCGCGGTCGCGTCGCGCGATGTCCAGATCCGCAAGGCCGGGTTCGAGCGCTTCGTCGCGCTCGCGGCGCAGCGGCACGGCTTTCTTTACGGTCTTTCGGCCGTATTCCTGTCGCTCGTGCTCGGTTACGGCGCTTCGGCGATCTTCCGGCGCCGATAGCTATCATTCACGGCCTATTTACCCTCGTCTGCGATACCCGGCCGGGGACCACAATAGGCGGGGCGGATACATGGACATGCAGGGCGGCGGATTCAGCGCCGGGGACTTGACGGCGGCACAGCATGTTCGGCTTGCCGGCGGCGGCGTAGCGGCCTCGATTGCGCCGGTAACCAACCATCATCGCGACGATCTGATGATCGGCGAAGTCGTCGATATTTCGGGATCGGCCTCGCGGATCCTGCTCGATGCCGCGGCGATCGGCAAATTGGCTTCCTCCAGCGATTCCGCGGTGGCGATGGCCGGGCAGGTCGGGGCGCAGGTCAAGGTCCGTGTCGGCAATATCTGGCTGATCGCCAGCATCCGCGACCAGCAGCTGCACGAACGCGGCGAGGGGCTGATCCTCGCGACGGTCGACTTTCTTGGCGAAGGCGAAGAAGAAAAGATCACCGGCCGCATTCACAATTTCCGCCGCGGCGTCACCCGCTACCCGATCCCGGGCAGCCAGGTTTTTGCGGCAACCAGCGCCGATCTCAAGCAGATCTACGCCGCCGACGAGCGCGCGCATGTCGAAATCGGCACCGTCTATCCGACCAAGGATATTCGCGGGTCGCTCTATGTCGACGCGATGCTGGGCAAGCATTTCGCGCTCTTGGGTTCGACCGGTACGGGTAAATCGACCAGCGCCGCGCTGATCCTTCACAAGATCTGCGAGCTCGCGCCGCAGGGTCATATCGTGATGATCGATCCGCACGGCGAATATTCGGCGGCGTTCAAGGGCATCGGTGCGCTGTTCGACGTCGACAACCTCGCCATGCCCTATTGGCTGATGAATTTCGAAGAGCATTGCGAAGTCTTCGTCACCGCCGAGGGCCGCGACCGCCAGGCCGACTGCGACGTGCTCGCGCGCTGCCTGCTCCAGGCGCGGATGAAAAACCGGCTGGCCGAAGGCATGACGAAGATTACCGTGGACTCGCCGATTCCCTATCTGCTCTCCGACCTGCTCAACATTCTGCAAAACGAAATGGGCAAGCTCGACAAGGCGACGTCGAGCGCGCCGTTCATGCGGATCAAGGGCAAGATCGAGGAAATGCGCGCCGATCCGCGCTATAATTTCATGTTCTCGGGCATGCTCGTCGCCGACACGATGACGAATTTCATCGGCAAGATTTTCCGCCTGCCGTCGGACGGCCGGCCGATCTCGATCATCGATGTGTCGGGGGTGCCGAGCGACATCACGTCGGTCGTCGTCGCGGTGCTGTCGCGCCTGACCTTCGACTATGCGATCTGGTCGCGCGGCGAACCGCAGCGCCCGATCCTGCTCGTCTGCGAAGAAGCGCACCGCTACATCCCGGCCAAGGACATCGGCCAGGGTCAGGCGGTGCGCAAGATCCTCGAACGGATCGCCAAGGAAGGCCGCAAATATGGCGTGTCGCTGGGCCTCATCACCCAGCGTCCGTCCGATCTGGCCGAAGGCGTGCTGTCGCAGTGCGGCACGATCATCTCGATGCGCCTCAACAACGAACGCGACCAGCATTTCGTGAAGGCCGCGATGCCCGAAGGCGCGCGCGGCTTCATCGATTCGATCCCGGCGCTGCGTAACCGCGAATGCATCGTCTGCGGCGAGGGCGTGTCGATCCCGATCCGCGTCTATCTCGACACGCTCGAAGAGGAAAAGCGCCCGGCATCGAGCGATCCGCTGTTCTCGAAACTATGGCGCGAAACCGGCGGCGAGGCAGAAATCCTCGAGCGTGTGGTCAAGCGCTGGCGCAGCCAGGGGCGGTAAGTCCCGGCGCCAAACCCAAAACCGTCATCCCGGCGAAGGCCGGGATCTCACCGGTGCGCCATGTCGGTAGGTCGAGATCCCGGCCTTCGCCGGCATGACGATATTATGTTTTCGGCGGTTCCCACAATTCGATCGGGTTACCCTCTGGGTCATGCACCCGGGCAAATCGTCCGACCGCGGGGTCGTCCCACTCGTCCTTGGTGATGATCTCGTCGCCCGCCGCGCGAAACGGCGCCAGCACGGCGTCGAGATCGTCGACGCGCAGGTTCAGCATATGCTGGCGGTCGGCGGGGAAATAGTCGGTGTCGGCCTTGAACGGCGCGAAGACGAGCGGACCCGCGGTCACATTCCACACCCATTGGTTCGGCGGTACGCTCTCGTCGGCGCTGCATCCGCCTCCGACGCCCAGCCGTTCGCGATACCAGGCGCTCAGCGCCTCGGGGTCGCGTGCCCGGAAAAACAGTCCACCGATGCCTTTGACATGTCCCATGATGGCCTCCCGCCCGTGAAGCGGACAGCCTAGGCCGATTGGCTCAGCGTTTCCACTCCCCGCTGCCCTTGAATTCTTCGCGGACCTGGCCCGACTGGTTGAGGCGCGGATCTGCATAGGTCTGCGCGGCGGGGGCCGCGACCGGCGGCGCGACGGACGCCGCGGGGGGCATCGTGCCGGGCAGCGGGGCCGCGGGGGTATCGGGAAGCGGTGCGGCGCCAGCGGTGAGCATCGGCGCCGGACCGGCGCCGGGCGGCAGGCCCTGACCCTTCAGGATCGCCAGCTGCTGTGCCAGCGGCAGATAGGGGCCGGGCACCGGCTCGCGGCCGAGATAGGGCGCGCGAAACGCATCGGGCATGCCCCAGCGCCCGCGCCAGCGGTGGAAGATATGCGCGCCGACGATG
Source organism: Sphingopyxis sp. 22461 (assembly GCF_052044915.1). NCBI lineage: Bacteria > Pseudomonadati > Pseudomonadota > Alphaproteobacteria > Sphingomonadales > Sphingopyxidaceae > Sphingopyxis > Sphingopyxis sp. 22461. Next base: position 16,202 of record NZ_JBQENY010000007.1, read on the forward strand.
TTGGTCATCACCAGGCTCTTGCCCCAGCGCGGCCAGATCGCCTGCGTGTGATAATGCGTCGCGAGGCCGACCTTGGGGAACACATAACCGCCGAGCGCCGCCGATGCGACGCGGCTCGCGCGCAGCCAGTTGGGCTTGCTTGGGCTCCGTGCCATCGCGCCGTCGCAGCTGAAGGTGAACTGGCACACGCCCGCGCGCTGCGATCCCTGGAAAACGACGCCGCATACGGTGTTGGGAAAGCTCGGGTGGCGGACGCGGTTGATCACCGTCTGCGCAACCCCGCGCATCCCGTCGTCGGTCTCCGACGCGGCTTCGTAATAGATGGCGGCGGTCAGGCAATAATGCGCGCGCTCGCGGTCGAGCGCGGTGACGCCGCGGAACACATAGGATTTTGCAGGCGGCCCGACAAAGGCTTCCTCGCGCAGCAATGCGGGGTCGGCAGGCGGCAGCGCGGCCGCGTCGCCATAACCGACGCTGTCGGGGTTGGGCAGCGTCGGGTCGATCTTCAGCGCGTCCGCATAATCCTCGGCGTTCATGATCGCCCAGCGTTCGGGATCATAGGCGCGAAAGTTCAGCGGCACCGACACGCTATACGGCCCGAAGAACGCGGGCGCGCGGAACTGACCGCTCGACAGCAGGAAGGCGAGGCACGCGACCGCGACCACCGCGACGATCGCCGCCCAGAACGTACGTCCCGGGCCCGCCGGTTTTTCCGGCACCGGGTCGCGCCACGTCGAGCGGGCGGTCAGGGACAGTTCGGGCTTCATTCGCGCATCAAATTCCATCGCTCCGCCCGTCGCCGATTCGCGCGAACGGGGCGTCAGTCCGTCTTATACGCTGAAACGCCAACAAAATGTTGCAATGCCTGTGTGATGTGTCGCGGTGGAGCAGGCAAAACGCCGGGGCTTAAGCGACGGGCGGGTTCGCGGACCTCGTTATTTCCGCGTCCCGCATGCCGCGATCCGCTCGCGCGTTGCCGCGTCCACCAGTTCGCGTATCTGAAAAAGCAGAGGGTGCCGGACGGTATGCTGTGTGCCGTAGGTCAGGTTAAACGCATAGTCGAAATCGGCGGCGTTCCGCCCGATGAGGTGCTGCAGCATCGTCTCCAGCTTGTCGAAGCCCTTGACCAGTCGGGCTTCGGGCGTCGTGCCGCCGCTATACTCGTCCCATAGGCCCAGGATTTCGCCGCGTAGGTCGTCGGGCAGCGGCGCACATAATGTTTCAAGATCCGCGCGCTCGCGCGCCGCCCGGCCGTCGTCGGGGCTTTGGCATGTCGCCGGGACGTCACCCGAAATCGCTTCGCCCAGGTCGTGGACGAGGCAGAGCCTGAGCAGCTTCAGCCGATCATAATCTGCCAGTTCGCGGTCGAACAGCATCACCATCAGACAGAGCCGCCAGCTATGCTCGGCGGTGCTTTCGGCGCGGCCGTTCGATGTAATCCCGCTGCGCAGCGTGTCCTTCAGCTTTTCGGCCGCTTGCAGAAAATCGATGATCGCGGCGAGGCGCGACGGCGCGATGGCATAGGGTATCGTCATGCGGCGAGGCTAACCGGCAGGATCGCCGATTCAAGCCGCCGAATAATTTATGCGCCGCCATCCTGGACCAGCCGCGCAAAGCTGCCGTCCGAAAGCGGCATGCGTGTGTAGCGAAGCTGGCCGGCGGCGATCGTGAGTTCGTCGAAATCCGCATATCCGGTATCGACGATAACCGCGGGCGCGACCGGTTCGTACCAGCCGAGCGCGTCCAGCGCCGCCTCGCCCTCTGCGATGCCCGGCGAGGCGAATCGCCACAGCGACTTTCCGGCCAGTTCCTCGATCCCGACCCGCCAGCCCGAGATCCGCGTCGGCGACGCGGCGAAAAGCCGGTGCGTCAGGTCGCAGATCAGATGTGCCGGCTGCGGCGAATGGCGCACCAGGTTGAGCAAGGCGCTGTCGGCAGCCGAGTTCGGCCGCGCTGCGAGCAGGCGCGTCAACCGATCCTCTTCGGTCGTCCCGGGGGTCAGCACACCCGCCTCCCACCGCGATACCGTCGTTTGCGAGACCCCCATCTCGTCCGCCAGCGCCGACTGCTTGATGCGATTCATCGCGCGCCAGCGCCGCAGCGATGCGCCCAGATGGTTGCGGCATGGCAGTACGGCTTGGGTCACGCGGCAAGCATAGCGCCGAAGACCCGCCGCTGAAACGGCCTAGTTGGGCAAAGGCGGGATGGTCGGCGGCGTGGCGCTCGCCGGTTCCGCAAAATATTTGCTCATGCCGCGGCGGACGCGATAGGCGTCGATGCGGTCGGCATAATGGCCGGGCAGATCGAAATCGGCATGGCGCGCGCTGGCGCCGTGCAAGGGGCGGGTGGCCATCAGGGCCATCTGGTGCCGGTAGAAAAGCTCGTTCATATCCATAGGATTATTCCTTGTGACTGCGCGAGCATGGGGCCGAACGATCGGCGAATGGTCCGGCCCGGCGCCCGATGAGCGCCAGGCCGGATGTCATTCATGCAGGCTGAAGATTGACAGCCGAGGTCTTGCCGCGCTGGTCGGTTTCCAGCTCGTAAGAAACGCGCTGTTCCTTGTTCAGCGTCGCCATTCCGGCGCGCTCGACGGCGCTGATGTGGACGAAGCTGTCGCCCGAGCCATCTTCATTGGCAATGAAACCATAGCCTTTGTCGCTGTTGAAGAATTTTACGGTGCCGATGGGCATGGGATGTTTCCTTTCACGAAAACAGGGAATCAACCGGCAAAAGCACCGGAGGAGCTGGTAGCGCGTGAAGGGAAGTATCCGCCGCTAGGCATCAAATTTCCGTCGCAGGCGACGTTAGCCAAATTACATTGAAATTATTTTACCGAAAAGTCAAGGTTTTTGGCAATTTCCTGTGATTTCATCGGTTCGCTGTAAAAATATTCCACAAGAATTGACCCTGCGGCGGGACATGAATTCGGCAAGCCGCATCCGGCGAAGCTCAGCGAATCTCGACCGTCAGATGTTCGATCTCGTGGACGGGTTTGACCCGCGTGCAAATGGTCTCGCGCGTTGCGCCGACGACGCTGATGATTGCCGAATGCGCGCCGGGGCCGACGCGCCAGACGTGGAGGTCGGTGATCTTTGCGTCGCCCGGCCCTTCGACAAGGTCGCGGATCTCGGCCTCGATCGCGGCGTCGGTCGCGTCGAGCAGCACCGCGCCGGTGTCGCGCATCAGCGACCAGGCCCACACCGCGATCACGACCGATCCGACGATCCCCATCAACGGATCGAGCCACACCCAGCCCAGATAGCGCCCGCCGAGCAAGGCGGCGATCGCGAGTACCGAGGTCAACGCGTCGGCGACAACGTGCAGATAGGCCGAGCGGAGATTGTTATCGCGTTCGTGCGTATGGTCGTGATGATGGTCCTCGCCGTGATGATGCCCATGGTCGTGATCATGCCCATGGCCAAGCAGCAGTGCGCTCACGATATTCGCCCCCAGCCCGATCACCGCGATGATCGTCGCCTCGGTAAAGGCGACGGAGCTCGGATCGACAAGGCGCATCGCCGATTCGAACGCGATGCCGAGCGCAACGATGCCGAGCACGAGCGCCGAGGCGAAACCCGCGAGGTCGCCGACCTTGCCGGTGCCAAAGCTGTAGCGGCGCCCATGCGCGTGGCGCTTCGCATAGGCATAGGCGATCGCTGCGATCCCGAGCGCGCCTGCATGCGTCGCCATATGGAAGCCATCGGCGAGCAGCGCCATCGAGTTGAAGGCAAGCCCCGCGGCGATCTCGCCGACCATCATCACCGCGGTGATTGCGACGACCCACAAGGTACGCCGCGCATTCTCGTCGTGCCGCTTGCCGAGGAAGACATGGTCGTGGGCCAGCGCCTCGGTTTCGCTATCGAACGACATGGCCATTCCCTATCCCAAAAGCGAAGAATGGCAAGCGATGGGAAAGGTGCGGCCCATCATGGGGTGGTCATGTACCCCCATTTTTCGTCATCCCGGGCTTGACCCGGGATCCCGCTTTTTGCTGCATCGGGCAGCCTTGGCCTCAAGCGGGACCCCGGATCAAGTCCGGGGTGACGATAAAGAGTAAGGTCTACTTCCGGTCGCTTGCCCCATCCCGCATTCCCCCTTGCCGACTCATCCGCCAAAGCCTATATGCGCCGTACTTCTTGACATGGTTAGCCAGTTGGGACGTCGGGGCCGCGGGCCGCGGCGGCTATACCCACATGCTTTCCGGTCATCCGAAACGGGAAATTTCATTGGCCGATCTCGACGTCCTTAATGCGATCATCGCGCCCGAAGCCGAGGCGATGGGCCTTGCGCTCGTGCGCGTCGCTTTCTTTGGCGGTGAGAGCGATCCGACCTTGCAGGTCATGGCCGAGCGCCCCGACACGCGCCAGCTGACCATCGAGGATTGCGCCGACCTGTCGCGCCGCATTTCGGCGCAGCTCGACGCGCTCGAGGAAGCGGGCAAGGACCCGATCGAGCAGGCGTACCGGCTCGAAGTGTCGTCGCCGGGCATCGACCGCCCGCTGACGCGCCCTGCCGACTTCGCCGACTGGGCGGGGCACGAGGCGAAGATCGCGCTCAAGGAAAAGCGCGACGGACGTCAGCGCTTCAACGGCGAGCTGATCGGCATCGACGGCGATGTCGTTACGATTTCGGATAAAGAGGGTGTGGAGCACAAGCTGCCGTTCGACGCGATCGACACGGCGAAGCTCGTTCTCACCGACAAATTGATTGCCGCAACCGTCCCGCTCTCGATCGAGGGCGCCGACGAAATGGAAGAAGAAGGACAGGACTGATGGCCACTGCCATTTCCGCCAACAAGGCCGAACTCCTCGCGATTGCCAACAGCGTCGCCAGCGAAAAGATGATCGACAAGGGCATCGTCATCGAAGCCATTGAAGAAGCGATCCAGCGCGCCGCGCGCGCCCGTTACGGCGCCGAGAACGACATTCGTGCGAAGCTCGACCCGCAGACCGGCGACCTGCGCCTGTGGCGCGTCGTCGAAGTCGTCGAACAGGTCGAGGATTATTTCAAGCAGGTCGACCTCGCCGCCGGCCAGAAGCTGCAGAAGGACGCCAAGATCGGCGACTTCATCGTCGACCCGCTGCCCGCGGTCGATCTCGGCCGCATCGACGCCCAGTCGGCAAAGCAGGTGATCTTTCAGAAGGTCCGCGAAGCCGATCGCGAGCGCCAGTATCAGGAATTCAAGGATCGCGGCGGTGAGATCATCACCGGCGTCGTGAAGTCGGTCGAATTCGGCCACATCGTCGTCAACCTCGGCCGCGCCGAAGGCGTGATCCGCCGCGACCAGCAGATCCCGCGCGAACTGATGCGCGTCGGTGACCGCGTTCGCGCGCTGATCCTGTCGGTGCGCAGCGAAACGCGCGGCCCGCAGATTTTCCTCAGCCGCGCGCACCCCGACTTCATGAAGAAGCTGTTCGCGCAGGAAGTCCCCGAAATCTACGACGGCATCATCGAGATCAAGGCCGCCGCGCGCGACCCGGGCTCGCGCGCCAAGATCGGCGTCATCAGCTATGACGGCAGCATCGATCCCGTCGGTGCCTGCGTCGGCATGAAGGGCAGCCGCGTGCAGGCGGTCGTCCAGGAAATGCAGGGCGAAAAGATCGACATTATCCCCTGGTCCGAAGACACGGCGACCTTCGTCGTCAACGCGCTCCAGCCCGCAACGGTCCAGCGCGTCGTCATCGACGAGGATGACAGCCGCATCGAAGTCGTCGTTCCCGACGACCAGCTGTCGCTCGCCATCGGTCGCCGCGGCCAGAATGTCCGTCTCGCCAGCCAGCTCACCGGCAGCCAGATCGACATCATGACCGAGGCCGACGCGAGCGAGAAGCGCCAGCGCGAATTCGTCGAACGCTCGACGATGTTCCAGGAAGAGCTCGACGTCGACGAAACGCTTGCACAGCTGCTCGTCGCCGAAGGCTTCGGCGAACTCGAAGAAGTCGCTTATGTGGGCATCGACGAACTCGCGAGCATCGAAGGCTTCGACGAGGAACTGGCGCAGGAACTGCAAAGCCGCGCGACCGAAGGGCTCGAGCGCCGCGAAGAAGCCTCGCGTCAGGAACGCCGCGCGCTCGGCGTCGAGGACGATCTGGCCGAGATCCCGCACCTGACCGAAGCAATGCTTGTCGTGCTGGGCAAGGCCGGGATCAAGACGCTCGACGATCTCGCCGATCTGGCGACCGACGAACTGATCGCCAAGAAGCGCACCGACAACCGCCGCGGCCCGCCGCGCAGCGAACGCGCCGAGGACAAGGGCGGCGTGCTGGGCGAATATGGCCTGAGCGAAGAGCAGGGCAACGAAATCATCATGGCGGCGCGCGCGCACTGGTTCGACGACGAGCCGGAAGCCGACGCACCGGAAGCTGGACCCGCGGCGGAGCCGCAAAACGGGGAGGCCGCCGATGCGGACCCCGCACAATGATCAGCTGAGCGAACCAGACCGCGCTGGTCGGCGCGGCCAGCATGTGCCTGAACGGCGCTGCGTCATCACCGGCGAGGTTTCGCCGGCCGAACGGCTCGTGCGCCTTGCGCTCGGGCCCGACGGCACGATTGCGCCCGACGTCCTCGGCAAGGCGCCGGGGCGCGGCGCGTGGATCGGCGTCGATCGCGCGACGCTTGAAGCTGCACAGGCGAAGGGCAAGCTGAAGGGCGGGCTCGCGCGCGCGCTGCAGGACGGCAATTTCACGATCCCCGACGATCTCGGCGCGCGCATCGAGGCGCAGCTTCAGCGCGCGACGCTCGACCGGCTGGGGCTGGAATCGCGCTCGGGCACCCTGCTCAGCGGCAATGAAAAGATCGAAACCGCGGCGCGCAAGGGTCAGGTTCGCTTGCTGCTCCACGCCAGCGATGCGGGCGAGGACGGGCGCAAGAAATTGGCGCAGGCGTGGCGCGTCGGCGAGGACGATGAAGGCTCGGGCCGCGAGGGCCGGGTCTTGCCGGTGGACCGCGGCACCCTATCTATGGCATTAGGCCGCGAGAATGCGGTGCATCTGGCGTTGACCGACGCCCGCGCCGCGGACCGGGTGCTGGCGCATTTGAGCCGCTGGCAGTTTTTCACAGGATGGAGTAGGGACGCGACCAACCGCGATTCCGACCCGCACGCCGCGCCGGCTTCTGGCGAGGAAAATATTGGGGCGTTGCCGACCAGCAGCGCCGCTTCGGACGCGTTTTGAAGGAATGATGGTTTTCGATGAGTGACGAACAGGACAAACCGACCCTTACCCGCAAGCCCCTGGGGCTGAAGCGGACGGTCGAGGCCGGACAGGTGCAGCAACAATTCAGCCACGGGCGCCGCAACACGGTGGTGGTTGAGGTGAAGCGTCGCCGCGTGCTCGGTCGTCCGGGCGAAGCCGCCCCGGTCGAGGCCGAAGAGGTCGAGGCCGCTCCGGCGCCCGCACCGACTCCCGCTCCGGCACCCGCGCCCGCTCCGAAGCCGGCCGCGCCCCGCGTCAGCGAGAACGACAGCCTGATGTCGCGTCAGGAACGCCAGGCGCAGCTGCTGCGCGAGGCCGAAGAAGCGCGCATGTCGGCGCAAGAAGATAATCGCCGCCGCGACGAAGCCGCGCGTGCGCGCGCCGCCGAGGAAGAGAAGGCGCGCGCCGAAGCCAAGGTCGAACAGGCAACGGCGAAGGCCGTCGAGCCGGCTCCTGCCGCGCCCGCTGCTGAAGCGCCCGCTGCCGCTCCCGCCGCCGAAGCGCCCGTCGCTGCCGCAGCGCCGCAGAGCGAGGCCGCGCCGACGCCCGCGCCGCGCGCGACGACCAGCGCTGCGCCCGCACCGCGCCGCTTTACCCCGGTCGCGGCTCCGCAGCGCCCCGAACCCAAGCGCCCCGAGCCGAAGGCAACCCGCGGCGGCGACAGCCGCCGCCAGTCGGGGAAACTCACCGTCACGCGGGCGCTGAACGAAGACGAAGGTGCGCGCGCGCGCAGCCTCGCGGCGCTGAAGCGCGCCCGCGAAAAGGAAAAGCGTTCGCACACCGCCTCGTCGGGTCCGCGTGAGAAGCAGATCCGCGAAGTCACCGTGCCCGAAAGCATCACGGTTCAGGATCTCGCCAACCGCATGGCCGAAAAGACCAGCGATCTGGTCAAGGCGCTGTTCAAGATGGGCGTCCCGTCGGCCAGCACCGACACGATCGATCAGGACACCGCCGAACTGCTCGTCACCGAGTTCGGGCACGAGATCATCCGCGTCAGCGAAGGCGACATCGACATCCGTCACGATGAAGATGTCGACGATGCCGAACATCTGAAGCCGCGTGCCCCGGTCGTCACGATCATGGGTCACGTCGACCACGGCAAGACGTCGCTGCTCGACGCGCTGCGCGGTGCGAATGTGCAGGCGGGCGAAGCCGGCGGCATCACCCAGCATATCGGCGCCTATCAGGTGAAGACCCCCGACGGGTCGCTCGTCACCTTCCTCGATACGCCGGGCCACGAAGCCTTTACCGAGATGCGTCAGCGCGGTGCCAATGTCACCGACATCGTCATCTTGGTGGTCGCCGCCGACGACGGCCTCAAGCCGCAGTCGATCGAGGCGATCAATCATGCGAAGGCGGCGAACGTGCCGATCATCGTCGCGATCAACAAGGTCGACAAGGAAGGCGCCAATCCGCAGCGCGTCCGCGAACGCCTGCTCGAGCATGAGCTGGTGGTCGAGGAAATGGGCGGCGACGTGCAGAATGTCGAAGTGTCGGCGCTCAAGAAGACCGGCCTCGACAAATTGCTCGACGCGATCGCGGTGCAGGCCGAAATCATGGAGCTCAAAGCCAACCCCGACCGCGCCGCCGAAGGCACGGTGGTCGAGGCGAAGCTCGACAAGGGCCGCGGCCCCGTCGCGACGATCCTCGTCCGCCGCGGTACGCTCAAGGTCGGCGACATCTTCGTCTGCGGCGCCGAAAGCGGCCGTGTTCGCGCGCTGATCGACGACCAGGGCAAGCAGATCAAATCGGCGACCCCGTCGATGCCGGTCGAAGTGCTCGGTCTGGGCGGCGTCCCGATGGCGGGCGATACGCTCACCGTCGTCGAGAATGAAGCGCGCGCCCGCGAAGTCGCGACCTATCGTCAGGAACAGGCGACGCGCAAGCGCACCGTCCAGGCACCGGTCAGCCTCGAAGGCATGTTCGAGGCGCTCGCCGACAAGGCGAACGTCATCCAGTTCCCGGTGATCATCAAGGGCGATGTGCAGGGGTCGGTCGAGGCGATCGTCAATGCGCTGAACAAGCTGTCGACCGACGAGATCCGCGTCCGCGTGCTCCAGTCGGGCGCCGGCGCGATCACCGAGAGCGACGTGACGCTGGCGGCGGCGACCAAGGCGCCGATCATCGGCTTCAACGTCCGTCCGAACGCCAAGGCGCGCGATATCGCGAAGCGCGAAAAAGTGCGCTTCATGTATCATGACGTCATCTATCACCTGACCGATGAGATCAGGAAGGAAATGGCGGGCGAGCTGGGTCCCGAACGGATCGAAACCGTCGTCGGCCGCGCCGAGGTCAAGGACGTGTTCCCCGCGGGCAAGCGCGACAAGGCTGCGGGTCTGCTCGTGCTCGAAGGCTCGATCCGCAAGGGGCTGCACGCACGCCTTACGCGCGACGATGTCATCGTGTCGGCAACGACCATCTCGTCGCTCCGCCGCTTCAAGGACGACGTCGCCGAAGTGCGCGCGGGTCTCGAATGCGGTGTCGTGCTGGCGGATACCAACGACATCAAGGCGGGCGACCACCTCGAAGTCTTCGAAGTCGAACTGCGCGAACGGACGCTCTAACGGGCGTCCGCTCCGCGCGGGTCAGGAGGTGCCGGCATGGCTCGCTATGTGGCATTGTTCGGCAGCATCAACGTCGGTGGCAACCGGCTGACGATGGCCGACCTGCGTTCGGCGTTCGAGGCCGAGGGTTTCAGCAACGTCGAAACCGTCGTGGCGAGCGGCAATGTGCTGTTCGACCATGACGCGCGGCCGACGCGCGGGCTCGAAGAGAAATTGTCGATCATGGTCGACGAGCGTTTCTACATGACGAGCGCGGCGCTGGTGCGCGATCGCGACGAACTCGCCGCGGCGATCGCCGACAATCCGTTCGCGGGCACGAACGAGGATCGCATCGTCCATACGATGTTCCTCGACGGTCAGCCCACCGCGGAGCAGTTCGATGCGCTGGCGACCGACCACCGCGTCCGGCCGAACGAGCGCCTCGCGCTCGGCGACCGGGCGCTCTATATCGACTTTGGCGACGGAGCCGCCGACAGCAAGTTGCACGCGCGGCTGATCGAGCGGCGGCTGGGACACAAGGGCACCGCGCGCAACATGCGCTCGATCGCGCGGATCATCGCGAAACTGGACGAAGAGGCAAAGGGTTAGGCGATGAAAACCGAAAAAGAAAAAGGCCCCTCGGTCCGCGTGCTACGCGTCGGCGAACAGGTGCGCCACCTCCTCTCCGAAATCCTCGCACGCGGCGACGCGCATGACGAGCTCTTGGCCAAGCATCCGGTGAGCATCACCGAGGTCCGCATGTCGCCCGACCTGCGCCACGCAACGGTGTTCGTGAAACCCTTGCTCGGCAAGAATGAGGAAGCGGTGCTGAAGGCGCTGCGCACCAACACCGCCTGGCTGCAAAAGAGCGTCGCGGAGAAGATGAGCATGAAATATGCCGCGAAACTGAAATTCCTGTCGGACGAAAGCTTCGACGAGGCGAGCCATATCGAAAAATTGCTGCGCGACCCGAAGGTCGCGCGCGATTTAACGAGCGGCGAGGGCGAAGCCTGAACAAAGCCGTCGCCCCCGCGAAGGCGGGGGCCGCCATCGGCATAGCGCAAGGTTGCCAGCGGCCCCCGCCTTCGCGGGGGCGACGGTTACTTCTTGATCCCCGCCGCTTCCTCCAGCTCGACCAGCGCATCCTCCAGATAGTCGATCAGCCGCTGGACGTGCGGCACGCTGCGGCGGCACGCGGTGATGCCGAAATCGATATTCTTGTTGTTCGACACCTGCGTGATGTTCATCGCCATGCCGTCGACCGGGATGCTCGCGGGATACATGCCGTCGAGCCGCGCGCCGTTCCAGTAAAGCTGCTCGCGCGGGCCGGGGACGTTCGAGATGGTGACGCTGTACGCCGGGAACTTGTCGGCGGTGCGCGTCAGCGCGGTCAGCATCTGCGGCATCTGCGTGATCGCGGTATAGATCTGGATCTGCTGCGCGGTCATTTCGCGCAGCTGCGCCTTCGCGGCGTTCATTGACGCCTGGATCGTCGCCATGCGCGTCGCGGGATCGTCGATATGCGTCGCGAGGTTCGCGGTCACCGCCGCGACCGAATTGCCCGAATCGATGTCGTCCTTCGCGCGGATCGATACCGGCGCCATCGCTTTCAAGGGTTTGTCGGGGAGCTCGTTCAGCGATTGCAGATATTTGCGCATCGCGCCCGAACACATTGCGAGCACCGCGTCGTTGATCGTCCCGTCATATGCCTTGCCCATCGCGCGCACGCGTTCGAGCGACCAGCTTTGCGCCACGAAACGCCGTGCTCCGGTGATATTGCGGTTGAAGCTGGTGCGCGGCAACCCGCCCCACGGCGTCGCAAGGTCGCTGCCGCCGAGCCCGAACATCGCGGCGGCATATTGGTTCAGTGCCTTGGTCACCCCGACGCTGTTGCCCCATTGCTCCTTCAGGAAGGTGCCGATGGCCTTGATGTCGGTGATGCTCGGCGTCGGCGCTTTCTTCGGTGCCGGGAATTTGCGCTTATACGCTTCATAGGCCTCGACCGACATCGGCGAGTAGCTGCGCTTCTCCTTCGCATGGGCGCTCAGCATCGCGTTGGTGAAGTGCATCGACGAGGCGCCGTCCATCAACGCATGGTGGATCTTGAAATAGGTCGCGATCTGCCGGTCGGGCAGGCCCGAGATCAGCGTGATCTCCCACATCGGCCGCGTCCGGTCGAGCAAGGTCCCGTGAAGGCGCGAAACCAGCTCGAACATTTCGCGATAGCGCCCCGGCTTGGGCAAGGCGGCGCTGCGCACATGGTAATGCATGTCGATGTCGCGGTCGGGTTCGAGCCGGATTGGGCCGTACTGACCGAGCGGCGTGAGCTTCAACACCTCACTGAATGGCCGCCGCAGCCCTTCGGATTGGCGCAGCATCGCGAGCTGCTCGTTCAGCCACTCGGTCTCGTCGACCTTGTCGGGCAATGTATAGAGATTGACGCCGCCGACATGCATCGGCGTCTCGCGCGTTTCCGCGACCAAAAACATCGCGTCGGTCACCGGCATCAGCCGCATGGCAGCTCTCCCCACTGTTTATGCTGCATCTTTGATGCGCAGCATGACAGGGGGTATGGGTGTGTCAAGCGCGTGGGCCTGGGCTAGTTAGTTGACAAAGTCAAATAATCAACGCATCGTACCACCATGCCATCGGTCAACCTCCACCTGCCGGACGATCACGCGCCGGCGCCCCATGCCGCCACGGACGCGCTACGCCGCTTCAACCGCTTCTACACGCGCTTTGCCGGGGTACTCGGCCCCGGCTATATGGGCAGCGAGCTGTCGCTGATCGAGGCGCGCATCCTCTATGAAATCGCCACGGGGCAGCCGGTCGTCTCGAAGCGGATCGTCGAGACGCTGTCGGTCGACCCCGGTTATCTCAGCCGCATCCTGCGCCGCTTCACCCAGCTGGGCTGGATCGCGCGGACGCGCGGAGCCGACGCGCGCGAGCATCCGATCCGGCTGACCGCCGCGGGCGAGGCGCTGTTTTCTGACCTCGACCGTACCACCGCGGCGTCGACATCGGCGACGCTCGCGCATCTGTCGCGCGACGAACAGGCCGGGCTGGCCGAGCGGCTGGCATGGATCGAGGCGCGGCTGGCGGGTGCGCCGCTGCCGCCGCCCGCGGTCCGTCCGTGGCGGCCGGGCGACATGGGGCTGATCACCGCGCAACAGGCGGTCTATTATCGCAATGCCTATGGCTGGGGCGACGCGATGGAAGTGCTGATCGGCGAGATTACGAGCCGCTTCGTTCGCGATTTCCATGCCGGCCGCGAGCAATGCTGGGTCGCCGAACGCCATGGCGAACTGCTCGGCAGCGTCTTCCTCGTCGCGGAGTCCGACAAGGTCGCGCGGCTGCGCCTGCTCTATGTCGATGCCGCGGCGCGGGGCCATGGTCTGGGCCGCGATCTCGTCGGGCGCTGCATCGCCTTCGCGCGCGAGGCGGGCTATGCCGAACTGGTGCTCTGGACGCACACGGTCCTCGCATCGGCGCGCGCCATCTATGCGGACTATGGTTTCACCATCGAAAAGGTCGAGACGCACGACGAATTCGGCAAGCCCGAACAGAGCGAACACTGGCGGCTCGCGCTTTAGGGTCTGGACCCTAAGTCCTGACAACTGGTGCAAGGCCCATGTCCGCGCTATTGGGCGCCGATGGCCAAGCTCTATTTCTACTACGCCAGCATGAACGCCGGCAAATCGACGACGCTGTTGCAGGCGGATTTCAACTATCGCGAGCGCGGCATGGAAACGATGCTGTGGACCGCGGCGCTCGACGACCGCTACGGCGCGGGGCAAGTGACGAGCCGCATCGGGCTGATGGCCGAAGCGCATAAATTCGATCCCGACAGCGACCTATGGGCGGCGGTGGGCGCCGAAAACGCTGAGCGGCCGCTCGCCTGCGTGCTCGTCGACGAGGCGCAGTTCCTGACGCGCGCGCAGGTGCTGGAGCTTGCGCGGCTCGCAGACGAGGTGGACATCCCGGTGCTCTGTTATGGCCTGCGCACCGATTTTTCGGCCGAGCTATTCCCCGGATCGGCGGCGCTGCTCGGCATTGCCGACGCGCTCGTCGAGCTGAAGGCGGTGTGCGAGTGCGGGCGCAAGGCGACGATGAACCTGCGCGTCGACGAAAGCGGCCGCGCCGTCGTCGAGGGCGCGCAGACCGAAATCGGCGGCAATGACCGCTATGTCGCGATGTGCCGGCGCCACTTCATGGCGAAACGGCGCGAAGCCGCCGAGGCGCCAAGGAAAGTGGGCGCCAATGCTTGACCGCCTCTATGCCGACCTCGCCGACGGCGACCTCAAACTCGTCAAGCTGACCGAAGCGCATCGCGAAGACCTGCGCGCGGTTTGTGCCGCCGATGCCGATGTCTGGGCGATCTATTCGTCGAGCTTCGGCCCCGGCCATTTCGACAAGAGCTTCGACACGCTGATCGGCGGTAGCGGCCGGATGCCCTATGCGATCATGGACGGCGATAGGCTCGTCGGCATGACCGCCTGGCTGCGCCCCGATATGTCGGCGCAGACGGTCGAGATTGGCAACAGCTTCATCCACCCCGATGCGCGCGGCACCGGCTTCAACGGCCGGGTCAAGCGCCTGATGCTCGATCACGCCTTTGCGGTCGGCATCCGCCGCATCGAATTCCGCATCGACGAGCGCAACAAGCGGAGCCAGGCCGCGGTCGCGAAGCTCGGCTGTACCAAGGACGGCGTGCTGCGGTCGGAGCGCATCACCTGGACGGGCTATGTGCGTGATACCGGCCTCTGGTCGTTACTTGCAAGCGAGTGGCAAACATAATCCTCCCTGTCGCGAAGCGATGGGGATGGGGACCGCCGCCGTAGGCGGTGGTGGAGGGGCGGCGACGTTGCGCCACAGCCCCTCCGTCAGCGCTTCGCGCTGCCACCTCCCCATGCCTTCGGCACAGGGAGGATCAGGGTCAGCCAAGGTTCAGCCTGCTCTGGCTAAACGACTCGCCATGAAGAATCTCGCACTCTCCCTGGCCGCCGTGCTGCTTCCCCTTTCTGCGGCCGCGGCGGCCAACGAGCCTGCAAAAGAACCGCGTGCGCTCGGCGTCGAATCGAGCATCGTCTTTCCGAGCGACAGCACGATCCGCAACTGGCAGGCCGACCGCGACCGCGGCATCTGGATCGAGGGCCGCCGCGGCGAATGGTATTATGGCAGCTTCGCCGGCCTCTGCCGCGACGTCGATTTCGCGCACGCGATCGGCGTCGAAACGCGCGGCGCCGGGCGGCTCGACAAATTCGCCTCGATCATCGTCCGCGGCGAGCGGTGCATGCTCTCGTCCTTCGTGACCTCGGCGCCGCCGCCGTCGAAGGCCGAGCGGAAGGCCGCGCGCGAAGCCGAAAAGGCCGCGCAAAATTGACAGTCTTCAACCCGCGATTTCTTGTCTGCCGCATTTTACGAATCATCAGGTTTCACCTGACTTGAAAATGCTCTAGCGGCGCGGGATGAACGGCTGGATCATCCTCGACAAACCCGTCGGCCTTGGCTCGACGCAGGCGGTGGGCGCGGTCAAGCGCGTGTGCCGCGAGGCGGGGCTGGGCAAGGTCAAAGTCGGCCATGGCGGAACGCTCGACCCGCTCGCGTCGGGTGTGCTCCCGATCGCGCTCGGCGAGGCGACGAAGCTTTGCGGCCGGATGCTCGATGCGAGCAAGGTTTACGATTTCACCATAAAGTTCGGGACCGAAACGGCGGGGCTCGATGCCGAGGGTGAGGTTATTGCAACGAGCGACGAACGGCCGACGCTTGCGGAGGTTGAAGCGGTGCTGCCGCGCTTCACCGGCCCGATCGAACAGGTGCCGCCGGCTTATTCGGCGATCAAGATTGATGGCCAGCGCGCCTATGATCGCGCTCGTGCGGGCGAAGAGGTCGAGATGAAGGCGCGGGCGGTGACGGTCTATTCCCTTCGTCATGCCGGACTTGATCCGGCATCCATCGCGGCGACGGTAGAATGGACCCGGGATCAAGTCCGGGGTGACGAGCGAGGGGAGGGGCTCGATGAGATCACCCTCACCGCCCACGTCTCCAAAGGCACCTATATCCGCAGCCTCGCGCGCGACATCGCGCACGCCGTCGGCACCGTCGGCCACGTCACGATGCTCCGCCGCACCAAGGCCGGGCCGTTCGATCTGGAACAGGCGATTTCGCTGGACAAATTGAACGCATTCGGCCAAGGGGCCGCCCAATCAGAAATATTTCTGCCGCTTGAGGCAGGGCTGGTCGACATCCCGGCTCTGAACCTTTCCCCGGAAGCGGCAGGGGCGATCCGTCAGGGTCGCGTCTGGACCGGGGGTAGCACGGATGACGGGCTCTATTGGGGAAGGGACAGCGAAATGCGTCCCGTTGCCCTGATCGAGGCTTTGGCGGGAACGCTGAAAGTCGTCCGGGGCTTCAATCTGTAAACAAGGATGTTCGAGGAAAATATCTATGTCGATTACTGCCGAGCGCAAAACCGAAGTCATCACCGACAATGCCCGTGCAAAGGGCGATACCGGTTCGCCGGAAGTGCAGGTCGCAATCCTGACCGACCGCATCAACACGCTGACCGCCCACTTCAAGGCGCACCACAAGGACAACCACAGCCGCCGCGGCCTCCTCATGATGGTCAACAAGCGTCGCAGCTTGCTCGACTATCTGAAGAAGAAGGACGAGGGTCGCTATTCGGCTCTCATCGCGAAGCTGGGTCTTCGTAAGTAAGAATTTCTGGCGGCCCCGGATTTCCGGGGCCGCTGTCATATTGGTCCCGCGCAAAGTGCCGGGCCACAGGGCCGCTCCCGCATCCGGCGGGACCGCCATAAGGGCAGACAGACGCCCTAAACCGCCCCGGGCCGGATTGCCCGGAATCAGAGGCCCCGCCCGGCATCGGGCCCGGCGGGCGAAGGAAACTCCATGTTTGACGTGAAAAAAGTATCGATCGAGTGGGGCGGTGAAACGCTGACCCTCGAAACGGGCAAGGTTGCCCGTCAGGCCGACGGCGCGGTTGTCGCGACGCTCGGCGAAACGATGGTGTTGGCCGCGGTCACCGCCGCCAAGACGGTCAAGGAAGGGCAGGATTTCTTCCCGCTCACCGTCCACTATCAGGAAAAATATTCGGGCGCAGGCCGCATCCCCGGCGGCTTCTTCAAGCGCGAGCGCGGCGCGACCGAAAAGGAAACTTTGGTTTCGCGTTTGACCGATCGTCCGATCCGTCCGCTGTTCCCCGAAGGTTTCTACAACGAAATCAACGTCATTGCCCAGGTCCTGAGCTATGACGGCCACAATGAACCCGACATTCTCGCGATGGTCGCCGCGTCTGCGGCTCTGACGATCTCGGGCGTGCCCTTCATGGGCCCGATCGGCGCCGCACGCGTCGGCTATGTCGACGGCGAATATATCCTGAACCCGACCGATGCGCAGGTTGCCGAAGGCGACCTCGACCTCGTCGTCGCCGCGACCTACGACGCCGTGATGATGGTCGAATCCGAAGCCAACGAGCTGTCGGAAGAGATCATGCTCGGCGCCGTGCTGTTCGCGCACGATGCGTGCAAGGACGTCGTCAAGGCGATCGTGAAGCTGGCCGAACAGGCTGCCAAGGATCCCTGGGACATGGCCGAACAGGCCGACCTGTCGGCTGCCAAGGACAAGCTCAAGAAGCTGATCGGCAAGGACATCGCCGCCGCGTACAAGCTGACCGACAAATCGGCCCGCTCGAACGCGCTGAACGAAGCCCGCGCCGCCGCCAAGGCTGCTTTCGCCGACGCCGCGCCGCAGGACCAGATGGCCGCCGGCAAGCTGATGAAGAAGCTCGAAGCCGAAATCGTTCGCGGCGCCATCCTCAAGGACGGTAAGCGCATCGACGGACGCACGACGACGCAGATTCGTCCCATCCTTGCCGAAACGCACTTCCTGCCCCGCGCGCACGGCTCGGCGCTGTTCACGCGTGGCGAGACGCAGACCATCGCAACCTGCACCTTGGGCACCAAGGACAGCGAGCAGATGATCGACGGCCTCAACGGCCTCAGCTACTCGAACTTCATGCTGCACTATAACTTCCCGCCCTATTCGGTCGGCGAAGTCGGTCGTTTCGGGGCGCCCAGCCGCCGCGACATCGGCCATGGCAAGCTGGCATGGCGTGCGCTGCACGCGGTGCTGCCGACGAAGGACGAGTTCCCCTACACGATCCGCATCACCAGCGACATCACCGAGTCGAACGGCTCGTCGTCGATGGCGTCGGTTTGCGGCGGCAGCCTTGCGATGATGGACGCCGGCGTGCCGCTGAAGCGTCCGGTTTCGGGCATCGCGATGGGCCTGATCCTCGAAGGCAAGGATTATGCGATCCTGTCGGACATCCTTGGTGACGAAGATCATCTCGGCGACATGGACTTCAAGGTTGCGGGCACGGCCAACGGCATCACCACGATGCAGATGGACATCAAGATCGCGGGCATCACGCGCGAGATCTTCGAAGCCGCTCTGAACCAGGCGAAGGAAGGCCGCGCGCACATCCTCGGCGAAATGGCGAAGGCGCTGGGCGAAGCCCGCACCGAACTGTCGGCGCATGCGCCGCGCATCGAAACGATGCAGATCGACAAGTCGAAGATCCGCGACATCATCGGCACCGGCGGCAAGGTGATCCGCGAGATCGTCGCAACGACCGGCGCCAAGGTCGACATCGACGACGAAGG
This sequence comes from Sphingopyxis sp. 22461, assembly GCF_052044915.1. Classification (NCBI taxonomy): domain Bacteria; kingdom Pseudomonadati; phylum Pseudomonadota; class Alphaproteobacteria; order Sphingomonadales; family Sphingopyxidaceae; genus Sphingopyxis; species Sphingopyxis sp. 22461. The sequence goes on from NZ_JBQENY010000007.1 coordinate 34,625, forward strand.
TCTGATCAAGATATCGTCGAGCGATCCCGAGCAGATCGAAGCCGCCCGCAAGTGGATTTCGGGCATCGTCGAGGAAGCCGAAGTCGGCAAGATCTATGACGGCAAGGTCGTCAACCTCGTCGATTTCGGTGCGTTCGTGAATTTCATGGGCGGCAAGGACGGCCTTGTCCACGTCAGTGAAATCGCCAACGAGCGCGTCGAGAAGGTCGCCGATGTCCTGAGCGAAGGTCAGGAAGTCAAGGTCAAGGTCCTCGAGATCGATCCGCGCGGCAAGGTTCGCCTGTCGATGCGCGTCGTGAACCAGGAAACCGGCGAAGAGCTGGAAGACACGCGCCCGCCGCGCGAACCGCGCAGCGACCGTGGTCCGCGCCGTGACGGCGGCGACCGCGGCGACCGCGGTGATCGCGGCCCGCGTGGTGGCGGTGGCGGTGGCCGTGACCGCGACCGTGGTCCGCGCCGTGATGGCGGCGGCGAAGGCCGTGGCGACCGCGGCCCGCGCCGTGAGCGCAGCGAAGGTCCGGAAGACCAGGGCCATGTGCCCGACTTCCTGAAGGACTGAGCCTTCCGCTAATCGGAAAAGAGAAGGGGCCGCGAAAGCGGCCCCTTTTTCTTGGTAGCTTTGGGGTGGATTCTTGCCCGTTCCCTTCCGCAGGTATACCGTCGATTTCCAGTCATTCGTGGAAGACCAATGCAGGATGTTCTGGAAGGATACGCCGCCGTTGCCACCGCGGACTTTATTGCCGCATATGAAGGGCTGTCGCCGGAAAGCATATACAAGCACGTCATCGATTTACTCCCAGATCGCAGCATTAAGATTGCGGATATTGGAGCCGGAACGGGGCGCGACGCAGCATGGTTGGCCGCCAAGGGACACGACATACTCGCTATCGAACCGGTGCGTGAACTTCGCGAGGCGGGCAAGAAGCTTCACCCCTCCGCAAATATCAAGTGGCTGGATGATCGCTTGCCATATCTCGGCGCAGTGCCGGCCGGTGTCTCGTTCGATCTCGTGACCTTGTGCGCCGTGTGGCAGCACCTTCCCGACGCAGATCGGGCAATCGCCATAGCTCGCCTTGCGACTATGATCGCACCGAACGGAATCCTCATCATGTCGCTTCGACACGGCCCCGGCGCCAAAGGTCGCAGGGTATTTCCGGTGTCGCCCGACCTGACAATCGAAATGGCATATGCTTGTGGACTGCACCTCCTGCGCAGGCAGGACGCCCACTCCATTCAAAGGGGTAATCAGGTCATGGGGGTTTCTTGGACTTGGCTTGCTTTCGGGAAGGTCCGCTAACGGAGCGCTTCGCCGCAGCGTTGATTGGCGTATTCCGGTCGCAAGCCGTCGTCGGCGTATCGCCCTGCGTTGATCAACCCTGCCGCTGCCGCCAGCCCGCATAGAGATCGGGTTTGCCGGCCAGCCGGAGGGGCAGGTGCCGGATTTCCATCGACTGCTGCGAAAATGGCTTGGCCAGATCGTCATAGATCGCCGCCGTCGACAGGCCGTAGGGGGCGCCGTCCTCGTTCGAATAGGCATAGGTCACGGCTTCGATTCCCGTGAGGCGCATCGCCGCCATGCACATCGGGCAGGGGTGCCCGCTCGCGAAGACCGCGCAGCCGCTGAGGTCGGCGCCCAGCGACTTGCTCGCGAGCCGGATGGCATTGAGTTCGGCATGCGAGGTCGGATCGCCGGTCGCCGATATTTCGTTGACGGCCTTGGCGATGATCCGCCCGTCACGGACGATCACCGCGCCAAACGGCCGGCCGCCCTTTTCTGCATTGGCATAGGCGAGCGCGATCGCTTCGCGCAGATATTCTTCGCTGTCTTCCATGATCGTGGCATTCCCGTCGGCTTGTCTTCGCGTCGGAAAATGCCACGATCCCTGGCCGGCTGTCCATGCAGACAGCCCGTTCTTTCGGGGCTTCGGTCAAATTCTGGCGTCAGCCGAACAGGCGCTCGGCATAAACGCCGCGCAGCTGCGCAAAATTGTCCCAGTGCGGCACCGGCGTCGTACCGCGCAGCTTCGCTTCGAGCACATCGACATGGCTGTGCCAGCCCGCGCTGACGTTGAGCAGCACCGACGGATCCTCGACACGGCTGTGGACGATCGTCAGCAGCACTTCATCGCCCTTTTCCGTGAGGGTGAAGGTCACGCCGCCGGTGCTGCCCCAGCTGATCGCAAGGCTGCGCGGGGCGTCGATCGCCAAGACTTCGCACGTCATGCGGTGCTCGTCGCCAAAGCCCTCGGGACGCGTGCCCGGCGGGTCGGTGAGTTCGTCGTTGCGCCAGACGAGTTCGACGGGTGCGCCGACCATCGCCTCCATCGCGCCCGCGGCGAGCCATAGGCGGCGCAGTTCGCCATCGGTTAGGTACGACCAGACGCGCTCGATCGGGCCGGGGAGCAGGCGCTCGATCGTCAGCGTCGCGGGCTCGGTGAGCACGCCGTAATTGTCGTGGGTCAGCATCGTCGTCATCACTTTTCTCCTTCTTTCCCGGGGAGGGGCTTCTTGGGGGGAGGGGGGACGGCATCCTCGGCGCGCAGCAGCCGTTCGAGCGTATCGAGCCGGTCGGTCCAGAAGCGGCGGTACATGCCAAGCCACTGGTCGGCGCTCATCAGCGGCACGGGGTCGAGGCTGCAGACATGGGTGCGCCCGCGCACGTCGCGGCGGACCATCCCGGCACTTTCCAGCACCTTGATATGCTTCGATGCCGCGGCGAGCGACATCGTGAAGGGCTCAGCCAGCTCGCCGACCGTCCGTTCGCCGGCGGCCAGCTCGCCCAGCATCGCCCGGCGCGTTGCATCGCCCAGCGCGTGGAAAATCGTATCGAGTGTGTGCGAATCATGTTCAACCATGAGGTTGAATATTCATCGCCCTGATTTTAATGTCAACCGATTGGTTGAATTATTTCGCGTCGGCCCCGGCGATCCGGTTTCCCGCATCCTCGCGATAGAGCGACCAGTCGGCGGGGCATTTGTTCACCGCCTTTGGCAATCCCTGCATCCCTTCGGTGATCCAGCAATCGTTGAAGATCGAACAATAGCAGGCACGGACCTTGAGTTTCCACCGCTCCTTGTTGAACCTCTGCCAGACTTTTTCGGATGCGGGGATTCGCGGAAAGCTGACGAATTCGATCGTCTCGCCGGGCCGCACGGCGATTCCGGTTGAAGGCGAGGTGGAAAAGCGCAAGGGGCGCGCGCCGGCGTCGGTGCAGCATGCTTCGAGCAAGTCGATCGGGGTGTTTACCGGCTTGCCTTCATAGCGGATTTCGATCGGGCCGAGGATCGCGGGGCCGACCCCGTTGTTTGTCAGCGTCAGCGCAATATCCTGATTGCCGGCCTTGTCGCCATTGCTCGTTCCGAAGGTCACGAAGGGCATCACCCCGCCGCTCTGCATCTTCTGCGTCGCGTCGGCCTGAACGAAGGCAAAATAGGCGAGCGCGAGCGAGGCGATCAGCGCTGGCAGGCCAATGAGGAAATGCGCGATCGTAATGAATGGCAAATAGCGCAGGAAGCGCGATCCGATCGCCGCGACGTCGGGTGCGGACACGGCAGGTTCGGGTGTGGTGTCGCGGCTCGACGTTTCGCTCATCACTATCCTCTTTCGTTGCCTGGGGGCGCATGCCTAGACCGGCTTGCTGATTTTTCCAATCGGCCCTGTTGCCGGCAACCATTCTGAAACCGCTCGCATCGACCGGTGCATTGCGTTTATGATCGGTGCCATGCTGACCACGCTCCTTTCCGCGCTCGCGCTCGCCGCCCAATCGACCCCCGTCCCGCCGCAGGCGACGCAATTGCCGCCCGCTACGCTGCCGCCGATTCCTGCGCCCGTCACGCCCGTTGTCGAGGCGGATACGCGGCCCTATGTCGCGCTCGCCACCGATCTCGGCACGATCACATTGCGGATCGAAAACAAGCGCGCGCCGATCACGGCCACCAATTTCCTCCGCTATGTCGATGCGAAGCGGATGGACGGGTTCAAATTCTATCGCTCGACAAAAAGCTGGGGTCCGGCGAACCAGCTGGTACAGGCGGGCAACCGCGGCGATGCGCGCAAGAATTTTCCGCCGATCGCGCACGAGCCGACCACGAAGACGGGGCTGACCAACTGCAAGGGCGCGCTGTCGATGGCGCGGCTCAACCCCGGCGATGCGACGAGCGACTTCTTCCTGCTCTTGTCCGATATCAAGGGCTTCAACGCCGATGCGCCGGGCGGCGACGGCGCGGGTTTCGCGGTGTTTGGCGAGATCGTCGGCGGCGCCGATGTCGCCGAGGCGATCTTCAACGCCCCGATCTCGCCGACCGCGGGTGAGGGCGTGATGGTCGGCCAGATGCTCGAACCTCAGGTGACGATCAAGACCGCGCGGCGCGTCCCGGCACCGGCGGATGCTCCGAAGGGGTGTGTGGTGAAGGGGAGTTGAGATGGTGATCCTTTTCCCGTCACCCCCGCGAAGGCAGGGGTCCCGCTTGTCCCGCTGCGCGTGAGCAAAGGCGGTCACGTCTACATCATGGCCGACCGCTACCGCGGCACGATCTACATCGGCGTAACAGCGCATCTTTCCGCCCGGATAATGCAACACCGGACTGGTGACGGCTCGGATTTCTGCAAGCGTTACTGCCTCGAACGCCTCGTCTACGCCGAGCCTCACGACGACATCCGCGATGCCATCGCCCGCGAAAAGGCGATGAAGAAATGGAATCGCGAATGGAAGATTCGGCTGATCGAGGGGCAGAATCCTGATTGGCTCGATTTGTTCAATACGCTCAATGCATGAAAGCGGGACCCCCGCCTTCGCGGGGGTGACGAAGAGGCAGGAAACGGCGACAAATGACGATCATTTATTTTGCGTTCATCCGCGCTGTGGCTATACCGCGCGCATGACTCAACATGCCCCTTCGCGCGCGACCCTGCGCCTGCTCGCCGCCGCACTTGCGATTACTCCCATGCTGGCGGCCTGTGCCGGGGGCGGCAATGTGAAGAAGGACACGCGCTACGTCGCGCGCGACGTCAACACGCTGTACCGCGCGGCGCAGGACCGGCTCGACCGCCGGCAATATGGCCTCGCCGCGGCGCTGTTCGACGAGGTCGAGCGCCAGCACCCCTATTCGCCGTGGGCGCGCCGCGCGCAGCTGATGAGCTCGTTCAGCTATTATATGGACCGCGAATATACCCCGGCGATCGAGGCCGCGCAGCGCTTCCTCGCGATCCATCCGGGCAACAAGGACGCGGCCTACGCCTATTATCTGATCGCGCTCAGCTATTATGAGCAGATTAGCGATGTTACCCGCGACCAGAAGATCACCCAGCAGGCGCAGAACGCGCTCGGCGAAGTGATCCGCCGCTATCCCGACAGCCGCTATGCGTCGGACGCGCGGCTCAAGGTCGACCTGGTGCAGGATCATCTTGCGGGCAAGGAAATGGAGATCGGCCGTTTCTACCAGCGCAGCTCGAACTGGCTCGCCGCATCGATCCGTTTCCGCGAGGTCGTCGACAAATATCAGACGACCAGCCACGCGCCCGAGGCGCTCTATCGCCTGACCGAATGCTATCTCGCGCTTGGCATCCCCACCGAGGCGAAAAAGTCGGCCGCGGTGCTCGGTGCCAACTATCCGGGCAACGAATGGTATGCGCGCGCCTACAAGCTGATGCAGAAGAACGCGCCGAGCGCCTGATTGCGCCGGGAATAGATTCTGCCTTTGTTCTGCGGTAAGGACGGCCTGTGCTAACCGCTTTGTCCATCGCCAATATCGTCCTGATCGAACGGCTCGACCTCGATTTCGAGGCCGGGCTGGGCGTGCTGACCGGCGAAACCGGGGCGGGCAAGTCGATCCTGCTCGACGCGCTGGGCCTCGCGCTCGGCGCGCGCGCCGACAGCGCGCTGGTGCGGCAGGGCACCGACAAGGCGCAGGTGACCGCCAGCTTTGTCGCGCCGGCGCCGGGGACGAAGCTCGCGGCGCTGCTCGCCGAGAATGAGATTGCGCTGGAAACCGGCGAACCGTTGCTGATCCGCCGCACATTGAAGGCCGACGGCGGCAGCCGCGCCTTCCTCAATGACCAGCCCTGTTCGGCGGCGCTGCTGCGCGAGGTCGGAACCTATCTCGTCGAAATTCACGGCCAGCACGACGACCGCGGCCTGCTCGCCCCCGCCGGGCACCGCGCGCTGCTCGACGCCTATGCCCGCGCCGATACCCGCGGCGTCGCCGCCGCCCACACCGCATGGCGTGCCGCCGAGGACAGGCTCGCCGCCGCGCGCACCGCAATTTCCGAAGCCGAACGCGATCGCGAATGGCTCGAGCATTGCGTCGCCGAATTGCAGACGCTGGCGCCCCAACCCGGCGAGGATGCCGAACTCTCCGAAGCGCGCGCCACGATGCAAAAGGGCGAGAAGGTCGCCGGCGACCTCGGCGCGATCATGGAGGCGTTCGAGGGCAGCGACAGCGGCCCCGCGCAACTCCGCGGCGCGGCGCGGCGGCTCGACCGGCTCGCGGGCGACCATCCGTTGCTCGCCGAGGCGCTCGCGGGGCTCGACCGCGCGATCATCGAGGCCGACGAGGCCGAGAGCAAGCTCCACGAAGCCGCGCGCGCGATGGAATATGATCCCGAACGGCTCGAGGCGACCGAGACGCGGCTGTTCGAGCTGCGCGCGATGGCGCGCAAGCACAATGTCCAGCCCGACGAACTTGCCGAACTCACCGGGACGCTCGCTGCAAGGCTCGATGCGATCGAGGGCGGCAGCGCGGGGCTTGCGAAGCTCGAAACCGCGGTTGCCGAGACCGCCGCCGCTTACACCCACGCCGCGACGGCGCTGTCCGACCAGCGCGCCAAGGCCGCGACCCGCCTCGACGCCGCGGTCGCGGGCGAACTTGTGCCGCTGAAACTCGACGCCGCGCGCTTCCAGACGCTCGTCGAACGCCTGCCTGCCGAGCGCTGGGGGCCCGAGGGCATGGACCGCGTCGAATATCTGATCTCGACCAACCCCGGCGCGCCCTTCGCGCCGCTCGCCAAGATCGCATCGGGCGGCGAACTCTCGCGCTTCATCCTCGCACTGAAGGTCGCGCTCGCCGAAGAGGGTGGCGCCGACACGATCATCTTCGACGAAATCGACCGCGGCGTCGGCGGCGCGGTTGCTTCGGCGATCGGCGAACGGCTCGCGCGCCTTGCGGGCGCGGGCAAGCAGTTGCTCGCGGTGACGCACAGCCCGCAGGTCGCCGCAAAAGGCGCCGCGCATTTCATCATCGCCAAGTCGAGCCAGGGCATCGTCACCCGCACCAGCGTCCACGCGCTCGACGAAGCCGGCCGCCGCGAAGAAATCGCGCGCATGCTCTCGGGCGCCGAAGTCACGGCCGAGGCGCGCGCGCAGGCCGAGAGGCTGCTGGAGACGGCGGTATGACTGCGCCGCATCCGCTCGACCGGCCCGTCTGGAGCATGCTTACCGGGCGGCAGGCGCATCTCGCCGAGGGCGGTGGCGCCGCAGTGCGGATCGACCGCGGCTATGGCGTCTTCGGCGCCGCTCCCGACACCGGCGCCGCAGCGCTTGCCGCGTTCGCCGCACTCGTCCCCGATGAAGGCGAAATCTGGATCGTCGAGGGCGAGCCGTGGCCGGTCCCTCCCGGCACGCGCGAAGTGAAGCGCGCGGTGCTGGCGCAGATGGTCGCCGAGGGCGCGCCGCCGCTGCGCGAAGGCGAGCCCGCGATCATCGCGCTCGGCGACGATGATGCCCCCGAAATGGCGTCGCTCGCCGAGCATGCGAAGCCCGGACCATGGGGGCCGAAGACGCATCGCTACGGCCCCTTCTTCGGAATCCGCGAAAACGGCCGGCTGCTCGCGATGGCGGGGCAACGCATATTGGTTCCCGGCATGGCCGAGGTCAGCGGTGTCGCGACGTGGGAGGATTGCCGCGGCCGCGGGCTCGCACGCGCGCTGATCGGCCACGTCATGCGCGAAATGGTCGCGCGCGGCGAGCAGCCCTTCCTGCACAGCTATGCCGACAATGCCGGCGCGATCGCACTCTATGAATCGCTCGGCTTTCGTATCCGGCGAGAGGTGCATGTGCTGGCGATCGCGAAATGATGGACCGCCGCCAGCATCTTGCCGCGATGCTGGCGATGGCCGCGGTGCTGTTCCCCGCAACGAAACTGCGCGCCCTGGAGGCCAAGATGGAAGACGCCGATCCCCACTATGGCCTGCTCGGCCAGATGATGGCGCAGCCGGGCCAACGTGCCGCGCTCGTCGCGATCCTCGCCGAAGGCACCGGGACCATGCCCGGCAACATCGCCTATCTGATCGGCGAGGACAGCGCGAATCCCGACGCGATCTGGATCGTCGAGCTGTGGGACAGCAAGGAAGCGCACGCCGCCTCGCTGAAGCTTCCCGCGGTGCAGGACGCGATCAAAAAGGGGCGTCCGCTGATCGCCGGATTTGGTACTCGCGCCGAGTTCAAGCCGGTGGCAAAGGCCGGTGCATGACCGAAATCGAATCCCTGTCGCAGGCCGACGCCGCCAATGAATTGATGCGGCTGGCGAAGCAGATCGCCTATCACAGCAAACGCTATCATGCGGAGGATGCGCCGGAGATTGATGACGCCGATTATGATGCGCTCGTCCGCCGCAACAACGAACTCGAAGCCGCCTTCCCGGCGCTGATCCGTGCCGACAGCCCAAACAGCCAGGTCGGCGCCGCGGTCGAGGCGTCGCCGCTCGCCAAGGTCACGCACGCGCAGCGGATGATGAGCCTCGACAACGCCTTTGCGGCCGAGGATGTCGAGGAATTCGCTGCGCGCGTTCGGCGCTTCCTCAACCTCAGCGCCGACGCCGTGATCGCGATGACTGCCGAGGACAAGATCGACGGCCTCTCCTGCTCGCTGCGCTACGAAAAGGGCAAGCTTGTGCAGGCCGCGACGCGCGGCGACGGCAGCGTCGGCGAGGATGTCACCGCGAACGTCCGCCATATCGCCGACATTCCGCAGGAACTGAAGGGCGCAGCGCCCGACGTGTTCGAGATCCGCGGCGAAGTCTATATGGCGAAGGCCGATTTCACGGCGCTCAACGAACGATTGATGGAAGAGGGCAGGGCGCTCGCCGCGCAGCGCGAACAGGAGTTCGACTCCGCCACGGTCCGCCAGTTCGCCAACCCGCGCAACGCCGCCGCGGGTTCGCTGCGCCAGAAGGATGCGAGCGTCACCGCATCGCGCCCGCTGCGCTTCCTCGCGCACGGCTGGGGCGAGGTCAGCGCGCTTCCCGCCGACACCCAGTATGATGTGATGAAGCAGATCGAACGCTGGGGCGCCCCGGTGTCGCCGCTGCTCAAGCGTTATGAATCGGTCACCGATATCCTCGCGCATTATGCCGAGATCGAGCGCTGCCGCGCCGACATGGATTATGACATCGACGGCGTCGTCTACAAGGTCGACAGCCTCGCATGGCAGCAGCGCCTCGGCTTTGTCGCCAAGGCGCCGCGCTGGGCCATCGCGCATAAATTTCCCGCCGAACGCGCGCAGACAACCCTTGAGGCAATCGACATACAGGTCGGCCGCACCGGCAAGCTGACCCCCGTCGGGCGGCTCGTTCCGGTCACCGTCGGCGGTGTCGTCGTCTCGAACGTCACGCTCCATAACCGCGACGAGATCGGCCGCCTCGGCGTCCGCCCGGGCGACCGCGTCGTCATCCAACGCGCGGGCGACGTGATCCCGCAGGTTGTGGAGAATCTGACCCGCGACGAAGCGCGCGCGCCTTATCTGTTCCCCGACCATTGCCCCGTTGAATTCGGCGGCTGCGGCAGCGAGGCGGTCGCCGAAGAGGGCGAGGTCGATGTGCGCTGCACCGGCGGGTTGATCTGTCCCGCGCAAAAGTTCGAGCGTCTGCGCCATTTCGTCAGCCGCGGCGCGCTCGACATCGAGGGGCTGGGCGAAAAGAGCATCGAGGAATTCTTGCGGCTAGGCTGGCTCGACAAGGGTCCCGCCGACATCTTCCGGCTAAAAAGCCACCGCGCCGAACTGCTCGGCCGCGAGGGGTGGAAGGAAAAGTCAGTCGACAATCTCTTCGCCGCGATCGAGGCGAAACGCTCGCCCGACGCCGCGCGGCTGCTCTTCGGACTCGGCATCCGTCACGTCGGCGCGGTGACCGCGCGCGATCTGCTTAAGGGGCTCGGCGATATCGCGCGGCTCCCCGAAAAGGCGGCGGAGATCCACGCCTATCTCGAAGCGAACCCGCAGGGCGAGGGCGAATCCGACGGCAAATATACGACGCGCAAGGTCGAGGCGTTCAAGGCGATCCTCGAAGTCCGCGCCGACGGCATTGGCCCCGCCGTCGCCGAAGCGCTCGCCGATTTCTTTCACGAACCCCACAACCGCGATCTATGGGACGACCTCCTCTCCGAAGTCTCGCCGCCGCCTTACATCGTCGAGACGCGCGAGAGCGAAGTGTCGGGAATGACGGTCGTCTTCACCGGCAAGCTCGAAACGATGAGCCGCGATGAGGCCAAGGCGCAGGCCGAAGCGCTCGGTGCCAAGGCCGCGGGCAGCGTCAGCGCCAAGACCGATCTTGTCGTCGCGGGTCCCGGCGCGGGGTCGAAGCTCAAGCAGGCGAGCGCGCTCGGCATCCGCGTGATCGACGAGGCCGACTGGGCGGCGATCGTCGCCGCGGCGGGATGAGAACCATCCACCCTCGTCACCCCGGACTTGATCCGGGGTCCATGACGCCGGGGCAGGAATGGATGCCGGATCAAGTCCGGCATGACGATTGAGGGGGTGGGGCCGCATGGCAAAGCGTGATTATCTTCAGAACCTGATGCGCGATCTCGAATCGCATACCGAGGTGCGGCGGTTCGGTAGCGGCTGGCTGTCGGGCTTCTTCGGGCTGCTGTTCGCGGTCGCGGGTTTCTTCATGGTGATCGCGCTGCGCTTCCCCGACTGGTTCGCGACCCCCGAGCTTGAAATCATCAAGCATTGGGGCGGCTTTCGCGGGCTGGTCCATGCGATCCTGCTCGTGAGCTATGGCCTTTCGCTGCTCAGCCTGCTGCTCCGCCCGCGCAAGGCGCTCGGCCTCACCGCGCTGATGATCGGGCTCGCCGCGATCCTCGTCGGCGGTGCGAACGTCCAGCCGCAGGAAACGCGCGACTGGGGCATTTTCTTCGGGCTCGACTTCTTCGTCGTGAACCTGCTCGTCACCGGCTTCATGTTCGCGCCATTGGAGCGCGCCTTTCCGCATCGCCGGACGCAGCGCCTGTTCCGCATCGAATGGCGCGAGGATCTTTTCTATTATCTCGTCAGCACGATGTTCGTGCAGGTTCTGGGCTTCCTCGCGCTCGCGCCCTCGACGATCATCAACGAGAATACGTCGAACTGGGAGGCGTTCCGTGCCGGGGTCGCCTCGCTGCCGTGGATCGTCCAGTTCGTCATCGTGCTCGTCGCGTCGGACATGGCGCAATATTTCTTCCATCGCACCTTCCACCGCTACCCCTTCCTCTGGGGTTTCCACGCGGTGCACCACAGCGCGAAGTCGATGGACTGGCTCGCGGGATCGCGGATGCATTTCGTCGAGATCATCCTTTTGCGCTCGATCACCTCGCTGCCGCTCTTCACCTTGGGTTTCGCGCCGTCGGTGATGCAGGCCTATATCGGCTTCGTCTATGTCTGGTCGTCGCTGCTCCACGCCAATGTTGGCGGCAATTTCAACCGGCTGGGCCACTGGATCGCGACCCCGCGTTTCCACCACTGGCACCATGGGCTCGAACGCGAGGCGTTCGACGTCAATTTCGCGATCCATTTCCCGTGGATCGACAAGATGTTCGGCACCTTCCACCTGCCCAAGGACCGCTGGCCCGAAAATTACGGCATCCCCGAAGATGTGCCGCGCAGCTATTGGGGCCAGTTCCTCTATCCCTGGACGCGTACGGGCAAGAAGACCGACGAGACGCCGGCCGAATAGCTAGAGCCGAATAGGGCAATCTGTCCGCTTGCCAGCATCGTGGGCGCGCCATAAGGCGCGGGGCGTGAGCCTGCTCGCCGCCTTTCGCCGTCCCGGCATCCTCCTGCTTTTGCCGCTGCTGCTCGCGCTCGCCGCGCGCGTGCTCGTCGCGCCGGGCTGGATGATCGAGAGCGATGCCGGCGGGTCGATTACCGTTCGCATCTGTTCGGACCCCGCCAACCCCGGCGGCACGATGACGATCCCGCTCGAGAAAGCCGGCGACCATAATGCGGGTGAAGCGCAGCAACATTGCCCGTGGGGCGCGCTCGCCAATGCGCCGATCGTCCCCGCCCTGCCCGTCCTCGCCGCCGCGCCAGTCACGGGCGAACCCGTCCCCGTCGCGGCACGCTCGCTCGGCTTCGCGCCGGGCATCGCCTCACCGCTGCCGCCGAGTACCGGACCACCCGCCTTCGCCTGATCCAGACCAATCGGCTGCCCGCGCTTTCGCGCGGCGCGGCCCATGACTGTATTCAGCGAAGGAAAATCTATGAAAACCCGTACCCATGGGGCCGCGCCGTTGCTCGCGCTTGCGACCTGTCTTGTCGCCGCTCCCGTCCGTGCCGAAGAGGTCGATTCGACCATCATCGTCACCGCACCGACCGCCACCGACGCCGCCGAGGAGCGCGCCGCACGCACGCCGGGCGGCACGGACGTCGTGTCATACGACGACTATGCCGACAAATCGGTCGTGTCCTTGCGCGACACGCTCGCTTTCTCACCCGGCGTTTATCTCCAGCCGCGTTACGGGCAGGAGGTTCGCATATCGGTCCGCGGTTCGGGCCTGTCGCGCGGCTTCCACATGCGCGGGCTGACGCTGCTCCAGGACGGCGTGCCGATCAACCTCGCCGACGACAATGGGGATTTCCAGGAACTCGAACCGATCTTCTTCGACCATCTCGAAGTCTATCGCGGCGCCAACGCGCTGCGCTTCGGGTCGGGCACGCTCGGCGGCGCGATCAACGGCGTGACCCCGACGGGGCGCACGGCGAAGGGGATTTACCTGCGCGGCGACGTCGGCAGCTTCGACAGCGTGCGCGGCCTCGTCTCGGCGGGCGTCGCGAGCGACCGCGTGGATGCGTGGGGCGCGATCAGCGCCGATACGTCGGACGGCGACCGCGACCATGCGAAACGCCGCAGCCTGCGCTTTCAAGGCAATGTTGGAATGCGTTTCAGCGACGTGGTGAACACGCGCTTCTACGCCAGCGTCAACCATATCCGGCAGGAAATTCCCGGCGCGCTGACGATGGCGGAGGCTCTGTCGACCCCGCGCAAGGCCAACGCTGGCGCGGTCGCGGGCGATCAGGCGCGCGACATCGACTCGCTGCGCCTCCAGAACCGCACAAGCTTCGACTGGGGCGCTCTGACCCTCGACGTCGGCGGCTTCGTCAACGCCAAGTCGCTCCACCACCCGATCTTCCAGCTCATCGACCAGAAGTCGGTCGATGTGGGCGGCTTCTTCCGCGCCGACTATGCGACCGGCCCGGTCGAGGTCACGCTGGGCGGGGAAATCCGCCGCGGCAGCACCGATGCGCGCCAGTTCGTCAATACCGGCGGGCGGCGCGGCGTGCTGACCTTCGACGCCGACCAGAAGGCACAGACCGCGACGCTTTATGGCGAAGTCCGCGTGCGGCCCGTCGAGGGGCTGACCCTGATCGCGGGCGGCGTCTACGCCGATGGCTGGCGCAAGCGGACCGTCAATTTCTCCGCCACGCCGGCAACCGACGGCCGGATCGACTTCGACGCATTCTCGCCCAAAGTCGGCTTGTTGTTCGAGCCGGCCGCCGATATCCAGATCTTCGCCAACTACAGCCGCTCGGCCGAATTCCCCGGCTTCGGCGAAGTGTTCCAGACGATCGGCACCCCGCCGACGAGCACCGTCGTTTCGGACATCCGCCCGCAGCGCGCATGGACCACCGAGATCGGCACGCGCGGCAAGCTTGGTTTCGCGAGCTGGGATATCGCCGTTTACCGATCGACGCTGAAGGGCGAATTGCTCCAGTTCACGACGAACGCCAGCATCCCCGCCGCGACCTTCAACGCCGCCCGCACGCTCCATCAGGGCGTCGAGGCCGGATTGGATCTGGCACCGACCGACTGGCTGCGGCTGCGGCAGGTCTACACCTACAGCGACTTCCGTTTCCGGGGTGACGCGCAATTCGGCGACAACCGTCTGCCGGTCGTGCCGAAACACGTCTACCGCGCCGAACTCCGCCTCGGCAGCGACGCGCTGCACATCGCGCCGACCCTCGAATGGGTGCCCGACGGACCGTTCGCCGACTACCGCAATCAGGTCCGCACCCCGGGCTATGCGCTGCTCGGCGTCACCGGCGGCGCGGCGATTGCGCAGGGCATCGACGCCTTTGTCGACGTCCGCAACATCACCGGCAAGAAGGCGATCGGCGACATCAGCGCGGCGATCGCCGTCACACCCGCATCGGCGATCTATTACCCCGTCGAACGCCGCGCGGTCTCCGCGGGCATCCGCGCGCGCTTCTAAAGGGCAGGGCAGGGGATGACCGACAGCAACCGCGTTCCGCTCTATCGCACGATCTGGCGCTGGCATTTCTACGCCGGGCTGTTCGTCGTCCCCTTTGTCTTGATCCTGTCGGCGACGGGGGCCGCCTATCTGTTCAAGCCGCAGATCGACCGGTGGGAGGAGCGCGCATGGCGCGACCTGCCGTCGGCGGGCGCGGTCGACGCCGACGCGCGGGTCGCCGCCGTGCTCGCGGCCAATCCGGGCGCGAGCTTTCATTACTACCGCATCCCCGAAGCATCGGGCGATGCGGCGGTCGTCCATATCGGCCTGCCGGATGGGGGAATGCGCGATGTCGCCGTCTCGCCGCGGGGACAGGTGATCGGCGCCGCGGATCCCGACCAGCGCATCTCGGCCTGGCTCTCGCGCATCCACGGCACATTGCTGATCGGCCGCGCCGGCCGCCTGCTCATCGAACTCGCCGCGAGCTGGGCGATCGTGATGATCCTGACCGGCCTCTACCTATGGTGGCCGCGCGGCCGCGGCGCGGCCGGTGTGGTCTGGCCGCGGCTCTCGCTCCGGGGCCGCACCGCGCTGCGCGACCTCCACGCCGTCACCGGCTTCTGGGTTTCGGGCCTCGCGCTGATCCTGCTTTTCACCGCGCTGCCGTGGACCGAGGTGTGGGCTAGCGGCCTTCGCACCGTCCGCGCCGAAATGGGTTGGGTGTCGGGCGTGCAGGACTGGAAGGGCGGCGCCAACCCGCACGCCGCGCACGATCATCATGCGATGGCGGCGGCCCAGCCGGCCGGACCGCCTCCGCAAGCGCGTCTGGAATATATCGTCCTCCGCGCCCGCAGCGAGCATATGCCCGCGCCCGCAATCATCCAGCCGCCGGGCGCACCCAATGCTTTCGGCCCGCCCAACGGCAATGTCTGGACGCTCACGACGCTCACCCAAAACCGCCCGCAGGTTCGCAAGGTGAGCTACGACCCCGAAACAAGCCTGGAGGTGTCGCGCAGCGGCTTTGCCGACAAGCATGTGATCGACCGCGCCGTCGGCTATGGCATCGCGTGGCACGAGGGGCAGCTCTTCGGCCTCGCCAACCAGTTGATCGGCGTCGCGACCGCGCTCGCGCTCTTCACCCTCGCCATCTCGGGCTTCCTGATGTGGCGCCGCCGCAGACCCGATGATGCGCTCGGCGCGCCGCCCGCTGCGCGCGATCCCGCAAAGCTCAAGGGCGTTGCCGCGTTGATCCTGATCCTCGCCGCGCTTCTCCCCATGCTCGCCGCCTCGCTGATCCTCCTCTGGATCGTCGAGCGATTGATCCTTCCGCGCATGCCGAGCATGGCGCGATGGCTCGGCGTTGCGGCGAAGGCCCCGGCGCGCCTATAGGTTGGAGATGGCCCGTGCCCTCCACCTGTTCGCCCTGCTCATCGCGCTGCTCCTCGCCCCCACCGCGATGGCGCAGGAACGTGGCCCCGTCGTGCTCGCGGCGGCGAGCCTGCAGGAGTCGCTCACCGAAGCGGCGAATGCGTGGGCGGCGAAGGGGCACGCCAAACCCGTCATCTCCTTTGCCGCCTCGTCGGCGCTCGCGCGGCAGGTCATGGCGGGCGCCCCCGCCGACCTCTTCCTCTCGGCCGACGAGGAGTGGATGGACGCGGTCGCGAAGGCCGGCCTGCTTCGCGCGGGCACCCGCACGACCTTGCTCGGCAACCGCCTCGTGCTGATCGCCCCCGCGTCGAGCAAGGTCCGCCTGACCCCGGCGCGCGGCTTCGCGCTCGCCAGGGCGCTCGGCAGCCGCCGTCTTGCGCTCGCCGATCCCGACGCGGTGCCTGCGGGCAAATATGCGAAGGCGGCGCTCACGCATCTCGGCGTCTGGGCCGGCGTCGCGGCCAAGGTCGCCCCCGCCGAAAATGTCCGCGCCGCGATGGCGCTCGTCGAACGCGGCGCCGCGCCGCTCGGCATCGTCTACGCAACCGACGCGCGTGCGTCGAAAGCGGTGCGTGTCGTCGGTGTTTTTCCGGCATCGAGCCATCCGCCAATCCGCTACCCCGTCGCGCTGCTCAAGGCGTCACGCAGCAAGGACGCCGCGGGTTTCCGCGCCTTCCTGCTGTCGAAACAGGGCCGCGCGATCTTCGTCCGCCACGGTTTTTCGGCGCCCTGATGCTTTCACCCGAAGAGTGGGGCATTGTCGCGCTGTCGCTGAAGGTCGGCGGCGTCGCGGTGCTCGCCACGCTTCCGATCGCCTTCGCGCTCGCGTGGCTGCTCGCGCGCCACCGCTTCCCCGGCCGCGTTGTCCTTGATGCGCTCGTCCATCTGCCGCTCGTCCTGCCCCCCGTTGTCACCGGCTGGCTGCTGCTCATCGCCTTCGGCCCGTTCGGCCCCGCCGGGCGCTGGCTCGAAAGCTGGTTCGGGGTGAGCCTGATGTTCCGCTGGACCGGCGCCGCGCTGGCGGCGGCGATCATGGCGCTGCCGCTGATGGTGCGCGCGATGCGGCTGTCGATCGAGGGGATCGACCGGCGGCTCGAGGGCGCGGCGCGCACGCTCGGCGCGAGCCCCTGGCACAGCTTCTGGACGATCAGCCTGCCGCTCGCGCTCCCCGGCATCCTCGCCGCGCTCGTCCTCGGCTTCGCACGCTCGATCGGCGAGTTCGGCGCGACGATTACGTTCGTCTCGAACATCCCCGGCGAAACGCGCACGCTGCCGCTCGCCATCTATTCGGCGCTGCAGGTGCCCGGCGGCGAAGCGATGGTGACGCGGCTCGCGCTGCTCTCGGTCGCGCTTTCGCTCGGCGCGCTGATACTGTCCGAATGGCTCGTCCGCCGCACGCATCGCGAAAGGCAGCGCCATGGCGATTGATATCGACGTCGCCAGGCGTCTCGGCGACCGCAGCATCGCCGCGCGCTTCACCGCGGGGCCCGGCCTGACCGCCCTGTTCGGGCCATCGGGCGCGGGCAAAACGAGCATCCTCAACATGGTCGCGGGACTGCTGAGGCCCGACCGGGGGCATATTCGCGTCGGCGACCGCACGCTGTTCGACGGCGCCACCGACCTGCCGCCCGAGGCGCGCCGCGTCGGTTATGTCTTTCAGGACGGGCGGCTCTTCCCGCATCGCCGTGTCCGCGCGAACCTGACCTACGGCCATGACATTGTACCATCCGCGAACCGCTGGATGACCCTCGACGAGGCGACGCGATTCCTCGGCATCGGCCATCTGCTCGATCGCTGGCCGCACAGCCTGTCGGGGGGCGAGGCGCAGCGCGTCGCGATCGGCCGCGCCTTGCTCGCGGGACCCGAAATCCTGCTGATGGACGAACCCCTGTCGTCGCTCGACACCGCGCGGCGCGGCGATATCATGGTGGTGATCGAGCGGATTCGCGACGAGCTCAAACTGCCGATCCTCTATGTCAGCCACGACCGCGCCGAGATCGACCGGCTCGCGACCTCGGTGATGGCGATCGGTGAATAAAGTTTCACATGAAACCATTTTGATGATAGAAGCGGTCGTATGGAAAGCCAGTTTACCCATGTCCATGACACGCCGCCGCCGGGTGCCGCGGCCGACTGGACGATTTCGCAAAATTGGGACGCCTTCACCGCCGACGAGCATGCGATGTGGGACCGCCTCTTCGCGCGCCAGTCGGATATGCTCCCCGGCCGCGCCGCCGACGCCTTCCTGCGCGGGATCGACGTGCTGCGCCTCGAAAAGCCGGGCATACCCGATTATCGCGAGCTCAACGCGCGGCTGATGGCCGCGACGGGGTGGCAGGTGATCGCGGTGCCGGGGCTCGTCCCCGACGAGGTGTTTTTCGACCATCTCGCGAATCGCCGCTTTCCGGCGGGCAATTTCATCCGCACCCCCGAACAGCTCGATTACCTCCAGGAACCCGACGTCTTCCACGACGTCTTCGGCCATGTCCCGATGCTCGCCGACCCGGTGTTCGCGGACTATATGGTCGCGTACGGCGAAGGCGGGCTGCGCAGCCTCAAGTTCGACGCGCTGAAACAGCTCGCGCGGCTTTACTGGTACACGGTCGAATTCGGCCTGATCCGCGAAGCCGGCGGCCTGCGCATCTATGGCGCGGGCATCGTCTCCTCTTTTGCCGAGAGCGTCTTTGCGCTCGATTCGGACAGCCCGAACCGCATCGGCTTCGATCTCGCGCGCGTGATGCGTACCGATTACCGGATCGATGATTTCCAGCAGAATTATTTCGTCATCGACAGCCTCGATCAGCTGCTCGACACGACGGTGAACACCGATTTCGCGCCGCTCTATGCCAAAAATGCCGCGCTGCCGCCGATTCCGATCGCCGACTTCCTGCCGGAGGATGAGGTGATCACGCGCGGCACACAGGAATATGCGCTCGCCAAGAGCGGCTGACCGTCACTCGCCGCTTTTACGGACCGTCGTCACCAGCTGGCGCCGCTGCTGATAGGCTTCGCGGTCGGGCGGCACGGTATAGATCCCGCGCAGCAGCGCCGCGTCGTGGCTCGACAACTCGCGGCGCTCTGCCTCGCCGTCGAACAGCGCCAGGATCGAATCCTTCGGCGGCGGCGGATTGCTCCGGAACTCCGCGAGCGCGACCATCGCGGCATAGGCGGCGACGGCATCGAGCGGCGTGCCGTCGGCCTGTTCGACGTCGATCACGACCGTCGCCGACTGGAGCGCGCGCACGACCTGCGTGCTGACGATGCTGCTGTTGTAAAGCTTCACGAAAAAATCGCTGATCGGCATCCCGTCGCGGCTTTCGTCGCGCGTCGTGTACCACCAGCGGATCGCACCCGTGCCGTCGAGCACGCGATCGCGCGCCACCGGCGCCAGCTCGGCGAACTGGTCGGGCGCCTTGCGGCGCACTGCGCGCGCGAGGCTCCGGCCGTCCGAGCTGAAGGCGACGACGATATTCGCCTGGCAATCTGCGGGGGCGACCGGGGCACCCGCGGCAGCGGCGACCGTGCGAACGCGTGCGTTGACGATGGCCGCGACCGTTTCGTCGACCCCGACCGTGCGCGGGCATATGGGATCGACCCACCGCGCGAGGGGCTTGAGCTGCGCGATCCCGGCGCGCCGCACATATTCGGCCGCGCGTTTCTTCGCTTCTTCGCGGGTGACGGGTGTCCCCGTGACGATGATCGCATCGGGATCGTCACCGGCAACGGGCGCGGCGGCGAGCAGGGCGATGGCGGCGAACAGGCTCATGGCCGGGTCAATCGCCGCTCTTGGGCTTGGCGATCGCGGTAACCAGCTGGCGGCGGTGCTGATGGGCCTCGCGGTCGGGCGGCAGGCTATAGATAGCGCGCAGCAGCGTCTGATCCTCGCTCGACAACGCGCGCCGGTCGTCCTCGCCGTCGAACAGCGCGAGGATCGAGTTTCCGGGCGGCGGCGGGTCGCTGTCCATTTCGGCCATCGCCACCATCGCGGCGAAGGACGCCACGGCATCGAGCGGCGTGCCGTCGGCCTTTTCGACATCGATCACGACGGTCGCGGCGGTCAGCGCGCGCACCGCCTGTGTGCTGATGAGGCTCGATCCATAATGCGATAACGTCGGGCCCGCGCCGTTGATGACCGGCCCGCCGCCTTCGCTATGTCCGACGGCCCATGGCAGCGGCGCGGTCGAGGCCGATACGGCATCGCGGCTTTGCACGCGCGTGCTGTACCACCAGCGGATCGCATCGTCGCCCTGCGCCGTCCGCTCGCGCGCCGCTGGCGACAATTCGCTCAGTTGCATGGGCGATTTGCGCAGCATCGCGCGCGTCAACGCGCCGCCGTTCGAAGTGAAGACGATGGCGATATTGGCGTCGCAGCCCGCCGGGGCGACCCGCGCCCCGGCCGCGACGGCAACCTCGCCGACCCGCTTTTCGACGATGGCCGCCACTGTGTCGTCGACCCCGATGACGTGCGGGCAGACCGGCGCGATCCAGCGCGCGATCGGGCGCAATTCGGCGACACCCGTCCGGCGGACGAATTCGAGCGCGCGCTTGCGGGCTTCGTCGCCGGTGACGGGCGTGCCGGTCACGACGATAGGGTCGGGGGTGTCGCTGGCGACGGGCATGGCGGCAAGCAAAGCGACGGCGGCAAAAAGGCTCATGGCCGATTCCTCCCGGTGACTTGCGCTAGGCTAGCAAATCGCCGCGATATTTCCAGCGTTTAGCTTACCAGCTTCCGAAGCTCGCATCCGATGGGCTCGCGCGGTGGAACGCGCGTTCCTTGCGGCGCCAGCCATAGCGGCGGCGTTTGACGAGCAACAGGCACGGCCATTCGGCGCTGCCGCCGCGCGCGGCGAAGCGAAAGCCCTGTGCGCGGTAGGCGGCGAGCACCGGCTCCATCTGCCGCGCGATGAGGCCGGCCAGGATCGCATGGCCGCCCGGTGCCGTCGCGGCGGCAATATCGGGGGCGAGGGTGATCAGCGGTCCCGCAAGGATGTTCGCGATGACCAGGTCATAGGGCGCACGGTGCTTGATCGACGGGTGATTGGTCCCCGGTGCCACCGCGAGCGCGAGCCGCCCGCCGCCGCGCCCCAATGGCACGCCGTTGATCTCCGCATTGTCGCGCGTCACGAAAATGCTTGCGGGGTCGATGTCCGACGCGATCGTTTTGGCGCGCGGCCACAGCGCCATCGCGGCGAAGGCGAGCAATCCCGTGCCGGTGCCGATGTCGGCGATATTGCGCGGGCTCGCCCCTTGCCGCGCGAGCCGGTCGAGCATCGACAGGCAGCCAGCGGTCGTGTCGTGCCCGCCTGTGCCGAATGCCTGGCTCGCGTCGATCAGGAAAGGGGTGCTGCCCGCGGGCACGCGGTCGGCATAGCTGCTGGTGTGGACGAAAAAGCGCCCCGCCTGCACGGGCTCCAGCCCCTGCTGGCTCAGCGTCACCCAATCCTCTTCGGGCAATTGTGCGACGACGGGTTTCTTGCCCTTCGCGCTCGGCACGAACGACTGCAGCAACGTCAGCAGCGCTGCCCCGGGCTTGGCGTCCATATAGGCGTCGAGCTGCCAAAGCCCGGCGTCCTCGTCGATCTCGCGCGTCACCACGACCGGCGCCTCGGGCGCGGCGTCGAGTTCGGGAATTTCGCCCGACAACGCTTCGGCTTCGTCGCGGGTACAGGGGAGCGAGACGATCCAGCTCATCCGTCCAACCCTGTCACTCCATTACCCTCTTTCGTCATCCCCGCGCAGGCGGGGATCCCGCTTTTTCCGGGCCAGAAGCGGGATTCCCGCCTTCGCGGGAATGACGATGAAAAGAGGTTAGCGCACATAGCTTGCGCCGTTCACGTCGAGCACCGCACCGGTCATCGACGCAGGGGCATCGAGCGCGCACCAGCGCGCCATTTCGCCGACTTCGTCGGGCATTGCGACACGGCCCAGGGGGATGTCGGCAAGCAGTTTCTCGCCGCCGCGGCTCGCCAGATAGTCCTCGGCCATGCCCGTCATCGTGAAGCCGGGGCAGATCGCAAAGGCGAGGATGCCGTCCTTGGCATAGGCGCGCGCGATCGTCTTGGTCATCGCGACCATGCCCGATTTCGACGCGGCATAATGCCAGTGCGCGGGGCTGTCGCCGCGGTACGCGGCGCGGCTCGCGATATTGACGATGCGGCCGGGGGCGCCGCGTTCGTGCCAGTGGAGCACCGCATGGCGGCAGAGCTGCGCGCTCGCGGTCAGATTGACCTGCATCGTGCGGTTCCAGTTCGCGAGCCAGTCGGCGTTGGGGTCGCCCAGCGGGTTTGCCTCGAACACGCCGGCATTGTTGACGAGCACGTCGATGCGGCCGTCGAGCCGGTCGAGACTCGCCTGCCACAATCGGTCGGGGGTCGCGGGATCGGACAGGTCGCCGTCGGCGCTCGACAGCGCGACAACCTTGGTCGCACCGGTGGCGAAGGCGTCGGCGATCGCGGCGCCGATGCCGCGGCTCGCGCCGGTGATCAGGATATGCGTGCTCATGCCCCGCCTTAGGCAGCGGGGCGGGGCTTGCCAAGCGGGGGAAGCGGCTGTGTTATGCCACGCGGCGGCTGAACTCGCTCGCAGCTTGTTCCAGCTGCTGCAACCGGCCGCCCATCTTAGCGAATTCCTGGCTCAGCACGCTGATCTCGCTCGCGACCATACCCGAATCGTTGCGGATGCTCGCGATCGTCGACGACATGCTGTCGGCGGCGAGCGCGGTTTCGTCGACCGCGGCGGTGATCGAGGTGACCGTCTGCGCCTGCGCGTCCATCGCGTCGCGGATGCGCTGTGCCGAGGTCTGCACCTCGACGATCGTCGCCTGGATCGACTGGTTGGCGCTGACCGACCCGCGCGTCGCCTGCTGGATCGCGGTGATCTTGCCCGCGATATCGTCGGTCGCGCGCGCGGTTTCGTTGGCGAGGCTCTTCACCTCCTGCGCGACGACGGCAAAGCCCCGCCCCGATTCGCCCGCACGCGCCGCTTCGATCGTGGCGTTCAATGCGAGAAGGTTGGTTTGTCCTGCGATTTCGCGGATCAGGCCCAAAATGGATTCGATCGATTCGGCGTGATGCGACAGCGTCGCCGACATCGCGACCGCTTCGCCCGCCTGCTCGGACGCGCGCGTTGCGACGCTGGCCGAGGCTTCGACTTCGCTGCGTGCATCCTCGATCGCGCGGATCAGGCCCGCGGCGGTCGAAGCGGCTTCGCGCATCGCCATCGCCGATTGTTCGGACGCCGCGGCGACTTCGCTGGTCTTGGCGATCATGCCCTTCGCCGCCTGGTCGGCCGAGGCCGCCTGCTTGGCGAGCTGCTCGCGCACCCCGTCGGTGTCCTGCACCAGCGACGCGATCGAGCGGTCGAAATCGCCCGCGAGCGTCTGCCGCTCGCTCGAGATCACCGCGCGGTCGAGCTTTTTGGCATAGCGGTGCATGATGTCGAATTCGAGCAGCGCGAGGCGATTCACCGCGCTCGTCAGCCGCGCCAGCCGTTCGGCGTCGCCGAAACAGGCTTCGACGACATATTCGATCGTCAGCCGCTGGCTTTCGGCGATGCACGACATCACCGATGCAAGCGGCAGCTTCACGCGCCGCGCCATATGGGCGTTCTGGCACGCGATCGTCGCGACCTCCTGGCCCGCGGCGTCGGCATATTTGGCCACGGTGTGGCGCGCGCTGCCGCGGACATAGGATTCGAATAATTCGCCCTCGACGCGGCGGTCGACGCTGGGCAGCGTATTGAATGCATTCCAATAGGCCGCGGCGATCGCTTCCTCGCGGCCGGCGATGATGGCGTGAATTTCCGTCGCATTGGCGGCAAGGCGCCCGTCGAGATCGTAATAGGGAAAGCGATCGGCCATCGGCACCGGATCGATCTGCTGCTTATGAATCGGATTTTCCTTCACCATGATCTTGGCTTCCCTGATCGACCCAAAAGGCGCGCGGGTCTGTCGCCCGCATGCGTCCCATGAAACTGGTGAACGGGATATGCGCTGGAAATGGTAAAAGCGGTGTTAACCCGCTGCCGGCACTGGATAGCCCTCGAACGCCTTGATCGTGCGCAGGGCAAAGGCGCTGTGCATCGCCGCGACCCCGGGCAGGCGCGACAGGCAGTGGCGGTGCAGCCGGTCGAAATCGGCGACGTTGCGCGCCGCGACGCGCAGCCGGTAATCCGACGCCCCCGACAGCAATTGGCATTCGAGAATCTCGTCGAAACTCTTCACCGCGCTCTCGAACGCGGTCAGCGCTTCTTCGCTCTGCGACGTCAGGCTGATGTCGACGAACACATCGAGCCCGAGCCCGATGCTGTCGGGGTTCAGCCGTGCGGTATAGCCGGTGATGATCCCCGCTGCCTCCAGCGCGCGGATGCGCCGGTGGCACGCCGATGCCGACAGCCCGACGATCTCCCCCAGCTCGGCGGCAGGGCGCGGGCCCTGCCGTTGCAGCAAGTCGAGCAGCTTGACGTCGATCCGGTCAATCATTGTGCGCCATCGATCCATTCTACGCCAAAATCGTGCAAGTATGTCGCGAATCCGCAATGGATATGCAAGCACCTCGCGAGCCATTTCTGCTAAAAGCGCCGACAAGTTTTCGGCGGCGATAGTCGATCGCCGATGACACCCATATCCGGAGAGCGACCATGATCATCGGCACCCCCAAGGAAATCAAGAATCACGAATATCGCGTCGGCCTGACCCCCGAGAGCGCACGCGAGCTCGTCGTCCACGGCCACCGCGTGCTGGTGCAGACCGGCGCGGGCGAGGGTATCGGCGCGCACGACCGCTATTATGTCGAGGCGGGCGCCGAGATCGTGCAGACCGCCGAAGAGATTTTCGCCACCTGCGAAATGGTCGTGAAGGTCAAGGAACCGCAGCCCGTCGAGCGCGCTATGCTGCGCCCCGGGCAGATTCTCTACACCTATCTCCACCTCGCCCCCGATCCCGACCAGACGCGCGACCTGATGGCATCGGGGGCGGTGTGCATCGCGTATGAAACCGTCACCAGCCCGCACGGCGGCCTGCCGCTGCTGAAGCCGATGAGTCAGGTCGCGGGGCGCATGTCGATCCAGGCCGGCGCGACCGCGCTCGAAAAGGCGCATGGCGGCCGCGGCGTGCTGCTCGGCGGCGTGCCGGGCGTCGCACCGGGCAAGATCTGCGTGATCGGCGGCGGCGTCGTCGGCTTCAACGCGGCGCAGATGGCGGCGGGCCTCGGCGCCGACGTCACGATCCTCGACCGCGATCCCGAAGTGCTCGAACGCGTCGGCACCTTTTTCGAGGCGCGCGCCAAGACGCGCTTCTCGAACCGCGCGAACCTCGCCGAATGCGTCGCCGAGGCTGACCTTGTGATCGGCGCGGTGCTGATCCCCGGCGCCGAAGCGCCCAAGCTCGTCACGCGCGAGATGCTCGGCACGATGCGCCCCGGCTCGGTGCTCGTCGACGTCGCGATCGACCAGGGCGGCTGTTTCGAGACGAGCCACGCGACCACCCACGCCGACCCCACCTATGTGGTCGATGGCATCGTCCATTATGCGGTCGCGAACATGCCCGGCGCGGTCGCGCGCACCAGCACCTATGCGCTCAACAATGTGACGCTGCCGCACGCGCTGCGCATCGCCGATCTGGGGTGGAAAGAGGCTTTGAAGCGCGACGTGCATCTTGCGCAGGGTTTGAACGTTTGGAATGGTAAGGTGACGTTCGAAGCCGTAGCCGAAGCGATCGGAACCGATTATGTGCCTGTCGAACAGGCGCTCGCCTGACAAAAGACAAAAGGACATAGAGAGACGATGACCGATCCAGTGGCACCTCCCCCGCCCGAAGAAGAGGAAAACGAAGTGCTGCGCGCCGCGCGCGAGCGCCAGCAGCAGCGCGAAGCCGCCGAGGCGGCGCAGGCGGCCGATGAGGAAGAGGCCAAGGGCAAGCGCGGCTGGAAGACCGCGGCCGCCGCTGGCCTCGGCATCGGCTCGGCCGCGGTGATCGCGGCCTTGCTCTACGCGAACCGCGGCAAGATCAAGTGAGGCATGTCCCCGTGTCCGCGCCCGTGACCGGGCCGGGGACTCTTTGATGCGCATGATCGCCGCCCTTTGGGCCGTCGCGGCCGGGCTCGCGGCGTTTCAGCCTGCGCTCGCGGCGCCGGGCGCGTCCGCTTTCCCGTGGACCGCGCCCGCGACGACGCAAGTCGTCACCGAGGACCGCCGTTTTATGAGCGGCGACACCGAGCTTTCGGGGACGCTGATCCTGCCGCGGAGTGCGCGGCCGGTGGCGGCGGTCGTCGTCACGCACAGCGCGTCGTCGCCGCTCCGTGGCGCGTCGCTTTACGATCATCTCAAGACCGCCCTGCCTGCGCTCGGCATCGCGGTCTTCGTCTATGACCGGCGCGGTTCGGGCCAGTCGGGCACGAAGACAGCCGGCGGCGACTTTGCCGTCCTTGCCGACGATGCCATTGCCGCGGCGCAGAGCCTGAAGGCCGATCCGCGCATCGATCCGAAGCGCATCGGAACCTGGGGGCTGAGCCAGGGCGGCTGGATATCGCCGCTGGCGGCGTCGCGAAGCCCCGATATCGCCTTTGTGATCGCGGTGTCGGCGCCGGTCGTCACCGCCGACGTGCAGATGCTCTTCTCCTCGACCAACCACCTGAGGGCGAACGGCCATTCGCAGGCCGAGATCGATCAGATGACCGCGACGCGCAAGGCGGTCGACGATTATATGCGCGGAACGGCGAGCCGCGAGGCCGCGCAGAAAATGATCGATGCGGCAAAGACCCAGCCGTGGTTCAAATATACCTATATGGGCGAAACGATCCGCGACCGCGCCGTTTCGGGTTGGCGCCGCGAGATCGAGAATGATCCGCTGAAGAATCTGTCGGCGGTCAGCGTGCCGACGCTCGTCCTGTATGGCGCCGACGATGCGGTGGTGCCGGTCGCCGTCTCGGTCGAGCGGCTGAAGGCGGTCGCGGCGCAGATGCCGAAACTGACGGTGCACAGCATCGCGGGCGCCGATCACGCGATGGCGATGTCGGTCGATCAGAAAATCTCGCTCGATCCCAAGCACGACGGCACCGAACGGCCGGATTCGTCCGAGTATATCGCCATTCTTGCCAGCTGGCTCGCGCTCAACGGGTATGTGACGCGCTGAATATCGCGGAAGGCGGCGATTTTTTTGCCTATGCTCCTAAGCAATTGCATATCGCGGCGGGAAGGCTTAACCGGCACCGCATCGACCGTTTAGAGTCAAGACAGGGCTGATATGGCTGGCAACGAACCGAGTGCGCGTCCGCGCTCCCCGCATTTGCAGGTATATAAATGGACCCCCGCGATGGCGGTCTCGATCCTTCATCGCGCGAGCGGTGACGGTCTCGCGATTGTTGGTGCGTGCATGTTCCTATGGTGGCTTGGCGCGCTCGCGGCCGGTCCCGACGCGTATGCCGCATTCCTCGCCTGCGTCTGGCACGATCCCAGCCCCGAGGTCGGCATCGTTCACCAGATCACCAATATCGTCGGCAAGGTCGTGCTTGTCGGCCTGACCTGGGCCTTTTTCCAGCATCTCTTTTCGGGGCTGCGCCACTTCGTGCTCGATACGGGTGCCGGTTACGAACTGAAGACCAACAAGCTCTGGTCGATCGCCGTGATCACCGCGGGCGTCCTCGCGACCGCCGCGACCTGGCTCTATATCATGGCGGAGGCACTCTGATGGGCAATGGCACGCATCTGGGCAAGGTCCGCGGCCTCGGCTCGTCGGGGCATGGCTCGCAGCATTGGCTGCAACAGCGGCTGACCGCGCTCGCCAATATCCTCCTCGTCGGCTTCCTGTTCGTTTCGCTGGTCCGTCTGCCGCTCGGCGATCATGCTGCGGTGTTGCGCTGGGCATCGAATCCCACCGTCGCGCTCGCGCTGATCCTGATGGTGGTCAGCGTCTTCTGGCACCTGCGGCTGGGCCTGACGGTGCTGATCGAGGACTATGTCCATGGCGAGGCGACGCGTCTGCTGTCGCTCGTCCTTCTCAACTTCTACGCGATCGGCGGCGCCGCCTACGGCATTTTTGCCATTGTCCGTATCGTGCTTGCGCCCGCCGCCGGGCTCGCTCCGGGGGGCATGTAAGATGACCGACGCCTACAAGATCATCGACCATATCTATGACACCGTCGTCGTCGGCGCCGGCGGCTCGGGCCTGCGCGCCACGATGGGCAGCGCCGAAGCGGGGCTCAAGACCGCGTGCATCACCAAGGTGTTCCCGACGCGCAGCCACACCGTCGCGGCGCAGGGCGGCATCGCCGCGTCGCTCGGCAACAATTCGCCCGACCATTGGCAATGGCATATGTACGACACCGTCAAGGGCTCCGACTGGCTCGGCGACCAGGACGCGATCGAATATATGGTGCGCGAGGCACCGAACGCGGTCTACGAACTCGAGCATGCCGGCGTGCCGTTTTCGCGCAACGCCGACGGCACCATCTACCAGCGCCCCTTTGGTGGCCATATGCAGAATATGGGCGAAGGCCCGCCGGTGCAGCGCACCGCCGCCGCGGCCGACCGCACCGGCCATGCGATGCTGCACGCGCTCTATCAGCAGTCGCTGAAATATGACGCCGACTTCTTCGTCGAATATTTCGCGCTCGACCTGATCATGGAAAATGGCGCCTGCCGGGGCGTCATCGCGATGTGCCTCGAGGATGGCAGCATCCACCGCTTCCGTTCGCAGGCCGTCGTGCTCGCAACCGGCGGCTACGGCCGCTGCTATTTCACTGCGACGTCGGCGCACACCTGCACCGGCGACGGCGGCGGCATGGTGCTGCGCGCCGGCCTGCCGCTGCAGGACATGGAATTCGTCCAGTTCCACCCGACCGGCATTTACGGCGCCGGCGTGCTCATCACCGAGGGTGCGCGCGGCGAGGGCGGCTACCTCACCAACTCCGAAGGCGAGCGTTTCATGGAACGCTATGCCCCCTCGGCGAAGGACCTTGCATCGCGCGACGTCGTGTCGCGTTCGATGGCGCTCGAAATCCGCGAAGGCCGCGGCGTCGGCCCGCACAACGACCATATCTATCTGCACCTCGACCATATCGATCCCGCGGTGCTGGCCGAGCGCCTGCCCGGCATCACCGAAAGCGGCAAGATTTTCGCGGGCGTCGACCTGACGCGCCAGCCGCTCCCCGTCGTGCCGACGGTCCATTACAATATGGGCGGCATCCCCTGTAACTATCATGGCGAAGTCGTGACCTTGGGCAAGGACGGCCCCGACACCGTCGTCCCCGGCCTGTTCGCGGTCGGCGAAGCCGCGTGCGTGTCGGTCCATGGCGCGAACCGCCTCGGCTCGAACAGCCTGATCGACCTCGTCGTCTTCGGCCGCGCGACCGGGCACCGCCTCAAGGAAATCCTGAAGCCCGGCGCCGCACAGGCCGCGCTGCCCAAGGACAGCGCCGATCTCGCGCTCGGCCGCCTCGATCATTTCCGCAACGCCAATGGCGGGTCGCCGACGGCGGAAATCCGCACCGAGATGCAGCGCGCGATGTCGGCCCATGCCGCGGTGTTCCGCACCGACGAACTGATGGCCGAGGGCAAGGAAAAGCTCACCAAAACCTATCAGCGGATGAACGACGTCCATGTCACCGACCGCAGCCTGATCTGGAACACCGACCTCATCGAAACGCTCGAGCTCGACAATCTGATTGCCCAGGCGACGGTCACGATGCATTCGGCGTTCAACCGCAAGGAAAGCCGCGGTGCCCACGCGCACGAGGATTTCCCGAACCGCGACGACGCGAACTGGATGAAGCACACGATCAGCTGGTTCGACGGCTGGGGCGGCAAGGGCGGCGGCGTCCGCCTCGATTACCGCCCGGTCCACGAATATACGCTGTCGGACGATGTCGAATATATCAAGCCGAAGGCGCGCGTTTACTGATCGATTTTAGTGGACAAAGCGGGGTCGCGAGCGATCGCGGCCCCGTTCGCTTGACTATCGGCTTGTTACTCGCCGAACAGACTGCGCACCGGGTTGATGTCGGAAAAGGGCACGTCGACGTCGTTGCCCATGATCCACAGCTTTTGGCATGCGATGGCAAAGAACATCACCGCGATCGTCCAGACGATAAAGGTCTTGCGGGCGATCCAGCGGCGCTCGGCCTCTTCGGCCCTGGCGCGGGCCTTATAGTCGATGCCCAGTTCGCCTTCGAATTCGGCGACAAGCTGCGCGCGGCGGGTACGCGAAATATTCGCGATACTCGCGTCTCCCTCTTCGCTTGTCGATCGGCGTTTTGCCATTGATCCACCTTGGCCCAGCTAGTCCTGCTCGCGGCTATAGCGCCCAGCCCCTGCCAATTGGTTAACCCGGCGCTATCGGCTCGTCGCAATCCCGATCAATTTGATGCGCGCGGTCTCCCCGCGAAGCAGCGTCAAATCGCGCGGCGGGCGGCCGAGCGCCGCGGCGAGCAGGCGCAGCACCGCATCGTTCGCGGCGCCGTCGGCGGGCGGAGCGGTGACGCGGATATGCACGGTTTCGCCCTCGACCCGGATCTCGTCGCGACGCGCGCCGGGCGTGACCCGCACTGCAATCCGTCCCGACGCTGCGAGCGCGCGCAGCGCTTCGGTCAGCGCCGGGTCGGGCCGGTATTTCAGACGGTGACGACCAGCTTGCCGACCGCGGTCCGGTCGCCGAGCTTGGCGATCGCCTTGCCGCCGTCGGCGAGGGCAAAGCTCTCGGTCACCCGCGGCTGGATCTTGCCCTGCTCCCACAGCTGGAACAGCCGCGCGATATTGGCGCGGTTGCGCAGCGGTTCGCGCGCTACAAATGCACCCCAGAACACGCCCGCGACGTCGCAGCTCTTGAGCAAAGTGAGGTTGAGCGGCAGGCGCGGAATGCCCGCGGGGAAGCCGACGACGAGGTAGCGGCCCTCCCATGCGATCGAACGCAGCGCGGGCTCGGCATAATCGCCGCCGACCGCGTCATAGATGACGTTGGCGCCATTCGGGCCAACGGCGTCCTTGAACTTGTTCGCAAGCTCCTTCGACTGGTCCTTGTCGAACGGCTGGCGGCCATAGACGACCACCTCGTCGGCGCCCGCAGCCCGAGCGATGTCGGCCTTTTCCTCGCTCGACACGCCGGCGACGACGCGCGCGCCGAACGCCTTGCCCAGCTCGACCGCGGCGATGCCGACGCCGCCCGATGCGCCGAGCACGAGCAAGGTGTCGCCTTCCTCGATATGCCCGCGGTCGACGAGCGCGTGGATGCTGGTGCCATAGGTCATCAGCAGCGACGCGCCCGCGGCGAAATCATGCGCTTCGGGAAGGTGATAGACATTGTGCACCGACACCGCGACGGCTTCGGACATGCCGCCATTGCCGCAGCCCGCGATCACGCGGTCGCCGATCTTGAACTCGGTGACGCCCTCGCCGATCTCGGCGACGAGCCCCGCGACTTCGCCGCCGGGGGCGAAGGGGCGTTCGGGGCGGAACTGATATTTATCCTCGATGATCAGCACGTCGGGGAAGTTGACCGCGCAGGCCTTCACGTCGATCACGATCTGGCCCTTGCCCGCGGTCGGGCGCGGCAGTTCGCCCAATGTGAGCGTTTCGGGGCCGCCGGTTGCGGTCGACAAGAGAGCCTTCATCATCTTCTCCTCTTATGGTGTTCGTTTGATCCTACGCGGCAGGACGCATCCATGGCCGGTCGGCGTCGAGCTGTTTTTCATAGGCGCCGATCGCCGCGTCGCTCTTTTCGGTCAGCGAAATCTCGTCGAGCCCTTCGAGCAGGCACATCTTGCGGAACGGGTCGATCTCGAAGCTGAAACGGTCCTGGAACTGCGTCGTCACCGTCTGATGCTCGAGGTCGACGAAGACCGGATCGGTTGTCGCAACCTCCATCAGCCGGTCGATCGCCGCTTGGGGAAGCACGACGGGCAATATGCCGTTCTTCACCGCGTTGCCCGAGAAAATGTCCGAGTAGCTCGGCGCGATCACGACGCGGATGCCGAGGTCGCCGAGCGCCCATGCGGCATGCTCGCGGCTCGACCCACAGCCGAAATTGTCGCCCGCGATCAGGATCGGCGCGCCCTTGAAATCGGCGCTGTCGAACAGATTGTCGGGATCGGCGCGCAGGCTTTCGAACGCGCCGCGGCCCATGCCCTCGCGCGTCGTCGTCTTGAGCCAGTGCGCCGGGATGATCACGTCGGTGTCGACATTCTTGAGCCCGAACGGAATCGCGCGGCCTTCGACCTTGTCGAGCGGGGTCATGCCATCAACTCCCGCACGTCGGTGAGCTTGCCCGTCACCGCCGCCGCCGCCGCCATCGCGGGGCTGACGAGGTGGGTGCGCGCGCCCGGACCCTGACGCCCGACGAAATTGCGGTTGCTCGTCGAGGCGCAGCGTTCGCCCGCGGGCACCTTGTCGGGGTTCATCGCGAGGCATGCCGAACAGCCCGGTTCACGCCATTCGAGCCCCGCGTCGGTGAAGATGCGGTCGAGCCCCTCGGCCTCGGCCTGCGCCTTCACGAGGCCCGAACCGGGGACGACGATCGCCCATTTGACATTGTCGGCCTTGTGGCGGCCCTTGATCACCGCCGCCGCAGCGCGCAGATCCTCGATGCGGCTGTTGGTGCAGCTGCCGATGAAGATATTCTCGACCGGCACATCCTGCATCCGCGTGCCGGGCTCGAGGCCCATATAGGCGAGCGATTTGGCGGCGGCGGCTTGCTTCGACGGGTCGGCGAAGCTTTCGGGCGCAGGCACGACGCCGGTGATCGGCACGACATCCTCGGGGCTGGTGCCCCAGGTGACGCTCGGCGCGATGTCGGCGGCGTCGATGACGACGGTCTTGTCATAGGTCGCGCCGGGGTCGGTCGCGAGGCTTTTCCAGTAAGCGACCGCGGCCTCCCAATCGGCGCCCTTCGGCGCATAGGGGCGACCCTTGATGTATGCGAAGGTCGTCTCGTCGGGCGCGATCAGGCCCGCGCGCGCGCCGCCCTCGATCGCCATGTTGCTGACCGTCAGTCGGCCCTCGATCGACAAGGCGCGGATCGCGCTGCCCGTATATTCGATGACATGGCCGGTGCCGCCCGCGGCGCCGATGACGCCGGTGATGTGGAGGATGATGTCCTTCGCGCTGACGCCGGGGCCAACCTCGCCCTCGACGCGCACTTCCATCGTCTTCGACGGCTGGAGCAGCAACGTCTGCGTCGCGAGCACATGCTCGACCTCGCTCGTCCCGATGCCAAAGGCGAGCGCGCCGATGCCGCCGTGGCACGCGGTATGGCTGTCGCCGCAGACGATCGTCGTGCCGGGCAGCGAAAAGCCCTGCTCGGGGCCGACGACATGGACGATGCCCTGTTCGGGCGCCGTCGCATCGATGTAGCGGATGCCGAATTCGGGCGCGTTCTTCTCGAGCGCCGCCAATTGCGCCGCGCTTTCGGGGTCGGCGATCGGCAGCTTGTTGCCCGCCGCGTCGAGCCGCGCGGTCGTCGGCACATTATGGTCGGGCACCGCAATCGTCAGGTCGGGGCGGCGCACCGTGCGGCCGCTCGCGCGAAGCCCGGCAAACGCCTGCGGGCTGGTGACTTCATGGACGAGGTGACGGTCGATGAAGATCAGGCAAGTGGCATCGGGGCGCTGTTCGACGACATGCGCGTCCCAGATTTTCTCATAAAGGGTGCGGGGCCGGGTCATGCGGTTCACTTAAGCCTGCGCGACAACAATGCAAGCGAGTGGCGATCAAAAACGCAATTTTCGGTCGCGTTAACGCGTCGCCCCCGCGAAGGCGGGGGCCGCTATCGGCTTCGCGTGAGGTTGCCTGCGGCCCCTGCCTTCGCAGGGGCGACGAACTCGTCTATAATGGTGTGATGACCACGCCCGCCATCATCGCGCTCATTCTCGCCACCGTCGCGGCGATGGAGGGCGTCGCCTGGGCGAGCCACAAATATATCATGCACGGCTTCGGCTGGGCGTGGCACCGCGACCACCATGGGCCGCACGACAAGATGCTGGAAAAGAACGACCTGTTCGGCCTCGTCGGCGCCGCGTTGAGCATTTCGATGTTCGTCGTCGGCAGCCCGATGATCATGGGCGCCGCGGCGTGGGAGCCCGGAACGTGGATCGGACTCGGCGTCCTCTTCTACGGCATCATCTATACGCTGGTGCACGACGGGCTCGTCCACCAGCGCTATTTCCGCTGGGTGCCGCGGCGCGGCTATGCGAAGCGGCTGGTGCAGGCGCACAAGCTCCATCACGCCACGGTCGGCAAGGAGGGCGGGGTCAGCTTCGGCTTCGTCGTCGCGCGCGATCCGGCGAAGCTGAAGGCCGAATTGAGAGCGCAGCGCGAGGCCGGGATCGCAGTGGTGCGTGAGGCGCTGGCAGAATAACCGTCGCCCCCGCGAAGGCGGGGGCCGCTGGCAACCTTGCGCTACACCGACAACGGCCCCCGCCTTCGCGGGGGCGACGATATAGTTAGGCCGTCCGGTAATCGGCGGTGATCACGCCCGCCGCCATCAATTCCGCCTCATGGCTTTCCTCGCGCCAATCCTCGAGCAGCGCCTGCCGCTCCCATTCGACCATCGCCGGCTGCGCAAGCATATGGTCGACCCACGCCTGTCCGGCGCCGGCGTCGAGTCCATAGGTGCGGATACGGAAGGCGACCGGGGCGAAAAAAGCATCGACCGCGGTAAAGCGGTCGCCCGCGAGGAAGGGGCCGCCGAAGCGCGACAGGCCCTCGGCAAACAACTCGCGGATTCGCGCGACGTCGAGTCGGAGCGCACCCGAAGGCGGCTTCGGTGTCACGCGAACCCCGACATTCATCGTGCAATCGCCCCGCAGCGCCGAAAAACCGCTGTGCATTTCCGCCGTCGCGCATTGTGCCCAGGCGCGCGCGTCGGGGTCGGCCGGCCAGACGCCCTCGTGCCGGTCGGCGAGATAGAGCGTGATGCCCAGCGAATCATAAACCGTCCGTCCTTCGTCGAGCAGCGCGGGCACCTGTCCGGTCGGTGAGAAGCTACGAAACTCGTCATAGTTGATCGGGTTGGTGAAGGGTTCGATCTGGTCCTCGAACGCGATGCCGAGCGCGCGCATCAGCACCCACGGGCGTAGCGACCAGCTCGAATAATTGCGGTTGGCGGTGATCAGCACATACATGCCTGGCGCTCCTGTGCGATGATGGGGGAAGTGTAATCGGGATCGTGCGCGAAGGGCAGTTCGGTGCCGTCGCGAAGCGCGGCGAGCACGCTGCCGAAATCGGTCGTGGCGCGCCAGCCGAAACGGCGCTCGGCGCGCGAGGGGTCGTAGACGCGGTCGATGATCTCGGGGAGCATCCAGCCTTTGGCGGCATAAAGCTCGGCCGCATCGGGATGATGCCGCGCGATCACTGCGCGCGCATCGCGCGCCAGTTCTTCGGCCTCCTCGCGCGCGAACGGCGGCGGGGCCGAGAGAATGAAGGTGTCGCAGCCGATCGCGGGCGCGGCCTCGAGCGCGGCGAGATGCGCAGCGGCGGCATCCTCGACCGTCAAACGCCTGTTGAGCAGTTCGTTCGCTTTCAGGTTCGGTCCGCTCGGCACGGCATGCGTGTCGTCATCTTCGGGGAAGAAGCGCCCGGTGCGCAGGATCGCCACCGCGATGCCATGCTCGCGGTGCACCAGCTTCACCGCCTGCTCGGCGGCGAGCTTGGTGATGCCATAGATGTTGCGCGGCTCTATGGGCGCGAAATCCTCGTCCATCCACCACGCGCCCGCCTCGCCCGCGCCTTCGCGCACATCGGCGCGTATCATCAGCGAGGTCGTCGAGGTGAAGAGAAAGCGGTCGTTGCCCGCCGCAACCGCGGCTTCGATCAAATTGAGCGTGCCGCTGACATTGGTGTCGACGAAGGCCTGCCGCGGATAACGGACGATGTCGGGCTTGTGCAGCGCGCCGCCATGGATCACCGCCTCGATTCCATGCTCGCCCATCGTCCGGTCGATCAGCGCGCGGTCGGCAACGGTGCCGACCACCTGCGTATGCGTCCCAGGCACGACGTCGAGCCCGGTCACGTCATGACCGCTTTGGACGAGCAGCGGAGCGAGATAGCGACCCAGCCAACCCGATGATCCGGTCAGCAGTACGCGCATCGTTATATCTCCTCCCGGTCTCGTCCGCGCGCCTCATACACAGGCGGCGGACAGGGGGAAAGGCGGTTAGCCTTTCGGATTCGCGACGACCGGGCGGGTCGCCGCGCCGCCGGCCGCCTGGGGCAGTTCGCTGAGGTCGAGCCAGCCCGCGTCGTCGCGCCTATGATAGCTGTCGATCACCGTGAACGGGATGCGGAAGGGAAATCCCCAATCGCTGTTCCACAATGCCACGACGCCCGTCCGCGTCGCCGGTTCGAAAATCATCGTTGCACGGTAGCCCTCGACCGCACCCGAATGGCCTTCGAGCCGGCCGCCGGCATAGGTGAAGCTCCGCCAGCCGAGGCCATAGCCCGCTTCGCCCGTGGCAGCCCGCAAGGTGCCGCCATAGAGCCGCCCCGTGCCGACGCGCGGGCGATGCGCGATCTGCAGCACCTCGCCCGGCAGCACATCGGGACGGCTGCCCATCATCGCCTGCATCCAGGTCGCGAAATCGACGATATCGCTTTCGACCCCCGCGGCGGCGGGAACGCGCCAATAGGCCTCCTTGATCGGGCGCACCTGCGCGCCGCGGTGCGGTTTCGCCCAATCCTTGGCGCTCGTCAGCCGCTCCTTCCCATAGCCCGCGCTGACCATGCCGAGCGGGCGGAAAAACCGGTCTTCGACCGCGTCGGCGAACAGCTCGTTGGCGGCCTTGCCCAATATCTCGCTCGCCGTGTCGAAGGCGACATTCTGGTAAGTGTGGCAGGTTCCGGGCTCGCATTGCAGCGGTGCGAGGGCAAGGCTCGCGCGTAGCAGCTGCGGGCTCTGCCCTTCCTCCAGCTTTTCGTCATAGGCGTTTTTGGTGAGGCCGGTCCGCTGAGCGAGCAGGTCGCCCACCGTGATCCGTTCCTCGGCGCCGCCGGGAAGGCGCAGCGACGTGCGCCAGCTGGCAACCGACCGGTCCAGATCGACCTTGCCATCCTTGGCCAGCGCCGCCGCCAAGGCCCCCGTTGCGGTCTTGGATACCGACGCCCAGCGGAACAGCGTTTGCGGCGTGACCGGCGCGCCGGTCGACTTGTCGGCGACACCATAGGTGCGGACAAAGCTGAGCTTGCCGTCTTCGACCACCGCCACCGCCAGCCCCGCCATTTCGGGCCGCTGCGACAGCGCAGCGAGTTGCCCGTCGAGCGCGCGATAATCGATCCGGCCGCGCCATTCGGCGGGCGTGTCGGGCAGGTTTTCCGGCGCCTTGATCGGGATCGGAACGCTGGCGAGCGGGTGCTTCCCGCCGAGCGCGTGAATGCCAAACCAGCCCGCCAACCCCAACGCGAGGATCGCGATGAGATAGGTGAAAACCGGCTTCCTGGACTTGTTTTTGGACTGCGACCTCATGATTGGCCGTCGTCTTAGCCGCGACATCCGCCGCCGTCACCCCTCAGGGCGCGAGATGGTCCCACGCTTTGAACGTCCCGGCGGCGTAAACCGCGCCATAGACAAGGACGATCAGCGACGACCAGATCGCGAAACTGTCGGTATGTTGCGGGCGCCACAGATGGAGTGGCACGAAGATCAGTCCGCGAAGCAGGTAGATAGCAGTAATCACGATCAGGCCAGTCCGCAGCAGCGGCAGGCGCGGTAAGCTGCCCGCGCCGGAAAAGGCATAGGCGGCCCAGATCAGCAGGACGGCGCTAATCGCCAGCGTGATCAGCGTCGGCCGCAGATCGCCGCGCGCCGCCGCACGCGCCATGCCTTCGCCCGCGCCGAAGAAGCGATACCAGTCGGGGCCGCCGAAAATGCAGGCGATATGCAGAAGCGCGGCCAGCACCGACAGCCACCCGCCGACGATCAGCCAAGTGGAGCCGGGGTTGGCCGCGACATTATGCAATATAATGCGCCGTCGTTTTCGCGGCGACGTCCTCGGGCGTCACCCCCGGCGCCAGCTCGATCAGCCTGAACGGGCCGTCATGATTGTCGCGCTTGAACACCGCGAGGTCGGTGATGATCATGTCGACGACATTCTTGCCGGTCAGCGGCAGCGTGCATGCGGGGATGAACTTCGGGCTGCCGTCCTTGGCGTTATGCTCCATCACGACGATGATCTTCTTGACCCCGGCGACAAGGTCCATCGCGCCGCCCATGCCCTTGATCATCTTGCCCGGGATCATCCAGTTGGCGATGTCGCCATTTTCGGCGATCTCCATCGCGCCCAAGACGGTCAGGTCGATATGCCCACCGCGAATCATCGCGAAACTGTCCGAGGAGCTGAAATAGGCCGACTGCGGCAGCTCGCTGATCGTCTGCTTGCCCGCGTTGATCAGGTCGGGATCCTCGTCGCCCTCAAAGGGAAACGGACCGATGCCGAGCATGCCGTTCTCCGACTGCAGCGTCACCGTCATCCTCGCAGGGATATGGTTCGCAACGAGCGTCGGGATGCCGATGCCGAGATTGACGTAGTAGCCGTCCTGCAGTTCCTTCGCGGCGCGCGCCGCCATGTCATCACGCGTCCAGCTCATTCGCTTGGCTCCCATTGCTTGTCGGAGGGGAAGGCGTCGCCCCAGCCCAGTTTTTCCCACGGGCCGTAGACGGGGTTGGGGAAAAGGAACCAGCCCTTGTCCCAGAGTGCGGTGGCGGCGGTGCTCGTCGCGAGCGCCATGCGCTGCGCGGCGGGCAGGTCCTTGACGTTGAACTGCTGGCTGAAATCGCCAAGCTGGTCGCCGCCGAGAATGATCACGCAGTAGCGCGACGCGATCGTCGCGCGGCGCCCGTCCTTGCTCGACCCGCCGGCGTCGTCGCCCATCAGGAACAAAGTCTCGCCATGCTTGAACGCGCCGAGGCCGGCGGCGCGCAGCGTGTCCTCGCTGCCCGCGGCATTGGCGGCGCTTCGGTTGGTATTCGCGATCACGGTGATTCCCGCGGCGCGGAGCTTGTTCACCATCTCGACGCTGCCGGGCATCGCGACCGCCTTGCCCGCGCCACCCTTTTCCCACTGGTCCCAGACCTTAAGGTCGAAGCCGGTGCCTTTTTCAGCGAAATGCCGCATCGGGCCAAGGTTCCAGATGAGCGTCTCGTCGGCGTCGAACACCGCGGCGAAAGGCTTGTCGCCGCACGGCTCGAACGCCGGTGCGTCCATCGTCGCACCCGCGGCGAGCACAACGCTGTCCTTCGGCCGCTGCTTGATCCGCCACACGCCATAGTCCGCGATCCGCGCATTGACCCCGCGCACCGCAACGGCCGCCTCGGGCGAGCCATAGAGATATTGCAGCGCGACGGGCGGCTTGGCGGCTTCCGCCGGTGCGGGGGCCGGCAGAGGGGCGGGCGGAGCCGGAGCCGTGGCCACCTCTGCCGGCGCGCTCGCGCACCCTGCAAGGAGCAGCGCGGCGCCAATGGCGAGGCTGCGCATCACGCCGTCTCGCGCGGGCGCGTCGTGCGGAATTCGATTTTCTTGTCGTACGGCGCGCCAAGGACGAGGCGCTTCACATAGATGCCGGGCAGGTGGATCGCGTCGGGATCGAGGCTGCCGACAGGGACGATTTCCTCGACCTCGGCGACGCAGATCTTTGCCGCGGTCGCCATCGGCTGGTTGAAGTTGCGCGCGGTCTTGCGGAAGATCAAATTGCCGCTCTCGTCGGCCTTCCACCCCTTGATGATCGCGAGGTCGGCGAAGATGCCGCGTTCGAGGATATAATCCTGCCCGTCGAAATTCTTCACTTCCTTGCCCTCGGCCACCAGCGTGCCGACGCCGGTCTTCGTATAGAAGCCGGGAATGCCCGCGCCGCCCGCGCGGCAACGCTCGGCGAGCGTGCCCTGCGGGCAGAATTCGACCTCGAGCTCGCCCGCCAGATATTGCCGCTCGAATTCCTTATTCTCGCCGACGTAGGACGAGATCATCTTCTTGACCTGCTTGGTGCGGAGCAGCTTGCCGAGCCCTTCGCCGTCGATTCCGGCATTGTTGCTGGCGATCGTCAGATCCTTGGTGCCCGCGTCACGAATCGCGTCGATCAGACGTTCGGGGATGCCGCAAAGGCCGAAGCCGCCTGCGCAAATCTGCATGCCGTCGAACAGCAGGCCTTCGAGGGCGGCGGCGGCGTCGGGATATTGCTTCTTCCCCATGGGACGGCTCTCCTGAATGGTTTCGCGCGCGACCTTGGCGCATTTGATCCATCAATTCTAATTGTTCGATTTTTGGATTATACATAGACGATGTCTATCAATCGCGTCTCGCTCTATCATCTCGAAACTTTGCTCTGGATCGACCGGCTCGGCACCTTTTCGGCGGCGGCCGAGCGGCTGAACACCACCCAGCCGACGGTGTCGGCGCGGATGCGCGAGCTCGAACAGCGCCTCGGCACCGCGCTGTTCCGCCGTGAAGGCCGCGCGATGTCGCTCACCGCGGCGGGGCGCAAGCTGGTGCGCGACTGCGACCCGCTGCTCCGCGACATGCAGGTCGCGCTGCTCGGCAGCGGCGGATATGGCGAGGCGAGCGGGGTGGTGCGCATCGGCGCCGGCGAAATTGCGGCGGCAAGCTGCCTTCCCGCCTTCGTCGCGGGATTGAAGGCCGATATGCCGGGTGTCGGGCTCGAAATCGAAATCGACCTCACCGCGAACCTGATCCAGCAGCTTTTGACCGGCCGCACCGACATCGCCTTTGCTGCGGGACCGATCGCCCACCCCGCACTGAAAACCAGCCCGATCGGCGCGGTCGAACTCGTCTGGCTCGCAAGCCCTGTGGTCGCATCGGCCTTTGCCGGTGGCGAAGCTACGCTCCCCGTCTGGTCGCTCGCCAGCCATTCGCCGATCCATGGCCGGATGCGCGAGGCGATAGCGGCGTCGCGCATCGCGCAGAAATCATTGAACCTCTGCAACAATGCGCGCACGATGATCGACATCGCGAAGGCGGGCGGGGGGATCGGCATTTTTCCGCAACCGATGGTGCGCGGGGAGGTCGCGAGCGGCGCGCTCGCCCCAATCGACGGCATGCCGGCCTTGGCCCCGGTCGAATTTCACGTCGCGATGCGCGTCACCGACACCGAACCTGTCCTCACGCAAATCTTCGAGCGCGCGGCGAAGCTGAATCTTGCGGAGGCGGTGGTCTGATCCGGACGGCAGGATCGACCGGAAGCTGCCCTTCCTTTCATCGTCATCCCGGACTTGATCCGGGATCCATAGCTGCGCCGTCGTCGTGGATCCCGGATCAAGTCCGGGATGACGAAGTGGAGCAGTTCGCCGTCAACTCACCACCCCAAACCGTCATTCATTGCGTGATCGAAAGACCGGTCAGGGCAATTCCATCCCCAGCACCGCCGACAGGTCGGCGAGCGCCTGCTCGCCGCTCGTCACCTTGATCGCATGCATGCCGAGCGCGCTCGCCGGTTTGCAGTTGATGCCAAGGTCGTCGAGATAGATGCACTCGCCGGGTTCGACGCCAAGCTTTTCGCACATCATCAGATAGATCCGCGGGTCGGGTTTGCGCACCCCCGCCTTGCTCGATTCGATAACATGCGCAAAGCGCGCCATGATATCGGCGACCTCGATCGCGGCCTCTTCGCTGCGTGTCATCCCCGCGCCGAGAACGCCCATCTTGCCGCCGGGGACATTGTTCGTGATGCACGCGATGGTGAAGCCGCGGTCCTTCAGCGTATCGAGCGCCGCGACCATCGCCGGACGCACCGCGCCCGCGATGACGGCAAGCACGGCTTCGCCTTCAAGGTCATGCCCCAATGCGCGCGCTTCTTCGGCGAACAATGTGTCGAAGGTCGCGGCGTCGATCTCCGCACGTTCGAACTTCGCCCAGGCGTTATCGTCGGGATCGGCGCTGTTAACGCGGCGCACGAAATCGCGCGGCAGCCCGCGTTCTTCTTCAAGGCGATTGAAGGCTTCGAACGGCGACGCCGTGATGACGCCGCCGAAGTCGAATATCACCGTCGTGTAAGTCATGCGGGAGAAAGAACCTTATTTCTTGGCGGGGGTGGCGACGCGATTGCCCGACCAGCTGGCGTCGTCGATAGTCAGGTCGAGCCGGTCGGGCGAACGTACCGTATCGAGCAGGAAGACCGACGGCCCGCTCGCGGCGAGGATCGCGTCCATCGCTTGCTCGAGCGGGATGGTGACGGTCGGGATGCGCGGATAGTCCGATTTGATCTCGACCTTGTTCGGCCCCGTGCGCGTGACGGTGATCGTGACATTGTCCCGCGATGATCCGCGCGCATCGGATGCCACCGCGCCCTTATATGTGCCGGCGACGCGGTCGGCGAGATCGGCCTTCCGCGCGGGTGCGGCCTTGGGCGGTTCGGCAAGCGCGGCTCCCGCCGGAAGCAGGAGTGCGAGCGACGTGGCGAAAGCGAGAATGCGAAGCATGGTCTGTCCTTTCGTGCGGCGGTGAAAGGGACTGCTCCCCACGACCCTCATGGAACGACGACGATCCCTTTCGCGGGGTCGGCCTGTCCCGAGAGCATCTCCCGATAGGCGGCAAGCGCCGCCTCGCCGCCGCGGCGTTTATCGACCGAAGTCAGCCGCGGCGCAACGTCCATGAACGCCAGCCAGGCTTCGGCGATCTTCTGTCCGAACGCCGGACCGCCCCAGTCGGCGATGCGCTTCTGGCTGCGCCCCGGGGCGAAAAAGCCCTGGCGCTCGGGGCCGGGCAGCCCTTCGCCATCGGCCTGCGCATCCCAGTGCGACTTGCCGACGACGATCGATGCCTGAAGCTGCCCTCCGAAATGGCTGTGGACGGTTCGCGTCACGGCGCCATTGCCCGCCATATCGACGAGCGCCGCGGGGGTGGTCGCGTTCAGCGTCATGATCTGGTCATAGCTGATGACGCGGTCGTAGATGCCCCGCGCGGCGAGGGCGTCGACATTGGCCGCGCTCGTCAGACCGATCGTTTCGGGCCGCTCGGTGCGCAGCTTGAGCGCGAAGCCGAGGCCGATCGCGGTCTTGCTCGACGCGCTGGCGATCAAAATCTGCTGGACGCCATAATCGCCCTCATCCTCGAACTGGTCGGCGATCAGCCAGCCGGTCAGGAACAGCGGACGGAACACCGGCCAATAATCATGGTCGGCGGCGCGATAATCGGGCAGCGCCTCGATCCGCTGATAAGCATTATAGATGGGGGGCAGGGTGGTGCGCCGCGGCGTCACATCGGTGAAGCCGCCCGGCCCCGCCTTGCCAACGGTCAGCACCGCGCCCTCCGCCATCGGATAATAGCCATAGAAGCGGTCGCCGACCGACACCCCCTCGGCGGCGCTTTCGGTCACCGTCGCAAAGCCCCAGACCGGCAGGCGGCCGGGCGTATCGCGCTCGGCGAAGAAATCCCAATAGCCTTGATCATTTCCGAACAACCCGGCGGGTTTGCCGAACACCGCATAAGTGATGTTGTTCGCGGTCATCGCATAGCTGCCCAGATGCACGCGAACCTGTCCCGGTGCGAGCGGCGCGCCCGCATCCTCGACCAATTTGGCTTGCGTGATATCGTCGCGATCGATGTCGATCGCCCAGCTCTTTGCGCTCATTCCGGACCCCTCCGATTGTCTTGCCCGCGAATGCGGGATGATCGATAGTCATACAGATGGCACCGCCCCTGACAATCGCGGTCAAACGCATCCACGAACCGGCCGGTCCCGGTGACGGCACGCGTTTCCTCGTCGACCGGCTGTGGCCGCGCGGCGTGTCGAAGGAGAAGGCGGCGCTCGCGGCGTGGCTCAAGCCGCTGTCGCCGAGCGATGGGCTGCGCAAGCGTTTTCACGGCGAGACCGCCGATTCGGACGAGGCATGGGATGCGTTCCGCCTCGACTATTTCGCCGAACTCGACGCGGGCGGTGAGGAGGTAAAGGCGGCGCTCTTCACGCTCGACGCCGCGGCGAAGGCCGGACTGGTGACCTTGCTTTATGCCGCGAAGAGCGAGCAGCGAAACAACGCCGTCGCGTTGCGTGAGTGGTTGGAACGGCGCTAGCCCACCGTCGTTCCGAGCAGAGATCCGATCGCGATCGTCACCGCCATCGCCATCGCACCCCAGAAGGTGACGCGAACGACCGGACGCAGC
Organism: Sphingopyxis sp. 22461; assembly: GCF_052044915.1. Classification (NCBI taxonomy): domain Bacteria; kingdom Pseudomonadati; phylum Pseudomonadota; class Alphaproteobacteria; order Sphingomonadales; family Sphingopyxidaceae; genus Sphingopyxis; species Sphingopyxis sp. 22461. The sequence goes on from NZ_JBQENY010000007.1 coordinate 78,577, forward strand.
ATTGGGGCATTGCCCGCCCAGGCGCCGAGTGCGCCGAGGATCGCGAGAAAGACCAATGACGCCGCCGATACGGTGAGGGGCAGCGTATCGCCCTGATCGACGAGCACCGTTGCAAGCGGCAACGCCGCGCCGATCGCAAAGCTTGCTGCAGAGGCGGCGGCCGCCTGGACCGGCCGCGCCGCCATCGCGTCGGTCATGCCCAGCTCGTCACGCAGATGCGTGTCGAGCGCGTTATGCTCGGTCAGCTGCACCGCGACCTGCTCGGCGAGTGCGCGGTCGAGTCCGCGCTCCTGATAGATTAAAGTCAGCTCTTCGAGCTCGAATTCGGGATCGGCCGCGAGATGCCGTTTCTCCAGCTCGACGTCGGACCTTTCGGCATCGCCCTGCGAACTCACCGACACATATTCGCCCGCCGCCATCGACATCGCGCCGGCAACCAGCCCCGCGGTACCGGTGACGAGGATCGATGACTGCGACGCCCCCGCCGCCGCGACCCCCGCGATCAGGCTCGCGGTCGACACGATCCCGTCGTTGGCACCGAGGATCGCGGCGCGCAGCCAGCCGATCCGCGTGACGGCGTGGGTTTCCTCGTGCATCTGCGGCGCTCCCCGTTGCAGGAGGCGCCATGACCGTCAGCGGGCGCGCTCCGATTGGAGTCCTGCTGCCGCGATCCCGGCGGCGGCGCAAGCGGCATCGTCGGCCGGCGCCTCGCCCGACGCGCCGACCCCGCCCAGCCGGGTGCGGCCGTCGGCGGAGAAGACCGGAATGCCGCCCGGCACAGTGACGACATGCGGCGCATCGGCGAAGCCCGGCGTGCCCTTCGCCGCTTCCTCCATCCCGCTCGTCGCGAAACCCCATGCCGCGACCGCGCGCGCCTTTTCGAGCGAGAAGTCCATCATGCCGAACGCATTGCCGTCCATTCGCCACATCGCGACCGGATGGCCGCCAAGGTCGACGACCGCGATCGCATGGCCCTGACCCTTGGCGCGCGCGTGCGCCGCGCAGCCCTTGACGATCGCATCGGCCTGTTCGGCATTCAGACCCTGCGCACTCGCGGGCGCCGCGATCAGCAACGCCGCCATCCCCACGATTCTCATCCTCGCCTCCCGAACGGGCGCGGGGTCAGTACTGCAGTTGCAGCCCCGGTCTGGCCCAGCGCGTCTTCACGAGCCGGCCCGTGCCCGACAGGGTGATATAGGCATCCTGCCGGTCGGGTCCGCCGAAGGCGATGTTGGTGGTGAAGATATCGTCGGTCGCGACAAATTCGACGAGCGCGCCATCGGGGCCGACGACCGAAATGCCGCACTCGCCGATCGTCGCGACGCAGATATTGCCGTTCGCTTCCATCGCGAGGCTGTCGAAGAATTTATAGCCCGCGGGGCGATAGAGCGGGATGCCGGGGCCGCCGGGTCCCGCGGCATCGTCGACCTTGCCCGGCGCGATAATGTTGAACTGGGTGAGGCGGCAGGTGTAGGTTTCGGCGGCGTAGAGCTTGGTCCCGTCGGGCGAGATGCCGATGCCGTTGGGATTATAGCTCGGGAAGATCACTTCCTCGATGAAGCTGCCGTCGGCCTTGGCATAGAAGATGCCGACGATGTCGTGGCAGCGCGCGGCATAATCGACCTTGCCATGATCGGTGAACCAGAAGCCGCCGTGCGCGTCGAACATGATGTCGTTCGGGCCGCGCAAAACGACGCCATGATCGCCCGACTTGTACAGCACCTCGACTTCGCCCGTCTCGATATCGATACGCTCGATCCGCCCGCCCGAATAATCGTCGGCGATCCCGTGCGGGGCGAGATAGCCGTTCGATTCGACATAGTTGAACCCGCCGTTGTTGCAGCAATAAAGCTTGCCGTCGGGACCGATCGCGAGGCCGTTGGGACCGCCGCCGGGGGTCGCGATGACCTCTTTCCGGCCGCCCGGCCAGCAGCGTGTGATGCGCTTCGCCTCGATCTCGACGACGATGACGCTGCCGTCGTCCATCACCACCGGCGCCTCGGGAAAGCGCAATCCGTCGGCGATCAGTTCAAACTCGGCCATCCCCATCTCCCTTGCGTGTCCGCACTTGCTGTGCTTTGCGGCCATCATGCCCGTTCGCACGCTCTTCGCCACCAATTTCTACGAGGCCGATATCGGCACGCCCGACCTGCTCGAAGAGCTGGAGGAAAGCAGCCGCCTGTTCGCCGAGGAGGATGGCGCGGGGCGGCGCTGGAGCCGCGACCACGGCTATAAGGGCTACACCAGCTACGCGAGCCTCGGCGACCTGCCCGAGCGCGATCCTGCCTTCTATGATCTGAAGAAGCTGCTCGACAAGGAAGTGAAGGCGTTCGCCAAGGCGTGCCACTTCGACCTTGCGAAACCGCTCAAGCTCGACAGCCTGTGGGTCAATGTCCTGAAACCCGGCGGCACGCATAGCGGCCATATCCACCCGCACAGCATCGTATCGGGAACCTTCTACGTCGCCGTCCCCGCGGGATCGGGCGCGCTGAAACTCGAAGACCCGCGCCTCGCGATGTTGATGGCCGCACCCGGCCGCACCGACGATGCGCCCGAGCATCTGTTGCCCTTCATTTATGCCGAGCCCGCCGCGGGGCGCGTCTTCCTCTGGGAAAGCTGGCTCCGCCACGAAGTGATGCCGCATTCGGGCAAGGGCGAACGGATCAGCATCAGCTTTAACTATCGCTGAGCCGGTCCTATATGGGCGCCATCTGACCACCCCATTCCCGTTCGTGTCGAGCGAAGTCGAGACACCCATCGGCGTGGTGCGAGGTCGAGGGGCATCTCGACTTCGCTCGATGCGAACGGTTCGGATAGGAATATAATATGACCGCGACCTACGACGCCGACCTCCAGCTCTTCATCAACGGCGCCTGGCGGAGCGGCGAGGGACGCGACGAGCGGCCGGTCTATAACCCCGCGACCGCGGGCACGATTGCCGAGCTGCCGGTGGCGACGGCGGCCGACCTCGACGAGGCACTCGCCGCGGCGGACCGCGGCTGGCCCGTCTGGCGCGCCAAGACCCCCGACGAGCGCGCCGCGCTGATGCACAAGGCCGCTGGTATCATCCGCGAGCGCGTCGAGCATATCGCGACCTTGCTGACGCTCGAACAGGGCAAGCCGATCGCCGAGGCGCGCGGCGAGGTGCTGTCGGCGGCGGGGCTGTTCGACTATTTCGCCGAGCAGGGCAAACGCATCGAGGGCCGCGTGCTCCAGCGCCCGGCGGGGCAGCGCGCGATGGTCACCAAGCATCCGGTCGGGCCGGTCGCGGGCTTCAGCCCGTGGAACTTCCCGGTCAACCTGATGGTCAAGAAAATCGCCCCCGCGCTCGCCGCGGGCTGCGTCGTGATCGCGAAGGCGCCCGAGGAAACGCCGGGCTGCACCAGCGCGATCATGCGCTGCATTGCGGACGCGGGCATTCCGGGTGACGTCGTCCAGCTCGTCTACGGCGACCCCGACCAGATCAGCCGGCATCTGCTGGCGAGCCCGGTGATCCGCAAGGTCAGCTTCACCGGTTCGACCGCGGTCGGCAAGCATCTGATGAAGCTTGCCGCCGACGGGGTGAAGCGGATCACGATGGAACTCGGCGGCCATGCCCCGGTGCTGATCTTCGACGATTGCGACCTCGAAGCCACGCTCGACAAGGTCGTGTGGCAAAAATTCCGTAACGCCGGCCAGGTCTGCATCTCGCCGACGCGCTTCTATGTGCAGCAGGGCATCTACGACGCGTTCGTGAAGGGCTTTGCCGAGCGGACGGCGAAGGTGAAGATCGGCAGCGGCCTCGATGGCGATACGCAGATGGGCCCGCTCGCCAACGCGCGCCGCATCCCCGCATTGGAAGCGCTGGTCGCCGATGCCAAGGCCAAGGGCGCGCGCGTCATCGCGGGCGGCGAGGCGACGGGCAACGGTTATTTCTTCCAGCCGACCGCGATCGCCGATGTGCCGGTTGAGGCCGATGCGATGAACCACGAACCCTTCGGCCCGATGGCGCTGATCCGGCCCTTCGGCACCGAGGATGAGGCGCTCGAACAGGCGAACCGGCTGCCCTACGGCCTCGCGGCCTTCGCGTTCACCGAGAATGGCCGCCGCATCAATCGCATCGTGGACACGATCGAAAGCGGCATGGTCGGGGTGAACAGCTTCGTGATCTCGACGCTCGACACGCCGTTCGGCGGGATCAAGGAATCGGGCTTCGGCAGCGAAAGCGGGCCCGAGGGACTCGACGGCTATCTCGTTACCAAGGCAGTGCATATTTATTAATGGATCGTCGCCCCCGCGAAGGGCGACAAGAGTCACGTGCCTCTGGTCGCGGCCGCAACCGGCCTTTCACTTTCATCGTCACCCCGGACTTGATCCGGGGTCCCGCTTGAAATCGAAGCCGGTCGCCGCCTCAATAAGCGGGATCCCGGGTCAAGCCCGGGATGACGACAGAGGTGTGTGGCTAATCCCGCTCCAGCGCCACGAAATCGCGCGCCATCGGCGCCAGATGCGCGCCGCCGTCGACGAAGATCGTCTGCCCCGTCACCGCCTCGGCGCGCGCGAGATAGACGACCGCATCGGCGATCTGCGCCGGCGTCGGCAGCGCGCCGAGCGGCATAAGCTTCGCCAGTCGCTCGACCTGCGCCGCCGAATAATCCTCGGTCGCCATCGTCAGCCCCGGTGCCACGGCATTGACCCGCGCGCGGTTCCCGAACGCGACCGCGAGCGTCGCCGTCGCCTGCCACAGCGCCGATTTCGACAGGCTGTACGCGACTTGGTCGGGCACTGGATGGAGAACGCGCTGATCGACGATATTGACGATCGCCGGGCGCTTGCCTTCGCTCGCCGCGACGAGCGCCTTCGCCAGCATCACCGGCGCATGATGATTGACCTGCATCATCTCGGCGAGCGCCGCAGCCGACAGGTCTGTCCACTCGCCCTCGGCAAACAGCGCCGCATTGTTCACGAGCAGGTCGGGCGCGCGGCCGAATTTCTCGATCACCGCGGGGATCAGCGCATCGACCGCCGCCGGATCGGCGAGGTCGGCGGCAAAGCGATGGGCGAGGGCGCCGGTCTCGGCCAGCGCCTCGGCCAGCACCGGATCGGCGTCGCCCGGACTGCGCTTGTGAATCGCCAGCGCATAGCCCTCGCGCGCCAGCCGCGCCGAAATCGCCGCGCCGACGCGGTGCAGCCCGCCCGTGACGAGAGCGAGCTTTTGCGTCACTTCCGCACCCGCCGCATCGTGATGCCGATCTCTTCGCCTTCCTCGGCGATCGCGAGCTTGACGATCTTGACCTCGACCTCGTGGACCTTGTCGTCCTGCAGGAACAAAGTGTCGATGATATGGTCGGCGACGCTTTCGATCAGCACGAAATGGACGTCCTTGGGTATGCCCTCGGTCGCCGCGAATTTCAGGTGCATATAGTTTTTCGACGCGCTCAGCGGCGTCGTCGGATCATAATGGTCGGCCATTGCCAGCTTCGCGCGCACCGAGATGCGCAGCGGTTGCGGCAGATGGGTTTCTTCGGAATAAATGCCGGTCAGCACCTGGACGGTCAGCCCGTCCACTTCCAGCCATAAACTATCGGTCACACGGTCATCCTGTCGAGCGGTGCGACATTCGGCTTTGCAATACCGACGCCGGACCCTAAAGCGCCGCCGCATTAGCGAAAGGGTACGCGTTGGTCGAGTTACTTCCATTGTCCGATATCGAGCCGCAGGCCGTCGAGGATCTCCTCGACGCCGCTTTCGGAACGGATCGCTTTGGACGAACCGCCTATCGCATCCGCGAAGGCGTGGATGCGGTGCCCGAACTCAGCTTTGCGCTGGTCGAGGATGGCGCGCTGGTCGGCACGATCCAGTGCTGGCCGGTCGCGCTCCGTGCGCCCGATGGCGGCGAAGCCCCGCTGGTGATGGTCGGTCCGGTGGCGATCCGCCCCGACGTCCAGCGCGGCGGCCATGGCCGCGCATTGATGGCGCAGATGCTCGATGCCGCAGAAACCCAGGCCGACGGCGCGCTGATGATGATCGGCGATCCCGAATATTATGGCCGCTTCTTCGGCTTTACGGCCGATGCGACGGGCGAATGGGATTTGCCAGGACCGTTCGAGAAACGCCGCCTGCTCGCGCGGGCGGTGAACGGCCACAGCCTGCCGACGGGCGCGGGCATGATCGGACCGCGCTGATGTTCCTCCCCCTCGATGGGGGAGGCAGCGAGACTTGGCAGCTTGCTGCCTAGTCGCAGCGGTGGGGGTGCGCTCGGCCTGAAACGACGATGCAGGGTCGCGCCATCACCCCCATCCAACTCCGCCTAAATCCGCTGACGCGGATGAGGCTTCATATCCTTCCCCCATCAAGGGGGAAGGCAACCCCGGGGTTGCACCCGCCATCCTTCCCCCTATGTCGGAAACATGGTCACCCCCGCACCGTCGCTTCCCAAGGAATTTTCGCAGCTCTCGCTGACCGAAGCCGCCGAACAGCTCGCGGCGCGCAAGCTGCCGCCGGTCGAACAATGGCATCCCGAACGGACCGGCGACAGCTTCATGGAAATCCGCGCCGACGGCAGCTGGTATCACGAAGGCGGCCGCATCAATCGCCCCGCGATGGTCAGGCTCTTCTCGACGATCCTGCGTCGCGAAGCCGACGGCAGCCATGTTCTCGTCACCCCGGCTGAAAAGCTTTCGATCGCGGTTGAAGACACGCCCTTCCGCGCCGTCGAGATGAAGAGCGAAGGCGGGGGCGACGCGCGCAAGCTGGTCTTCCGTCTCGATACCGACGATCTCGTCATGGCCGGCGCCGACCACCCGCTGAACTTCGGCAGCGATGCCGACAATCCCAACCCGCGGCTGCACGTACGCGGCACGATCGGCAACGGGCTCGAAGCGCGGATCGACCGTGCGCTCTACTACGAGCTCGTCGAGATGGCGCTCGCCGAGGACGCCGATAAGCCAGCGATCTGGTCCAACGGCGTACGCTTTCCGTTGGTCGACGGCTGATGCTCTCCGAAAAGCTGCGCGCCGCGCTCGATAATCTGCTCCCCGACGCCGGCGAGGACGAAGCCTATCTCGGCGCCCCGACCTTGCGCGATGCCGCGGTGCTCATCGCCTTCACCGACCGGCCCGATCCCGGCGTCATCCTGACCCAGCGGCCGCAATGGCTGCGCAGCCATGCGGGGCAGGTCGCCTTTCCGGGCGGCAAGATCGACCCCGGCGACCGCGATGCGATCGACGCGGCGCTGCGCGAGGCGGAGGAAGAAATCGGCCTCAACCGCCGCGACGTGATGGTCGCCGGCGTCACCGAACCCTATCGTTCGGGCAGCGGCTATATCATCACCCCGGTGCTCGGCGTCATCCCGCCCGACCTGCCGCTCGACCCCAATCCCGACGAAGTCGAGGACTGGTTCGAGGTGCCGCTCGATATCCTCTTCGATCCCGACAATTATGCGCGCCAGCATGCGAATTTTCAGGGACACGACCGCCATTATTATGACATGGACTGGCAGGGGCGACGGATCTGGGGCGTGACGGCGGGAATCATCATCAATCTGGCGCGGCGGATGCCGGCGGGGTGGCACCGATGACCGCGCTGCCCGCCGCCGAGTGGCGCGATCGGCCCGGATTGCGGCGCATCGTCGCCGCGCTGGCCGCCGATGGCGGCGCGGTGAAGATCGTCGGCGGCGCGGTACGCGATACGTTGCTCGGCCTCGCGGTCACCGACATCGACCTCGCAACCCCGCTGCTGCCGCTGGAGGTAACGCGGCGGCTCGAGGCGGCCGATATCAAGGTCATTCCGACCGGCATCGCGCACGGCACCGTCACCGCGATCGCCAGTGGCGACCATCATGAAATCACGACATTGCGCCGCGACGTCGAAACCGACGGACGCCGCGCGACGATCGCCTTCGCCGACGACTGGCGCGACGATGCGGCGCGGCGCGACTTCACGATCAATGCGCTCTATGCCGACCCCGATACCGGCACGGTGGATGACTGGTTCGGCGGCCTTGCCGACCTGAAAGCGGGGCGCGTTGCGTTCATCGGCGACCCCGCGACGCGCATCGCCGAGGATCATTTGCGCATCCTGCGCTTCTATCGCTTCGCCGCGCGTTTCGGGCGCGGCGACCTCGACGCCGTGAGCCACGCCGCCGTGGTGACCGCGCGCCAGTCGCTCAAAAGCCTGTCGCGCGAACGGATCGCCGACGAGCTGCTCAAGATCTTGTCGCTGCCCGATCCGCGCGCAATTGTCGGGCAAATGGCCGCCGACGGGATTTTCGAGGTCTTGCTGCCCGAACGCGATGCCGGCTTCGCCGCCGCGTTCGACCGGCTGGTGGCCAATGAGGAAGCCGCGGGCGTGGCCGTCGCGCCTTTGCGCCGCCTATCGGCGCTGCTGCCCGCCGACGCCGCCATTGCCGAACAGGTCGCGAGCCGGCTTCGCCTGTCGACGCGCCAGCGCAAACATCTCGCCGCGCTCGGCGGACGCCGCGCCGATACCGTCAGGCCGGTCCGCCAGCTGGCGCATGCGATCGGGGTCGACGCCGCGCGCGACGTGCATCTGCTCGCGGACGATGCGGCTTCGGCACGCACGGCGGTCGAAGCACTATCGGGCTGGACCGTCCCCGAAATGCCGCTCAAGGGCGGCGACATCGTCGCGCGCGGGATTGCGGTCGGCCCCGAGGTCGCGCGCATTCTGAAAGCGGTCGAGGCCGAGTGGGTGGCGGAGGATTTCCCGGACGTCGCGCGCGTCGCCGAGTTGGTCGATCAGAAGATCGGCCGCACCAGCGACTGACGCCAATAATCGAGCGCGTCCTTGCCATCCATCGGCCGCGCGAACAGGAAACCCTGCCCGAAATCGCAGCCGAGCGCCGACAGCAACCGCGCCTGGTCGGCGGTCTCGACGCCTTCGGCCGTCGTGCGCATGCCCAGCACTTCCGCCAGGCTCTGGATCGTGCGGACGATTGCCACCTTGTCGCGGTCGTCGACCATATGTTCGACAAAGCTGCGGTCGATCTTGAGCACGTCGATCGGCAGGCGCTGGAGATAGGCGAGGTTCGAATAGCCGGTGCCGAAATCGTCCATCGCGACGCGCGCGTCGAGCGCCTTCAGCTCGCTGAGCACCGACAGCGCGAGGTCGGGATCGCCGATGATCGCGCTTTCGGTGAGTTCGATCATCAGCCTTTCGCCGCCGATCTTATGGCTTTCAAGCGCTTGCCGCACCACCGCGGCGACATCGTCGCGCACCAGCTGGATCGCCGAAACATTGACCGAGAAATAGCAGTCGACGATTCCGCCGCCATTCTGCTTGTCCCAGTCGGCGAGCACCGCGGCGGCCTTGCCGATCGCCCATTGGCCGAGCGGGACGATCAGACCCGAATCCTCGGCAATCGGAATGAATTCGGTCGGCGAAACCGAATGGCCGCTGCTTGTGTCCCAGCGCGCCAGCGCTTCGAACCCGGCAACGCGGCCGCTCGCCAGTTCGATCAGCGGCTGGAAGGCGAGGTGGAGCCGGTCTTCCTCGATCGCGTTGCGCAGCTCGGTTTCCATCCCGAACCGGTTGTCCGACAGCATCGCGGCTTCGGGTTCATAGATTTCGATGCGGTCGGTCTGCTTCGCGCGTTTGAGCGCGATCTGCGCGTGGCGGATCTGATCGGCGACATCGGTGTCAGCTGCCGGCTGGATCGCGCAGCCGAGCGCGCAGTCGACGCTGACCTTCAATTCGCCGATGCGGAAGGGGTGGTCGAAACAACCGCGGATGCGCCGCGCCATTTCGCGCACATCGGCGCGGCCGCCCACGACGCGCGTCGATATGGCGAATTCGTCGCCGCCGGTGCGCGCCAATATGTCGCCGCTGCGAAGGCTCGATTTCAGCCGCCGCGCGACGGTGATGATCAGCTCGTCGCCGGCCATCGGCCCGATATGTTCGTTGATGCGGCTGAACCGTGCGAGGTCGAGCAGCAGGATCGCATGGTCGGCGACGCCGACGTCGGTGATCGAGCGCTGTTCGACGAGTTCCTCGAACCCGGCGCGGTTGGGAAGCCCGGTCAGGCTGTCGGACACCAGCTCGCGGCGCAGGTTGCGCTCGGTCATCATCTCCTGCGTCCGGTCGATCAGCGTCAGCAGGAACAGCCCGTCATCGCCCGATTCGGTGGGCAGCGGGCCGATCGAGCCGCGCAGGTCGCGCGCCGCGGGCCCTTCGCCGAGCTGGCAGGAAAATTCCTGCGATTCGTCCGTATATTGCGATGCGCGCTCGATCGCGCGCAGCATTTCGATCGGCGCCTCGACGCCCGCGGGCGACAGGCTCAACCGGTCGAACGCGGCGTTGCTTGCATGGAGCCGGAAATTGCCGCGCGCCATCGGTCTGATCAGCGCGGCCGGAACGGGCAACGCGTCGATCCAGCCGACGAACAATAAGGGCCGGTCTTCGCCGGTTCTATCGATAGGCATAACAGAGGGTTTTGTGCGACCTTTCCCCATTGCCCAATGCCTAGGTCACGGGAAGTAAAGAAGGGATTTACGGCAATAACGAAATACGTTCAGCCGAAACGATTGTTCCTCGGAAAACCGGTCGGAGGCATCCGTCCGGCGGCGCCGCGCGCGACGCGCCACGGTGCCAGGTCGGTTTCGGTGCGCGTGCGGCCGGTGTCGCCGCCCATCGCCCAGCTCAATCCGTCGGCAAAGGCGAAGCTGACCGCGTCGGACAGCCCGCCGTCGCGGTAGCGTTGCAGCATCACGCCCTGCCCGCGCGCCATCACCGGAACCTCGGCGAGCGGGAAGACGACGAGCTTGCGATTTTCGCCGACCACCGCGACGCTGTCGTCACTCGCCGAAACCGGCCGGACGATGGCGAGCGCGGCCTTGGGCTTCAGGTTGACGACGTTGCGGCCCTTGCGCGTTTCGGCGACGACTTCGGCCATTTGCGCGACGAAGCCGTGGCCGCTCGTCGAGGCGAGCAGCAGCCGGCCATCGGCGCTCGCCGGGATCATCGCGACGATCCGCGCCTCGGGGTCGATGTCGACCATCAGGCGCAGCGGTTCGCCAAAACCGCGCCCACCGGGCAGCTTGTCGGCGCCGACGGTGAAGAAACGCCCGTCGCTCGCCGCGATCAGCAGCTTGTCGGTCGTCTGCGCGTGCGCGGCGAACAACAGCTCGTCGCCTTCCTTGAACTTGAATTCGGCCCACTGGTCGGCGGCGACATGGCCGCGCTGGGCCCGGATCCAGCCGCGTTTCGAGAGGATCACCGTCACCGGTTCCTTCTCGATCATCGCGTCGAGGGGAATGTCGCGCGCCGGTGCGGCTTCGGCAATCGTCGTGCGGCGCGCACCGAGCAGGGTCTCAAGCCCGTAAACGGCGCGCAATTTCTCCAGATCCTTGCGCAGCCGCGTCTTCTGCCGCGCAGGGCTCTCGACCAGCTTGACCAGCTCTTCGCGCTCGGCAGTCAGGTCGGCCTGTTCGCGCTTCAGCTCCATTTCCTCGAGCCGGCGCAACGAGCGCAGCCGCATGTTGAGGATCGCCTCGGCCTGCCGGTCGGTCAGGATGAATTCTTCGATCATCACCGGCTTCGGCTCGTCCTCGGTACGGATGATCTCGATGATCCGGTCGAGGTTGAGGAAGGCGATGATATAGCCCGCGACCAGCTCCAACCGGTCGTCGATTTTCGCGATGCGGTGCTGCGCGCGGCGGACGAGGACGACGATCTGGTGCTGCAGCCATTCGGTGAGCAGCTGGTGCAGCCCCATCACCTTCGGCGTGCGCGTCGCGTCGAGGACGTTGAGGTTGAGCGCGAAGCGGTTTTCGAGGTCGGTCAGCCGGTACAGGCTTTCCTTGAGGATATCCGGATCGACGTTGCGGCTCTTGGGTTCGACGACGATGCGCAGGTCCTCGGCGCTTTCGTCGCGAACATCCTCGAGAATCGGGAGTTTCTTGTCGGCGATCAGCTGCGCGATCTGCTCGATCAGCTTGCCCTTGGCGACGCCGTACGGAATTTCGCTGATGACCAGCTGCCAGGTGCCGCCTGACTGCTTCTCGATCCCGCTCTCTTCCCAGCTATCGCCGAGCTTGCCGGTCGAAAAGCGCGCGCGGACGCGGAAACCGCCGCGCCCGGTTTCATAGGCATGCGCAATCGTCTCGGGGCTGTCGACGACGATGCCCCCGGTCGGGAAATCGGGGCCTTTGACATGCTCGAGCAGTTCGGCGAGCTCGGCGCGCGGATTCTCGATCAGCACCAGCGCCGCGTCGATCACCTCGGCGGCGTTGTGCGGCGGGATGTTCGTCGCCATGCCGACCGCGATCCCGCTCGCGCCATTGGCGAGCAGATTCGGGAACAGCCCCGGCATGATCTCGGGCTCTTCGTCCTCGCCATTATAGGTCGGCTTGAAATCGACCGTGCCCTCGTCGAGCCCCTGCATCAGGTCGACCGCGACGCGCGTCAGCCGCGCTTCGGTATAGCGGTATGCCGCGGCATTATCGCCGTCGATGTTGCCGAAATTGCCCTGGCCGTCGACGAGCGGGTAGCGGAGCGAGAAATCCTGCGCGAGGCGGACCATTGCGTCATAGACCGCAACATCGCCATGCGGGTGGAATTTACCGATGACGTCGCCGACGACGCGTGCCGATTTCTTGTAGCCCTGCGACGGGTCGAGCCGCATCGCGCGCATCGCCCACAGCAGGCGGCGGTGGACGGGCTTCAGCCCGTCGCGCAGATCAGGCAGCGAACGCGCGGTGATCGTCGACAGCGCATAGACGAGATAGCGTTCGGACAGCGCGCTGTCGAACGGGGTATCGGTCATGCCGGGGACGGGTTCTGAAGGCGGAAGGTCGTCTGTCGTGCTGGCCATTGTTGGGCGCGATAGCAAGGCTGGCGCGCCAAGGCAAAGGCGAAGCGTCTTCGCTCTTGTGCCAACGCGAAGCCGCACTAGGTTCCGACGTCAACAACACCCGTCATTCCCGCGAAGGCGGGAATCCCGCTTCTCTGGCTCCAATGAAGAAAGCGGGATTCCCGCCTTCGCGGGAATGACGAAGAAAGAACCGGGCTTACGAGGGAGGAATTTTTTTGACCGAAATGGGAGCTGCCGCAACTCGCAAAAGCATCTGGTCGCGGGCCAGGGAGATGGCGCAGCAGGCGCCGCCCGAGCGCAACCGCTACGTCGATTTCCTCCGCGCGCTGTCGATCCTCGCGGTCGTCGTCGGTCACTGGCTCGTCGCCGCGCCCTATATGAAGGACGGCGCGGTCGAGGGCGGGCATTTGCTAGGCATCCTGCCGTGGACGCAGTGGCTGACCTGGGGTTTCCAGGTGATGCCGCTCTTCTTCCTCGTCGGCGGTTTTTCGAACGGCATGTCGTGGGCGGCGACGCTGCGCAAGGGCGGCAGCTACGAAAGCTGGTACAGCGGGCGGCTGCAACGGCTGATCAACCCGGTGCTCCCGCTATTCCTGATCTGGACGCTCGTCGCGATGTTCGGGACGCTTGCGGGGATCGATCGCGGCATCGTCGCGATGGCGGCGCAGCTCGCGCTGATCCCGGTGTGGTTCCTGTCGGTTTACCTGATGGTTGCGGCGGTCGTGCCGCTGACGTGGAAGGCGTGGAAACGCTGGGGCTTCGCTTCCTTCTGGGCGCTCGTCGCGGGCGCGGTGGCGATCGACGTCGCGGCGCTGCGCTTCGATGTGCCGTACGTCAATTTCCTCAACTTCGCCTTCGTCTGGCTTGCGATCCACCAACTCGGCTTCGCGTGGAGCGAGGGGCGGCTGGCGCCGGGCAGGGCGCTTTTGTGGGGTGTGGGCGGGCTGGCCGCGCTCGCGTTGCTCGTCGGCTTCGGGCCCTATCCGGTCGCGATGATCGGCGTCCCGGGAAGCGGGCTCAGCAACTCGATGCCGCCGACGCTCGCTTTGCTCGCGCTCGGCATCGCACAGGCGGGCATCGCGCTCGCGCTCGAACCCGCGGGGCGGCGGATGCTCGACAATCTCCGCATCTGGACCAGCGTCGTGCTCGTCAACGGCATGATCATGACGATCTACCTCTGGCACCTCACCGCTTTCGTGCTCGTGATGGTCGCGGCGTGGCTGCTCGGCGGGATCGGGCTCGACGTCGCGCCCGGCAGCGCCGCATGGTGGCTCGCGCGCCCGATCTGGTTCATCCTCTATATTGCGGCGCTTTTCCCGCTGATCACGCTCTTCGCGCGCTACGAACGCGCGAGCAAGGACAGCGGCGAGGTGCCGCACTGGCGCCTGATCACCGGGCTGCTCCTCATCTGCGCCGGGCTCGGCGCCACCGCCGCGATCAGCATCGCGAGCCCGCTCGGCGTCACCGGCGTACGCCTCTGGCTCGTCGCGCTACCCTTCGTTGGCGCCGCGATTGCGCAATTCGGCCCGATCCATCGGCTGACGCAATCGCAGGCGTGAGGTGCCGCGCGTGGCGGATGCTGGTCCGCTTTGGGGTCGGAAGCGGGCGGCACTACCCCGCTTCGTCATCCCGGGCTTGACCCGGGACCCGCCTTCTTTTGTCCCAACGGCAACGGGCCGAATCCAAAATCTTCGGCCAGATCGCGCCACGTTGGGTTCATCGCGATGATCAGTTCGTACTTCCAGGATCGCAGCCATCGCTTGATCCGCTTTTCGCGCAGGATGGCAGAATCCATCGTGTCATGGCCTTCGAACCAGACGAGACGCTTGATTCCATATTCCTTGGTGTAACCTTCGAAGGTCTCTTCGCGATGCTGGTGGATGCGCTGGACGAGGTTCGACGTAACCCCGGTGTAAAGCGTGCCGTGCGATGAACGCGCAAGAATATAGACGCAGGGATAGCGCTCCATCGTCACATGAAAAGGCAAGGCAGGCCCCGGGTCAAGCCCGGGGTGACGGTGAATGATGTCACTTGCCGATCGAAAACCGCCGTCGGCCGACACCGCCAAAAGAAAACCGGCGCGGATCGCTCCGCGCCGGGCTCCCTCGGTAAATCTTGCGAGTTGCTACGCGTCAGGCGACGCGGCGCACCTCATTGCCTTCGTCGTCGATATCGCGAAGGACGTAACCGCGGCCCCAGACCGTCTCGATATAATTTTCGCCGTGGCAGGCGAGCGCGAGTTTCTTGCGCAGCTTGCAGATGAAGACGTCGATGATCTTCAATTCGGGCTCGTCCATGCCGCCGTACAGGTGGTTCAGGAACATTTCCTTGGTCAGCGTCGTGCCTTTGCGGAGGCTCAGCAGCTCGAGCATCTGATATTCCTTGCCGGTCAGATGCACACGCGTCGTGTCGACCTCGACCGTCTTGGTATCGAGGTTGACCGCCAGCTTGCCCGTCTTGATGACGCTCTGGCTGTGGCCCTTCGACCGGCGGACGACCGCATGGATGCGCGCGACCAGCTCGTCACGGTGGAACGGCTTGGTGACATAATCGTCGGCGCCAAAGCCGAACGAACGCACCTTCGAATCCATTTCCGAAATGCCCGACAGGATCAGCACCGGCGTCTGCACCTTGGCGGTGCGGAGCTTTTTCAGCACGTCATAGCCGTGCATATCGGGCAGGTTCAGGTCGAGCAGGATGATGTCGTAATCATAGAGCTTACCCAGGTCCAAGCCTTCCTCACCAAGATCGGTGGTATAGACATTGAAGCCCTCGGTCGTGAGCATCGTATCGATCGCTTTCGCGGTCGTCGGCTCGTCCTCGATCAGCAGTACGCGCATTGGGCACCCCTTTTTCCCACGATAATCCCGCGAACCCGATCGCATGACCATCAAGGATGTCACCGACCAAACCCCCGTTGCAGGACTGCCGGAACATTAACCACGAAACTAATGAAGGGAAAAGGTTAATTTTGATTTAACCCGCAGAAGTCCGCGAGTCGCGGCCATTTTGCAACAGTCGCTCAGGCCGTTTTCGGATCATGGTGAAGCGCCACATAGCGATCATGTGCGCCGGTACAGGACATCTTCAGCGTGTCGACCAGATGGTCCGAAAGCGCGCGCACGCGGGCCGGGCGCAGCCGCGATGGCGGCGACAACAGGTGCAGGTGCGACTGCGGCAACGACCAGTCGGTCAGGATCGGGACGACCGCGCCCGATGCCAGTGCTTCGGCGGCGATGAAGTCAGGCAGCGAGGCGATTCCGACCCCCGCGACGACCAAGGGCACCGCGACGTCGCCATTGTTCGCGAACAGCGGTCCCGTCGGCAGCACGGTCGCCTCCTCGCCCTTACGATGGAAATGCAGCGGCATCGCGCGCTGGCGATGGCCGTAACCGATCAGCCGGTGGCCGGCGAGTTCGAGCGGATGTTTCGGGGTGCCATGCTTTTCCAGATAGGCCGGGCTCGCGATCACCGACGCCGCGACCGGCGCGATCGTCCGCGCGAGCAGGCTCGAATCGGCGAGCGGCGAAATACGCAGCGTCAGGTCGATGCCTTCGGCGACCGGATCGTTGCGCGCATCGCTCAGCAATACCTCGATCTCGACCGCGGGGTGCTGCTCGAGAAAGACCGCGAGCGGCGGGCCGAGCACCTTGATCCCGAAGCTCATCGGCGCGGCGAGGCGGATCGGGCCCGCGAGGTCGACGCGGTCGCCGCGTGCAGCTTCCGTCGCGGCGGTCGCCGCCGCGACCATCGCGCGCGCCTCGTCGAGCAGCCCCGCGCCCGCGGTCGAGACCGCGACGACGCGCGAGCTTCGGTGCAGCAGGGTAATGCCGAGCGACGCCTCGAGCCGCGTCACCGCTTTCGACACGCTCGCCTTCGACAGCCCGAGCGATGCCGCCGCCGCGGTAAAGCTGCCGCCATCGGCGACAGCGACGAAACAGGCCCAGCCTTCATAGTCGGGAAGTGCCACGCAATAGCTCCTGAATGGAAACGATGGTTTTCCATCTACGCTATTTTAGAAACGATCGAAATGCCTATTTTGTCCTCAACAGCAGCGCATCCGCATCGCCGATGTGCGCAACGATTGAGAAGATACGAAAGGACAAGGCCAATGATCGACATCCGCAAATTCGACACGCTGGGCCACGCCAACCACGGCTGGCTCGACGCCCGTCACCATTTCTCTTTCGCAAACTATCACGACCCGAAGCGTATGGGTTGGGGCGCGCTCCGCGTCTGGAACGACGATGCCATCGCGGCGCAGTCCGGTTTCCCCCCGCACCCGCACCGCGACATGGAAATCATCACCTATGTCCGCACCGGCGCGATCACGCACCGCGACTCGATGGGCAACAGCGGCCGCACCGCGGCGGGCGATGTCCAGGTGATGAGCGCCGGCACCGGCGTGACGCACAGCGAGTTCAACCTCGAGGATGAGGAAACGACGCTGTTCCAGATCTGGATCATGCCCGACCGTGACGGCGGCAATCCCGGTTGGGGTGCACGCCAGTTCCCCAAGGCCGACAGGTCGGGTCAGTTCGTGACGCTGGCGAGCGGGATCGAGGGCGATGAAGCGCTGCCGATCCGCGCCAACGCCCGCGTCGCCGCGGCGACGGTGAATGCCGGTGAGAGCGTTTCCTATGACCTCGAAGCCGGGCGCCACGCCTATCTGGTCGCCGCCAAGGGCCGCATCCGCGTCAACGGCGCGGACGCCGATCCCCGCGACGGCATCGCGCTCCGTGATGTCGGCACGATCGAGGTCGAGGCGCTCGACGACGCCGAGCTGGTGCTCGTAGACAGCATCTAAGAAGCCCCTGGGCCGCCGCCTTCCCCCTCCCTGACGGCGGCCCAACCGGTGCCGCGAGTTCTTCCCAAAAACATGGGCGGCTCGCGGCACCCCCTCTCCCCGAAGTGAAAAGGAGTACCCCGATGACCCATATTCTTCGCATCGACGCCAGCGCCCGCAACGAAGGTTCGACCACCCGTCCGCTCGCCGACCAATTGGTCAATCGCCTCGTCGAACAGGGCTATGGCGCCACCGTAACCCGCCGCGATCTCAACGCCGCGCCGCCCGCGCTGCTCACCGAAAGCTGGATCGGCGCCAACTTCACCGACGAAGCGGCGCGCAGCGACGAGCAAAAGGCCGTGCTCGCGGGGTCGGACGAACTGATCGCCGAACTCGAAGCCGCCGATACAATCGTCATCACCGCGCCGATCTACAATTTCGCAATCCCCGCGTCGCTCAAAGCCTGGGTCGACCTGATCGCCCGCGCGCGCCGCACCTTCCGCTATACCGAAGCCGGTCCCGAAGGGCTGCTGACGGGCAAGCGCGCGTTTATCGTCTTTGCCTCGGGCGGCGTGCCGCTGGGCAGCGAGGTCGATTTCGCGAGCGGGTACCTGAAGCATATCCTCGGCTTCGTCGGCATCACCGACGTCACGATCATCGCCGCCGACGGCTATATGATGGACGGTGAAGCGGTCGCTCGCGCCACGTCGGCGATCGGCGAACTGCGGCAGGCTGCCTGAACCGATGCGCCGTCTCCCGAGCCTTTTCCTTTCGCATGGCTCGCCGATGATGGCGCTCGAGCCCAGCCCGGCGCGGACCTTCCTCGCCGGGCTGGGTGCCGGGCTCCCGCGCCCGCAGGCGATCCTCGTCGTGTCGGCGCATCATGACGCCGCGTATCAGGGCGGCCGCGCGACCGTCACCGCATCGCCGGCGCCGCCGACGATCCACGATTTCGGCGGCTTTCCCGACGAGCTCTTCGCAATGCGCTATCCCGCGCCGGGCGACCCGGCGCTCGCGGCGCGCGTGGTCGAACTGCTCGCGGACCACGGCCTGTCCGTCACCGCCGATCCCGACCGCGGCCTCGATCACGGCGCATGGGTGCCGCTGTCGCTGATCTATCCCGACGCCGATATTCCGGTGGTCCAGCTTTCGATCGCCTCGAACGCCTCGCCCGAATGGCATTATGCGCTCGGCCAGGCGCTCGCGCCGCTCCGCGACGACAATGTGCTGATCGTCGGATCGGGCAGCATCACGCACAACCTCCGCGCGCTGTTCGCGGCGCGCCTGCCGATCGACGCTCCAGCGCCGGCATGGGTCAGTGATTTCACCGACTGGATCGCCGAACGCATGGTCGCTGGCGCAGTCGATGACGTCCTCCACGGCGTCGAACGTGCGCCGCACGGTCGCGACAATCACCCGACCCCCGACCATATATTGCCGCTGTTTGTCGCGATGGGGGCGGGCGGGGCGCCGTTCAAGGCCGAGCGGCTGCATCACAGCATCACCTACGGCCTGCTCGCGATGGACGTTTACGCTTTCGACTAGGCAGCGGCGCGCCTATAGCGCGCCATGCTCCTTTCAGATCGTGTTCTCTTCCTCGACGGCGAGGCCCTTGTCATCGACAAACCCGCGGGCCTTCCGGTCGACGCGCCGCGCGACGGCAGCATCAGCCTCGAAAATCATCTCGACCTGCTCAAGTTCGGCTTCAAACGCTGGCCGCTCGCGGTCCACCGGCTCGACCGCGACACGTCGGGCTGCCTGCTCCTCGCGCGCAATCCCAAGGCGCACGGCCGTTTCACCCGCGCGTTCGAAAGCCGTGAGGTCGAGAAGCAATATCTCGCGATCGTCGACGGCGTGCCCGACGGCGACGGCGGCACGATCGACCTTCCGCTGTCGAAGGTGTCGACCGCCGAAGAGGGCTGGCGCATGATCGGTGACCCGAAGGGCAAGCCCTCGGTCTCGCATTGGGAAAAGCTCGCCGTCGTCGGCGACCGTGCGCTGCTTCGCTTCCGCCCCGAAACCGGCCGCACGCACCAGCTGCGCGTCCACGCGCTCGAAGGGCTCGGTTTCCCGCTCGTCGGCGACCCCGTCTACGGCCGCGGTGGCACCAAAACGCGCACCTTGCTCCACGCCGAACGGCTCGTCGTAAAACGTGACGTCAAGCCGTCGATAATTGCCGAGGCGCCGTTCCCCGACAGCTTCATCGCGTTGGGCTTCGCTGCACCCGAAGGCGCCTCGCCGACCCGTGGCTGAGATACCCGAAAGCGCGATCAGCGAGAAGTTCCTCGCGGGATCGGGCCCGGGCGGCCAGAACGTCAACAAGGTCGCGACGGCGTGCCAATTGCGCGTCAATATCTACGCGCTGGGCCT
The DNA here is from genome assembly GCF_052044915.1 of Sphingopyxis sp. 22461. Taxonomy (NCBI): domain Bacteria; kingdom Pseudomonadati; phylum Pseudomonadota; class Alphaproteobacteria; order Sphingomonadales; family Sphingopyxidaceae; genus Sphingopyxis; species Sphingopyxis sp. 22461. The sequence goes on from NZ_JBQENY010000007.1 coordinate 98,541, forward strand.
CGCCCCCGATGCCTTTCGCCGGCTGAAGCTGCTCGCAGGAAGCAAGCTCACGACCGAGGGCGAACTGGTGATCCTCGCGCGCCGTTTCCGGACGCAGGAAGCGAACCGCGCCGATGCCCGGCAACGCCTGTCCGAACTGATCGACGCCGCGCTCGTCCGCCCCGAACGCCGGATCAAGACCAAGCCGAGCAAGGCGGCGAAAGCGCGCCGCGTCGATAGCAAGAAAGCACGCAGCACGGTCAAGGCCGGACGCGGCCGGGTGCGCGGAACCGACTAAAGCTCCTCGATGACCAGCCTCTACCGTCTTGATGCCCCCGCCAGCACGATCGCCGCGGCGTTCGGCGCCGAAGCCGGCAATGACCCCTGGACCGGCGATTATGTCGCGCCGGGCCGCCCCGCGCCGGTGATCGTCAGCGACGGTCGCTGCGGATCGCGGCGCTATCTGCGCCCGAAGCTGTGGGGCGTTCCGCCGCCGCCGCAGGGCGACCGGCCGGTCACCAGCGTCCGCAACCTCGCCAGCCCGTTCTGGATCGGGACGCTCCGCCATGCCGAACTGCGCTGCCTGATCCCCGCGACCGCCTTTGCCTATTGGTCGGGTGCCGACGGCGCGCGGCGCCAGCGCTGGTTCTCGGTTCCGTCGCGGCCGGTGTTCGCCTTCGCCGGAATCCATCGTCAGGGCGATGACTGGCCGTGCTTTGCGATGCTCACGACCGACGCCAACGGGCTGGTCGCGCATCATCAGCCAAAGGGCATGCCGGTGATCCTTTACCCTGAGGATTATGCCACCTGGCTAAGCGGGGAATGGCGCGCCGCCGTAGCGCTCGCGGTCCCTTATCCCAGCCAGTTGTTGGCGGTCGGCGACACGCCGCCGGTATAACCGATTTTCACCATATTGCTTCACTTTAAGGTAACCAACGGCGCCTTAAAAGCGGTTCGACCAAGAATGAAATGCAGGGACCGAATCCGTGTTGGGGAATCGCACCATCGAAACCAAGAAGGCGCCCACCGCCGGGCGCGGCGCCGAGCGCGCGCCCGTGGCCGCCCGCGCACGCTTCCGCGAACCGGGGCTAAACCCCTTCGACGTCGAACTGTTCGACCTGTCGTCGACGGGCTTTCGCATGGTGACGTTTTTCCGGCCGCAGATCGGCAAGCATATCTGGGTGAACCTGCCCGGGCTCCAGCCTTTGGAAGCCGTCGTTCGCCGCGCCGATGGCAACAATTATGGTTGCGAATTCGTCAACCCGCTTCACCCGTCGGTGGCGAAGCATCTGCAGGTCAAGCTGCGCGGTCAGTAAGCCGGCTCAGCCCTCGGGCTGCTCGGACTTCTTCAAGATATGCTTCCACTCAGCGGGCGTTACGCGCCCGACCGACAGCCGCGACTGGCGGATCAAATCCATGTCGGCGAGCTTGGGATCAGCCTTGATCGCCGCCAGCGTCACCGGGTTGGCAAGCGCACGAACGGGCGCGACGCGCACCACGACCCACGGCGCGCCCTTTTCGGCGGTCGGATCAGGAAAGCTCTCTTCGGTGATCTCCATGATCCCGACGCATTCCTTGCCGATATTGCTGTGATAGAAGAGCGCCTCGTCGCCGACCTTCATCGCCATCAGATTGAGTTTGGCGGTGTGGTTGCGTACCCCGTCCCACATCCCGGTGCCGTCCTTGACGAGTTGTTCCCACGCATAGGCGTCGGGTTCGGATTTCATCAGCCAATATGATTTTGCCATGCGCTCTCTTAGCAAGCATCGCCGGTTTGAAAAGAGCGAGCCTCTTTCCCTGCCTCGTCGACGGTCCTACATGCGGGAACAGAGTCGCGAAGGCCTAAGCTTCGCCCAATATGGATGATAAGATGACTGCCGCAGTTCCCACCATTTCGATGTCGCTCCCCGCCGACCAGTTCGCGAAGGATTTCGGCGCGTCGTTCGAACGCTTCGGTTTCGCGATGATCACCGATCACGGCATCGACCCCGCGCTGATCGACCAAGCCTGGGACAAGGCGAAAGCCTTTTTCGCGTTGCCCGAGGAAACCAAGCGCGCCTATCATATCGCCGGTGGCGGTGGCGCGCGCGGCTACACTCCGTTCGGGACCGAGATCGCCAAGGGCGCGAAGGAAGTCGACCTCAAGGAATTCTGGCATGTCGGCCGCGACCTGCCCGCGGGGCACCGCCTCGCGGCGCAGCAGCCGAACAATGTCTGGCCCGCCGAGGTCGACGGCTTTCGTACCGCCTATGACAAGCTCTTCGCCGAATTCGACCGCGTCGGCGCGCGTCTCCTCTCCGGTATCGCGCGCTACCTCGGCCTCGCGCCCGATTTCTTCGACGACACGGTCGCCGACGGCAACAGCGTGATGCGCCTGCTCCATTATCCGCCGGTCGAAGCCCCCGCGAAGGGCATCCGTGCAGAGGCGCATGAGGATATCAACACGATCACGCTGCTGCTCGGCGCAGAAGAAGCCGGGCTCGAAATCCTCGATAAGGACGGCAGCTGGCTCCCCGTCTCGCCGCCTCCGGGCGCAATGGCGGTCAACGTCGGCGACATGCTCCAGCGGCTGACCAACAACAAGCTGCCCTCGACCACGCACCGCGTCCGCAACCCCGACGCGGGCCGCGCGAGCGTCGCGCGCTATTCGATGCCCTTCTTCCTCCACTTCCGTTCGGACTATCCGATCGAGACGCTCGAAAGCTGCGTCGATGCATCGCACCCGAATTTATATCCGACGCCGATTACGGCGGACGAGTATCTGCAGGAGCGGCTGCGCGAGATCGGGTTGAAGAAATAAGCGAATGACGGTTCCGGGGTGGTTAGCTGCCATCCCCTCCTTTCGTCATCCCGGACTTGATCCGGGATTCACCGCAGCGTTGAAGTCATGGACCCCGGATCAAGTTCGGGGTGACGATGATGGATATGTCAGCAACTGGTCGAAATCAGCCTACCGCCCCTCCCAAAAATCGAACACCGCCTGCTGCTGCTCGCGAATAAACCACGCCGCCGCCGCCCCTTCCCACGGGCCGTCATAGCCGAGCAACAAAGCCGTCCCGCCGGCCCACCAGCCTTGCCCGGGCAGCCGGTCGCTCTCGCGCACCACCAGCACCGCCAGATCGGGTTCGCCGTCCAGCGCGCTGAGGCGGTCGACTTCCTCCAGCGTCCGGCACACCGCGCGCATCTTGGGCCGGGTGAAGCGGAAACCCAGATCGCCGAGCAGTTCGGAGTAGCTGACGCTGCGCCCCGCGCGCGCCGCCTCGACCAATATCGCGCGGATCCGCGGCGCGTCGCCCAGCGCCGACACATCGGCCGGGCTTTCCTCGCCGCCTAAACCCTGGTCTTTGGCGGCCATGGGACGAATCCGGAGGTGCGCGCGACATAGTCGGCATAATCGGGCCGCGTCTTGTGCAGCCCCTTTTCGAGAAGTGCCTTGCCCGACCATCTGGTGAGCGTGAAGGTCAGGAAGACCGGCCCGATCACACTCGCGAGCGCGGGCGCCCAGCCGAGGTCGGCGACGATCAGCCAGAGGCCCCACCAGGTCAAAGCGTCGCCGAAATAATTGGGATGGCGCGTATAACGCCAGAGGCCCGTGTCGAGCACCTTGCCCTTGTTCGCGGGGTTTTTCCGAAAGGCGTCGAGCTGCGCGTCGCCGATGCTTTCGAACGCGATGCCGGCGAGCGCCGCCGCCGCGCCGATCCAGCCGATGACGCCGACGCTCGCGGCCGGGTCGCGCGCGCTCGCCCAGATGCCGATTTGCGCGGGCAGGCAGGTGATGAACAGCAAGGGCGCTTGCGTCAGGAAAACCATGACAAGCGCGGTCTTCGCCCAGCTCCACCTCCGCTTCTCCATCGAGTACGCGAGGATTTTCTTGTAGCGCGGGTCCTCACCATGGCTCGCCCAGCGGATCGTCAGATGGATTGCGAGCCGCAGTCCCCATAGCGAGGTCAGGCCGAGGAGCAGCTTGGCGCGCGCGCCCTCCGCGCCGACCTGCCACCATGTGCCCCACGCGAGCAGCACCATGCCGAATGCCCAGAAGGCGTCGATGAACGACACGTCGCGGATCAGGGTCGCGATGCCCCAGAGCAGCAGGATCGCGCCCAGCAATCCGCCGAAATTGATCGTCAGCAGCAAAAGGGCGTCACTCACGCGCGCATGCCTCGTTCCTCATCGCGGCCGACGATGTCATCGATCGAGCGCGCCTGCCGCTCGGGGAATCGAGCGCTATGGCTCTTATATACCTCAAATACCTTCATCATGTCGGCGCGAAAGTCGCCTGTGGGCCAGATCAGCGGGCCGAGCCCGCCGGTCTTGGTGGCATAATCCATGAAGCCGACGACGAGCGGAACCTTGGCGGCCATCGCGATCTGATAAAAGCCGGTGCGCCATTTCGCCGTCTTGCCGCGTGTGCCTTCGGGCGCGACGGTCAGCATGAATTCGGCGCGGCGCGCGAATTCATCGACCATCTGCTGGACGACATTGCCGCCGCCGCGGCGATCGACCGGGACACCGCCCATCTGGCGGATGAAGCCGCCGAGCGGCCAGCGGAACAGCGATAATTTGCCCATGAAAAAGGGCCGGATCTTGAGGTCGGCGGTCAGCCCGAGGAAATTGACGAAATCCCAATTGCTCGTGTGCGGCGCCGCGATCAGGATGAAGCGGCGCGGTTCGGGCACCTCGCCGACGGCTTTCCATCCGCGCATCCGGTACAGCAAAAGCAGCAGGCGGCGCACCGCGCGCGCCACCAGCCCCGGCGGGTCGTCATTCATTCGTGTCACGCTTGGTCCTCTCCCATGGCCCGAATTGCGCGAAAGGCGCACGCGGCGCAAGAGGTGCGCGCATCGCGGCTTGCGGCGATGCCGTCTTTCTGCTCCCTTCATCCGCAAAACAGGGGAGAAAATGATGAAGACGCTGTCCGCGCTGCTGACGTCCGCCATGCTGCTTGCGGCGCCCGCGATTGCCGCCGAGGCGCAGCCGCGCCCCGACCAGCTTGCGTTCCGCGGCCTTTACAAGGAGCTGGTCGAGACGAACACGACGCTCTCGTCGGGCAGCTGCACGCTCGCTGCGGAGCGCATGGCCACGCGGCTGAAGGCGGCGGGCATACCGGCGAGCCAGCTGACCCTGTTCGCCACCGCTGAAAACCCCAAGGAAGGCGGTCTCGTCGCCGTCTATCCGGGTACCAGCAAGACCGCGAAGCCGCTCCTGCTCGTCGCGCATATCGACGTCGTCGAGGCGAAGCGCGCCGACTGGGAACGCGATCCGTTCGTCATGGTCGAGGAGAATGGCTATTTCTATGGCCGCGGCACCGCCGACGACAAGGCGCAGGCCGCGGTGTGGGTCGACACGCTGATCCGTTTCCAGCAGGCGGGCTACAAGCCCAAGCGCACAGTGAAAGTCGCGCTGACCTGCGGCGAGGAAACCAATGGTGCGTTCAATGGCGTCGAATGGCTCGCGGCGAACAAACGCGACCTGATCGACGCCGAATTTGCATTGAACGAAGGCGGCGGCGGCGACAGCGATGGAAAGGGCAAGGTGCTCGGCCAGTCGGTGCAGGTCGGCGAAAAGACCTTCGCGAACTTCCGGTTGGAGACGAGAAACCCCGGCGGGCACAGCTCGGCGCCGGTGCCCGACAATGCGATCTACGAGCTTTCGCGCGCGCTCACCAAGGTTGCGGATTATGATTTCCCGGTCGAGATGACCGACACGACGCGGCGCTTTTTTGCCGAAGCAGGCGCCGCGCGCGGCGACGAGACCGGCAGGGCGATGGCCGCGCTGGCGAAGAACCCCGCCGACAAGGCGGCCGAAGCGATCGTCAACAAGGACCCGTTCCTCCACAGCAATTTGCGCACCACCTGCGTTGCGACCCTGCTCGACGGCGGTCACGCCCCGAACGCACTGCCGCAGCGCGCGGGCGCGAACATCAATTGCCGCATCTTTCCGGGGCACAGCATCGAATCGATCAAGGACGAACTCGGACGTGTGATCGGCGATCCGGGCGTCACGATCACCCAGCTCCCGCCCAAACGCCCCGCACCGCCCGCGCCGCCGCTCGACCCGAAGATCCTCGGCCCGATGCAGACACTCGTCGACAAATATTGGCCGGGGCTGAAGGTCATCCCGTCGATGGCGAACGGCTATACCGACGCGACCTTTCTGGGTGCGGTCGGCATCCCGACCTATGGCATCCCCGGCATGTGGGGCGACCCCGACGGCAATGGCGCGCACGGCCTCAACGAACGCATGGAAGTGCGTTCGGTCTATGTCGGGCGCGACTATATGTTCGACCTGGTGAAGGCTTACGCGGACAAGCCCTGACGGGATTTGGTCCTAACCGACGAACGCGCGCTCGATGACGAAGTCGCCGGGCGCGGCGTTCGAGCCTTCCTTGAAGCCGAGCGCCTCGAAGCGCGCCTCGAGGTCGCGGATCATCGCCATGCTGCCGCACATCATGATGCGGTCGGTGGTGGAATCGAAGGCGCTCGGGCCGGTCAGCGGATGGCCAAAGAGCAGTCCGTTTTCGATCAGCGCGTCGATGCGGCCCGTCGTGGGGAAGGGCTCGCGCGTCACCGTCGGCAGATAGTGGAACTGGAGGAGCGCCTGATCCTGCACAAGCGGATCGCCCGCAAGCTGGCTTTCGAGCTCGTCGCGGAAGGCGAGGTCGCTGACCTGCCGCACGCAATGCACGATCACGATCTGGTTGAAACGCTCGTAAATGTCGGGGTCGCGGGCGAGGCTGAGGAAAGGGGCGAGCCCCGTCCCGGTCGACAGCATGAACAAACGCCGCCCGGGGGTCAGCGCGTCGGCGACGAGCGTCCCCGTCGGCTTGCGGCCGAGATAGACCGGATCGCCCGGTTGGATCAGCTGGAGGCGCGAGGTCAGCGGGCCGTCGGGCACCTTGATCGACAGGAATTCGAGCTCGTCGGCATAGGCGGGGCTCGCGATCGAGTAAGCGCGGAGCAGCGGGCGGCCTTCGCCGGGCAGGCCGATCATCACGAACTCGCCCGAGCGAAAGCGAAAGCTCGGCGGCCGCGTGATCGTGAAGCTGAACAGATGCTCGTTCCAATGACGCACCGAACGCACCTCCTCGACGGTCAGCGAGGCGGAGGGGGCCAGCTTGGCGGCTTCGGCAATACGGTCACTCATCACTTTGGACTTTCCTGATGTGTCATGGTGCCGGCCGCGAGGGCCGGCATATCGAATCCCGTCGCGACCAGCCGGTCGATCGCGGCGCCCATCGCTTTGGCGATCGGGCCGACGCTTTCTCCCTCGGCCAGCAAGGCCAGCGTCGCATGGGCATTTGCGGCGTTCTCAAGCGAAAAATCGCGCCAGAGTCCAAGCAGAATTGCTTCATCCTCTGAAATCTGGAGACAGGGCAGGGGCGCGAGCAGCAGGGTTTCGACGGCATCGCCGGCAAGCAGCGCCATCGCAACGTGAAAGTCGGGCAGGGCGCCCGCGGCACCGACCGCAGCAAAGCCCCGATGGAGCACCTGCGGCGGACATCGCCCGCGCTCGGCGGCGTGAACCCACCCGCGCATCGCCCAGAGCAGGAATCGCCCGCTGTTACACAGGCTTGCCACCGGTCGATCGACAAAGGCGTACATCGCTTCCCTTTCCAGCGCGCGCGACAAGCCGCGCCGGCGGGCTTATATGTTATTGCGAGTCATTTGCAATTTAATATTTCTATCAGGGGATGCCGCAGGCGGGCTGAATCCGGCCGTTCGGCCCAAAGGAAGCGCACCCGTCCGGCCGCTCAAGACCGGGCGTGGCCGCGCTCTTTCTTCCTTCGTCATTCCCACGTCCGCGGGAATGACGAATGTCAGAACATTAGCTCAGCACCCTAACGCCAAACTGCTTCACTGCCGTTTGCCTTGCCACACGCTGCGGCCGGAGTGCGCCGGTTGGGCAGCGCCGAGGACGAGGCCGGGGCGGCGTGCGGGGGCGCTCGGGGGCGGGACGATCTCGAAGCCCGAGGCGACGGCATGGGTTGCCGGAGCCGCCCCCCCGTGCGCGGCGCGGAGCAATGCCGTGTCGATCGGCCGGTCGGTCTCGATGCCGAATCTTTTGTCGACGACCCAGCGGACAGTGCCCAGCATCGGGTCGTGGCCGGGCAGAAACACAGTGATTCGCTCGCCGATATTAAGCGCAACGGGTCCCTGCCCGCCGATGCCGGTTTCGGACACGTTGCGGATCGTTACATCGAATTGGCCGAGCCGCGCGCAGGCAAGCGCGCCCTTTACCAGACGCGACTGACGCGGCTGGCGCTTCTCGGCGGGGACGGATGAGGCTGGGGAAGCCTCGGGACTGGACATGCGCGACTCATCTCTGTCGGCTGACCCCCACGTCGGCCGATTATTGTGGTCCTCCGATAGTCGTAAAGGCAGAAGGTAAATTTTCGTATAGCGTGTTCGGTAATTATTGCGCCGGCGGCAGCCCGCTCAAGGTGACGATGCTTTCGCGGTCGTCCACGGAAAGCGCTGAAACGCCAAAGAAATTATCGTCGACGATTGCACCGGACAACACGACCTCGGTTCGGAGCATCCGACGGGACGACCCGGCCGTCGGACCAGTCGTTGCGGTCGGCGCGGCGCCAATACAGCCGATAGGCGGCAGCGTCCTTAACCGGGCGCCCATTTCACCGTCGTGTTCGAACTGACGCGCCGTCGATGCTGACCTGATGGTGGTGGGCCTAATCTTCGACGCCGACGGTGAAGCGGATCGCCGGATAGCCAAGCACGAGCGAGGGCAGATGGCTTCATGCCGCCCAACGCGAATAAAGAAAAGCCCCTCTCCTTTAGGAGAGGGGCTTTGACGGTTAGCCGAGGCCCGAGAAGCGGATGTCCTGGACGCGGCCATAACGAACCTCGCAAGTGAACTTGCCCTTGTCGTAATAGCCGCCGCGGCCCCAGCGGTCGCCATAGCCATCGCGCACGATGACGCGGCCCTTGACGCGGTAACCGTCGCGCTTGCGGTCGATGCTGGTGACCTCGGTCACGTCAGTGCGGCCATAGCGGCGGCTGCCGCGCTCGACGGCGCCGACGCACTGGCTGACCGCGCGGCGGCTGTTGCCATAGCGGTTATAGTCATAGCCATAGCCGTAGCGGGGATCGTCATAGCGCCCGCGATAGCGATCGTCGTAGCGGCCATCATAACGGTCGTAGCGGTCGTTGTCGCCGCTCGACAGGATCGCCGCGAGGCCGCCGATTACGACGGCGCCGGCGATGATTTCGCCCGCGCTGATTCCGTCGCGGTCATAGCGATCGCGCGCGGCGGCAGGGGCGGCGCTCATCAGCATCGCGCCGGCGGTGGCCGCACCAATTGCGGCCTTGGTCAGGGTGGTTTTGATAGCCATGGTTCGGTCTCCTTAAGCGCAGGCAGCAGCTTCGCGGCCTGTTGGAGACGGTTTACCGGTGTGGCGGTGACAGGGCGCTGAACCCACCGCTTATCTGGGGTTCAGACTTGGTTTCGCTGGCGTTCATAAAGGAAAAAGGCCCCTCGCCACGGAGGCGAGAGGCCTTTTACCGGTGTTGGATAGTGTCAGCCGAAATTGACGTCGATAACGCGGCCATTGCGATAGCTGCAGCCAAAGCTGCTCACCTCGCCGCCAAGGCGCGAGGCGGTGCCGGTGACGTACCAGCCGCCGTTGTTCGGCTCTGTGCCGGTGATGCTGTCGACGCGGGCGTCGTCGCCCATCTCGCCCTCGACCGCCCAGCTGCAGGCATCGGCGGCGCGCGCTTCGGCCTCGCCGCGGCCATAGGCGCCGGGGGTGATGTCGTTCGGTGCATCGGGTTCGTAGCGCGGCACCTCCTGCCGCTGGTCGTCGCCGCGATAAGGCGGCTCGTAACGATAGTCGGGCGCCCGCTCGCGCTTGTTCTTGCTCACCGAGCTCGCGATGGCGGCGATCGTGCCGATGACGAGCAGCCCGCCGAGCACGTCGCCGGTGCTGATATTGTCGCGGTCGCGATAACCCCAGCCGCCATGATGATGGCGCCCGCGCGCTTCGGCGGGCACGGCGATGAGACCGACCGAGGTCAGGACGATCGCCGCTGCGGTGGTGAAGCTGGTCAATTTACGCATCGAGGGAAGCTCCCCTTCGGCGGGCTCAGGATGGTCCAGCCCGCAATGTCACCGCCCTACGCGCGCGATGCTTTCGCACCGCTGAACCGTGGCCGCCGCCCGATGAGGCGAGCTTGGTGGCATCCTTCCTTTTATCGTCACCCCGGACTTGATCCGGGGTCCCGCTTGCGATCGATACGCCGGAAAAGCGGGAGCCCGGGTCAAGCCCGGGATGACGAAAAGAACCGAAAGGCCCGCCATCCTGGGGATGACGGGCCTGTTACAGATGACCAGACCTGTTCCCGGGTATCAGCAGACGCAGCGCGGCGCGGCCTTGGGTCTCGGCTTCCACTTTTTCTTCGCGACATAGCGTTTCCGCACCGGAACATTTTCATAATAGGTGCGCGTCGACGTCTCGACCGTTTCGGTCACGATCGGCGCGCCGTTGATGATCGTTGTGACGACGACGCCGGGGGTGTAATAGCCGTAGCCATAGCCGTAGCCGCTGTGCTGGTAAGTCGTCGCATAGCCACCGGGATAGGTGCCGCCGGGATAATAGCCGCCCTGATAATGGCCACCCTGGTAGCGGGCGCTGCGGCTCGACCAATATTCGTCGCATTTCTTCTTGTCGGCTGCACTGCCGATCGCGCTGCCGGCCAGGGCGCCGAGCCCGCCGCCGATCAGCGTGCCCGCGGTGCGGTCGCCGCGTCCGGCTATGCGGTTGCCGGCGATGCCCCCCACGAGCCCGCCGACAACCGCGCCGCCCACTGTGCCCCCCCGGCCACAGCGGCGTTCCATCTCTTCGTCATAACGGGCGTCATACCCGCCGTGATAACGGGGGTCGTAAGCGGGCGGCGGCGGATAGCCGGCGCCATGGCCCTCGATCGTGCCTTCATAACGGCCTTCGTAGCGGCGGCCGTCGGATGTCTCGTACGTGCCGTCCCAGGTGCCGGTCCAGCGGCCCTCGGCGTCATAGGTGCCATTGACGTGGCGATAATCGACTTCGCTCGGCACGCGGTCGGGATAGCCGGTGTAAACACGGGTATCGGGATCGGCGGGAACGCCATAGTCGAGCGCGGGCTGCTCGGCGCGCGTATGACTCGCCAGCAACAACGACCCTGCGGCCATTCCCAACAACACGAACGTGCGCATGACTTACTCCCTGTTCCCTCGGCCGAACCGATTGGTTAACAGTTTGTTAGCAAAATTAGCGCCTTTTCGCGAATCCGTTAACCGTGACTTATCTGTCCCGATTTGGGGCGGGGTTTCAGGCCGCGAGCGCGGCCGCGATGCGCGCGACGAGCGCTTCGGCACCTGCCTGGTCGGCGGCGGTGAAGCGGTCAGGGATCGGACTGTCGAGGTCGAGCACGCCGACCAGCCGGTCCTTCGCGATCACCGGCACGACGAGCTCGCTGCGGCTGTCGGCGTCGCACGCGATATGGCCGGGAAAGGCGTGGACATCGTCGACGCGCTGCGTGGCGCGCAGCCGCGCAGCGGCGCCGCACACCCCTTTGCCCAGCGGAATGCGGATGCACGCCGCCTTGCCTTGGAACGGGCCAAGCACCAGCTCGGTCCCGTCGAAGCGATAGAAGCCTGCCCAGTTGAGGTCGGGGATCGCCTGCCAGATCAGCGCCGCGACATTCGCCATATTGGCGATGCCGTCGGGTTCGCCCGCGACGAGCGCGGCCGCGGCGTCACCCGCCTCGGCCCAGCGTTCGGCGGGATCGGTGGCGGAGAAGGCGAGGGCGAAGGACATTATTCGACGCTCAGCCCGGTCCACTTCGCCGCGAAGGCATATTTGTCGGCCGCCTCGGCGATGATCTTGTCGGTCGGCTTGCCGCTGCCGTGGCCCGCGCGCGTTTCGACGCGGATCAGGTGCGGCTTGTCGCCCGCCTTCGCATGCTGGAGCGCCGCGGTATATTTGAAGCTGTGCCCCGGCACGACGCGGTCGTCGGTGTCGGCGGTCGTCACCAGCACCGCGGGATAGGCGGTGCCGTCCTTGATATTATGGTACGGCGAATAGGCGAGCAGATTCTTGAAATCGCCTTCCTTCGACGGATAGCCATAATCGTCGACCCAATAGCGGCCGGCGGTGAAGCGGTCGAAGCGCAGCATGTCCATCACGCCGACCGCGGGCAGCGCCGCGGCGAACAGGTCGGGGCGCTGGTTGGTCACCGCGCCGACGAGCAGCCCGCCGTTCGATCCGCCCTCGATCGCGATCTGGCCCTTGCCTGCGATACCTTCGGCGATCAGATATTCGCCCGCGGCGATGAAATCGTCGAAGACATTCTGCTTCTTGTCGAGGCGCCCGGCGTCGTGCCACGCCTTGCCATATTCGCCGCCGCCGCGCAGGTTCGCGATCGCGAGCACGCCGCCCTTGTCGACCCAGGCGAGCTTGGTCGGCGAAAAGCCGGGGGTCATCGAGACGTTGAAGCCACCATAGCCATAGAGCAATGTCGGCGATCCCTTGCTGCGGTCGAGGCCCTTTTTCATCACGACGAACATCGGCACTTCGGTGCCGTCCTTCGACTTGTAGAAACGCTGCTCGACGCTGAAGTCGGCGGGCTTGAAGGTCAGCTTCGGTTCGGCGAAAATCTCGCTCTTCCCGGTCTGCGTGTCGAAGCGATAGATCGTCGTCGGCCGCGCATAGCTCGAGAAGCTGTAGAAGGTTTCGGGGTCGCTCGACTTGCCGCCGAAGCCCGAGGCCGCGCCGATGTCGGCGAGATTGATGTTGGCGATCGGCTTGCCGTCGAGCGCGACCATGCGCGCCTCCGACTTGGCATCGCCGAGGTAGGAGAGAATCAGGCGGTTGCCGACACGCGATGCGCCGACCAGCGTCGCCTCATTCTCGCCGACCAGCTGCGTCAGCGCGGCGGGCTTTTTGATGTCCAGCGACACGATGCGTCCGCGCGGCGCGCCCTTGTTGGTGACCAAGGTAAAGCGCGTACCCTCATTGGTCACATATTCCCAGTTGTTCGCAAAATCGTCGACAAGCGTGATCGGCTTCGCGCCGCGCTTGCCGAGCGGATACAGCGTCAGGCCATAGCGTTCGTCGGTGCCTTCGGACGAGACGACGAGCAGATATTGGCCGTCGTCGGTGACGACGGCGCTGTTGTTGAGCTTGGGCTTGTCGGGGGTCGCGTGGATCAGCACGTCCGCGCTCTGCGGCGTCCCGAGCTTGTGGAAATAGACGCTGTGATTTTCGTTGAGCGACTGAAAGGCTTCGCCCTCTTTAGGCTCGGGGAAGCGCGAATAATAAAAGCCGCTGCCGTCCTTCGCCCAGTCGAGCGCCGAAAATTTGACCCAGCGCACCTCGTCGGACAGATCCTGACCCGTTGCGACATCCTTGACGCGCACGATGCGCCAGTCGGTGCCGCCGTCCTGCACCGAATAGAGGAGATGCTTGCCATCTTCCGACGGGTTCCACTCGCCGAGCGCGGTCGCGCCGTCCTTCGCCCAGCTATTGGGGTCGATCAGTATGCGACCCTCTCCTTTGAGCCCTTCGCGGACATAGAGCACCGACTGCGGCTGGAGCCCGTCGTTGCGGCTATAGAAATAGCGCGTTCCGGCCTTCGTCGGCAGGCCGAAGCGTTCGTAATTGTAAAGCTCGGTCATCCGTTCCTTGAAGCTGTCGCGGCCGGGCAATGTTTCGAGATAGCTATCGGTGACCTTGTTCTGCGCGGCGACCCAGTCAGCGACCTTCGGATTGACGCGCACGTCGTCCTCCAGCCAGCGATAGGGGTCGGCAACGTCGACGCCGAACTGCGGATCGACCGTGTCGCCGCGCGTGGTGTCGGGATAGGTCAAGGCCTTGGCCGTCGCCGATGTCGCCGCGGCATCGGCCGCTGCTGCTGCGCCCGGGATCATCGTCAGGGCAACCAGCGCGAGCGGCGCGGACAGGGCTTTACGGGACATGGCAAGGCGATCCTCATTCTCTGCGGGAAATTATCGTGCGCCGATATGTAAGCATCGGCAAGGGGCGGGCAAGGGGCTTTGATGCCCGTCAGGCGGGATCGAGCGATCCGCGATAGGCGACGATCAATCCGATAAGCGGCGCGGCGATTTCGACGTCGAAGCGAAAGCTGCCGTCGGCCTCGGTTTCAAAGCTGGGGCCGCGCGGCATCAGCCAGCGCGGCATCGGGGCGCCAAAGGCCGACCAGCGGCGCGGGACCAGATGAAGGCGGTTCTTCTCAACCACGATTGCCATCGCGAACGATAGCGGGCCGAAGCGCTCGACGAGCAGATAGTCGTTCCGTCCGGTTCCGCGCATTTGCAACGACGCGAAGCGCTTGCCCCCGAAATCGCGGGTCCAGCGCTCGCCGCCCTTTTCGGGCGTAAAGGCGACCGTGACGGGGACGCGCGCAGCCGCTTTCGGAAAGCCGACGATCGCGGCGGCGATCCGCGCGAGCAGCCCGGTGCCGCGGCGCACTTCGGCGTGACCCTGCCACCGGCGTTCGGCCTTGCTTCCGTGCAGCAACTGAAGCGTCGGCGGCAGCGTGTCGAAGGCGGTCCCGAGAAGCTGACGATAGAGCGGCGCGTCGGGCTCTTCGCTGCGAAAGCCGGTGTGAATCGATCGGTTCGCGAACAGCGCGTCATAGTCGGCGAGTCTCAGCGCATCGACGCTCGACCGCGCGCCGGCGGCCGGACGATCGCCGGCGCGCAATTTGCGGACGATCGCTTCGATCGCCATCGACGGAATATAGGGCCCGTCATCGCCCTCGGCCAAAAGATGCCAGCTCCACTCGGCCATTTTTCCTTCGGCAAGCCCGCGCGCGAGAATGAACATCCCGCCGCGATGCTCGCCGAAGCGCATGCGGTTGAGCACCGCGTAGAAGAGGCGCGAGAAGGGCTCGAACGACGGCAAGTGAAAGCGCGCGCGCGCCTTTGCCAGCAGGTTCAGGATGCGATGCAGGATCTCGGGCACCGGGCCCGCGCCCATCCAGATGTCGGTGAGCGCGGGCCAGGCGCGCGGGATGAGCTGGAGATCGGGGACGTCGACAAGCGAGAAATGGATGTTCCTGAGTGGCAGCCGGCCGGGGACCGCGACGGTATAGCGCACGCTTTCCGCAAGCCCGATGCCGTGCGCATCCTTGCCGTCGCGTCGCAGCTTCACCGGGGCGCCGGCATAGCCGACGACCGCGCGCATCACGTTGAGCCCGATGCCCGCAAAGGGCGACGGCGCGATCCCGCCCTCGACCGCGCGGACGTCCATCGTCTTTGCCATTTCGCGCAACACCGCGCCGGTGAGCGCGGGGAAACTGCTGACCCCCGACAGGATGAAGATGCCCGCGGTCTTCGCCGCGGCATCGAAGCGGTCGATGCCGAAGACGAAATCGGCGCCGTCGGCGAAATCGAGATAGTCGACTTTCGCCGCGATGCACGCCTCGACCACCCGATAGCCGTCGGCGCCATAATCCTGGAAGGGTCCCGAAGCATCGACGACGAGGTCGGGACGGAGCCGATCCAGCGCCGCAGCGGTATCGCGCCGGTCGAGCCTATGCGGATTGACGCGCGCGATGCCGCGATAGGCGGCGCAGAAGCGCTCCGCTCGGCCGAGGTCGCGGCCGCAGATGAAGAGGTCGATGTCGGGCACGTCGGCGAGCAGCTCGGCGAGGCGTCCGCCGAACACGCCATAGCCGCCGAGGATCAATATCTTCATTCTAATATCCGGTTTTGATATTCGGGCGGCGCGACCCAGCAGGTCGCGCGCTTTCCGAACAGACGGTAGCGATGGCGCGCGATCCAGCGGTAAATGGGGTCCCGGAAGAATGCCGGGACCAGGCGAAAGAGCGCGAGCACCCGCCACGGCCATCCGAGTCCCTCATAGATTGCGAGCACGGCATCGCTGTCGCGCCGAACGCGTGCGCCATCGATGACCAGAATGCTCGTCGGATCGCGCGGATCGAGGCCATGTTCGCGGCACAGCGCGGCACCCGCCACCCCTTGGATCGACGCCAGGCGAAACCGCGCGCGCTTGTCGTGCCGCAGCACGAACTGCGCGTTGGCCGAGCACAGCACGCATTCGGCGTCGAACAGAATGATCGGGCCGGCCGCGTCAGGCATCGCGGAACAATCCGTGCTGATTGAGCAATTCGCCAAACAGCGCGTGCATGACCTTGAGGTCGAAGGCGAAGCGGCCGCTGCCGAGATGCTGATGCGTCACGACGGTCGTGCCGGGGGACAGCCGGCGGGGAAGGCGGAGCCGAAGCCCCGCCGCTTGCCAGAAATAATGGTCGGAGGTGAAGATCAGCGCATCGGCTTCGGCACGGACCGTAAGCGCCATGCCGAAACCGCCGCCGATATGCTCTTCAATCCCCGTCGGGCCGGCAAAGCTCTTTGCGCTGTGGATCACCTGCGGATGGCCGCGCGTCCGGCCGTAAAGGCGCGTCCAGCACTGGCCGCCGCTTATGCGATCTTCGCTCACCGCGACGGCGGCGGGTGCGGGACCGCTGGCGCTCGTCGGCAACGGCGCGCCGATCAGGCGGCAGAGCTGCGCAAGTAGCCAGCCCGCGCGTGAAAGACGCGTCCAGACGATCTCGCCGCTGTAGCTTGCGACCGCCGTTCCGCAGAGGCGCTTTGAAAAGCGGCGCCGGACGTCGGCGGGCAGCGCATCCCAGTCCGCGCGCGGAACGAGTTGGCGGAAGCGATCGTCGGTGAGCCTATCGCCGGCGTCGCGTGCCGCCGGGATCACTGCCTCGATCTGCCGTTCCGCTCCGCTTCGCATCCTACCACTCCTGACCGGCATCCTTGCCCTTGCCCGGGCGCCAGTTGATCAGCTTCGTCACCCCGGCGCCGAGCTTGATCAGCCGCATCAGCGCCGGTTTGGGCACGCTCAGCATCTCGTCGTGCCAGCGGCCCATCGTCGTCACGAAATCGAGCATGTCGGACAGGCGCGCCTTGGCATCGGGGCTGAGCCCGGGGTCATTCGCGGCACGCGCGACGCACGCTTTCAGCGCCGCCTCGGCGGGATCGACCTCGCGCGCCTTGCGGCCCGCGGCGATCCGCGTGACCATTTCCCAGATGTCCTTTTCGGCGGTGAAATGGTCGCGCCGGTCGCCGAGCAACGGGACGCGCTCGATCAGCCGCCAGCCGAGCAGTTCCTTGATCGAGTTGGAGACGTTCGAGCGCGCGAGTCCGAGCATCTCGGCGATCTCCTCGGCGTGGAGCGCGCGGTCGGAGATGAACAGCAAAGCATGGATTTGCGCCACCGAGCGGTTGACACCCCACTGGCCGCCGAGATTACCCCAATGAAGGATGAATTCGGTCGCCGCCGGGGACAGTTTCGAATCATGTTCGGTAATTTCTGTCATAACAGAAATTTCGGACGAAACAGGATGGATGTCAATGGGCATGAAAAAGGGCGGCTATCCTTTCGGATGCCGCCCTTGTTTCTCGTGTCGCTCGAAGCGCGCCTTATGCGGCTTCCGCCTCGTCGTCATACTGCTCGACGGGACCCGAATCCTGGCCCTTGGCATCGACGTCGCGGTCGACGAATTCGATGATCGCCATCGGCGCCGCGTCCGAGGCGCGGATACCGGCCTTGATCACGCGGGTGTAGCCGCCGTTGCGGTCCTTGTAGCGTTCGGCGAGGACGTCGAACAGCTTCTTGAGCTGCGTGTCGTCGAGCAGGCGGCTGTTCGCGAGGCGGCGGTTGGCCAGGCCACCGCGCTTGGCGAGCGTCACCAGCTTTTCGATATAGGGACGCAGTTCCTTCGCCTTGGCGACGGTCGTCGTGATCTGCTCATGCTTGATGAGCGAAGCCGACATATTGCGGAACAGGGCCGTGCGGTGTGCGCTCGTGCGCTGAAGCTTCCGGCCACCCGATTTATGACGCATAATTCATTCCTTCGTTTGTCAGAGGGGCCGTTCGAGGTACCCCAAGCCAGGTCGATGTGCGGGCCGACCCATTCCCGAAATCGTCATCCCAGCGAAAGCTGGGATCGCTCGCGGCACAATGCCACGATAGCGGCCCCAGCTTTCGCTGGGGCGACGGCTATCTTCAGCCCAGCAGCTCTTGTTCGAGCTTCTTGGCCATTTCTTCGATGTTCTCCGGCGGCCAGCCGGGGATGTCCATGCCGAGACGCAGGCCCATCGACGACAGCACTTCCTTGATTTCGTTCAAGGACTTGCGGCCGAAGTTCGGCGTGCGGAGCATTTCGGCTTCGGTCTTCTGAACGAGATCACCGATATAGATGATGTTGTCGTTCTTGAGGCAGTTGGCCGAACGGACCGACAGTTCGAGCTCGTCGACCTTCTTGAGAAGGAAGCGGTTGAGCTGGTTGACGTCCGATTCGTCGGCGGTGGTCGGCGAAGCCGCCATGCCGATGAGGCCGCTGTCGTTCATCGCTTCTTCGAAGTGGACGAAGACCTGGAGCTGGTCCTGGAGGATGCGCGCGGCGTAAGCGACGGCGTCTTCCGGGGTGATCGTGCCGTCGGTTTCGACGGTCAGGTTCAGCTTGTCATAGTCCAGTTCCTGGCCGATGCGGGCATTGTCGACCTTGTAGGCGACCTGGCGCACGGGCGAGTAGAGCGAGTCGACCGGGATCAGGCCGATCGGCGCGTCGATCGGACGGTTGGCGGTCGCGGGGACGTAACCCTTGCCGGTGTCGGCAACGAGTTCCATGTTCAGCGTCGCACCGTCGTCGAGGTGGCAGATGACGTGGTTCGGGTTCATCACCTTGATGTCGCCCGACACCATGATGTCGCCGGCCTTGACGGTCGCGGGACCGGTCGCCGAAAGCTGAAGCCGCTTCGGGCCTTCGCCTTCCATCTTGAGCGCGATCTGCTTCACGTTGAGGACGATGTCGGTGACATCTTCGCGCACGCCGGCCAGGCTCGAGAATTCGTGGAGCACATTCTCGATCTTGATCGACGTGATAGCCGCACCCTGGAGCGACGAGAGCAAAACGCGGCGCAGCGCGTTGCCGAGCGTCAGGCCGAAGCCGCGCTCGAGCGGTTCGGCGACGAAGGTCGCCTTGCGCTTGCCGTCGCTGCCAGCCTTGATTTCCAGGTTGCTGGGCTTCTTCAATTCCTGCCAGTTTCGGATATTGACAGTCATGGATTTCCCTTTGCTTTGGGCGGGACGGGTGGGGGTCGACCACCTGTCCAGCGAGGAGTTTTGTACGGGCGGCGCTCCGGCGGAGCGCGCCCGAAAGACGTCAGACGCGGCGGCGCTTGGCCGGGCGGACGCCATTGTGCGGGATCGGCGTCACGTCGCGGATCGACGTGATGTGGAACCCGACGGCCTGCAGCGCGCGGAGAGCCGATTCACGGCCCGCGCCCGGGCCCTTGACTTCGACTTCCAGCGTACGGACGCCATGTTCGGCGGCCTTCTTGCCGGCGTCTTCGGCGCAAACCTGCGCCGCATACGGGGTCGACTTGCGGCTTCCCTTGAAGCCCATCATGCCGGCGCTCGACCAGGCAATCGCGTTGCCCTGTGCGTCGGTGATGGTGATCATCGTGTTGTTGAAGGTCGCGTTGACGTGGGCGACGCCCGACGAGATGTTTTTGCGTTCGCGCCGACGAAGACGCTGCGGTTCACGAGCCATGATATATTCCTAACCTAAATCCTGAATGGCCGGTGGCGGGCGATGCGCCGCTGCCCCGGCAGGGGAAATAAGGAAGCGCGCCCGGATGGACGCGCTCGACCTTATTTCTTCTTACCGGCGATCGCCTTGGCCTTGCCCTTGCGGGTGCGCGCATTGGTGTGCGTGCGCTGGCCGCGGACCGGAAGGCCCTTGCGATGACGCAGGCCGCGATAGCAGGCGAGGTCCATCAGGCGCTTGATGTTCATCGCCGTGTTGCGGCGAAGATCACCCTCGACCGTGTGGTCGGCGTCGAGAGTTTCGCGGATTTGCAGGATTTCGGCATCCGAAAGATCCTGAACGCGACGCGTGTGGTCGATGCCCAGCTTGTTGGCGATGTCGACAGCGCTCTTGCGACCGATGCCGTGGATGTAGGTGAGCGCGATGATTACGCGCTTGTTGGTGGGCAAGTTGACGCCCGCAATACGTGCCATTGGTAACTTTCTCCTGCTCCACGGGGCCGTAGGCAATCGGTCCCATCTCAAAGCGTCTGATTTTCCAACGCAAAAAACGGACCACGATGCGCGCATGGCGCTTCGCCGTCCGGTCAGGCTGTCGGAATGGACGCGCAACTAAGGTGAGTCGGGCTGATTGTCAAGCGAAGTGCGGTGGTTTGAAGCCGTGGATCACCGCTCAGGATGGCGATGTAAGGGCGACCGCGCGATCATGCAAGCGGTCGACAACGGCGGCATGGATTCCGGGGGCGCACGCAATCACACCGAACGCCTGCGCGCGCGGGGTATTGAAGCGCAAAGGGGCGCCGAACGCATCGGTCACCGTCGCTCCGGCCTCGCTGGCGATCAGCGCCGCGGCGGCGACATCCCACTCGAACCCCCAGCGCAGCGTTGCGACGAGGTCGGCGCGGTCGTCGGCGACGAGCGCCATGCGCAGCGCGATGCTGTTCGGCTTGGTGACGATGACCAGATCGCTGTCGACCTTGGGCAGCGCATCGGCGGGGACGCGCGATCCGGCGAATGTCGTGCGCTGGCTGGCGTGCAATGTTTCGCCGTTGAGCAGCGCGCCCTGGCTCTTTTGTGCGACCCATAGTTCGTCGAGCGCGGGGGCGTAGAGGATGCCGAACTCGGGCGTGCCGTCGATCACGAGCGCGACCGACACGCACCAGCCGGGCCGGCCGCGGATGAAATCGCGCGTGCCGTCGATCGGGTCGACGCACCACATCGCGCGGCACGACAGCCGCGCTTCATTGTCGGCGGTTTCTTCGGACAGCCACCCCGCCTCGGGCACCATCGCGCCGAGCACGGCTTTCAGCCGCGCATCGACCGCGAGGTCGACGTCGCTGACCGGATTGTCGTGCGACTTGTTCCAAACATTGACCGCTTGCCCCTCGCCGCGCCAGCGCGCCATCGCCATGTCGCCGACTTCGCGCGTCGCGGCGATCGCGGCTTCGAGGTTGCGGCCGGGCATCGGCGGCGGTCTCTAGCTCGACGCGACGGTCATGCCGTCGATGCGCAGCGTCGGCGCGTTGGTGCCATGGCGGAATTCGAGGTCGTTCGCGGGGATCAGGCCTGCGAACATGTCGATCAGATTGCCCGCGATCGTAAATTCGGCGATCGGCCCGGCGAGAGCGCCATCCTTGATCAGGAAACCCGACGCGCCGCGGCTGTAATCGCCGGTCACCGGATTGACGCCGTGGCCGATCAGTTCGGTGATATAGACGCCGTCGGCGATGCCCTCCATCAGCGCCGCGGGTGTCACGCTGCCCGCCGCGAGGTGCAGGTTGCTCGCGCCCACCCCCGACGCGCCGCCGCCGCGGCTGGCATGGCCGGTCGGCGCCAGGCCGAGCTGTTTCGCCGATGCGGTGTCGAGCAGCCAGCCGGTGATCTTGCCACCGGCGACGATGTCGCGCGCCGCGGTGGGCAAGCCCTCGCCGTCGAAGGCGCGGCTGCGCAGGCCGCGTGCGCGGTGCGGTTCGTCGCGGATGATAATGCCGCTGTCGAACAGCGTCTGCTCTTCCTTGCCGAGCAGGAAACTGGTGCCGCGCGCGATCGCGGGACCGGCGATCGCGCCGAGCAGGTGGCCGACGATGCCGCCGCTGACGCGCGGATCAAGCAGCACGGGCAGTTTGCCGTTCGGCGCCTTGCCCGGGTTCAGCCTTGCAACAGCGCGCGTACCGGCGCGGTTGCCGATGTCCGCCGCGCTTTCGAGGTCCGCCAGATGATGCGCGCTGTGCCAGCCATAATCGCGCTGCATGCTTGCGCCTTCGCCTGCGATGACGCTCGCCGACAGGCTGTGGCCGCTCGACCCGTAACCGCCGGCAAAGCCATGGCTGGTCGCGAGCGCGAAGCGCGTGCGGCTGTGGCTTGCGCTGCCGCCCTCGCTGTTCGTCACGCCGGCGACGGCGCGCGCGGCTTCCTCGACCACCAGCGCGGCTTCGCGCAGCGCTGCAGGGTCGGCTTCGCTGCCGTCATCGAGGTCGAAATCGGGAACCTGCCCCTTGAACAGCAGGTCTTCGGGCGCGAGCCCGGCATAGGGGTCCTCGGGGGCCTCGCGCGCCATCGCGACGCAGCGCTCAACCAGCTTGGTCAGTTCGCCCGCGTCCATGTCGGCGGTCGATACGCTCGCGCTGCGCTGGCCGACGAAGACGCGGAGCGAAATATCCTGCCCCTCGGACCGCTCGACATCCTCGAGCGCGCCGAGCCGCATAGAGACCGAGGTTGCGGCGTTGCAATAATAGAGCGCGTCGGCGGCATCGGCGCCGGCTTTCGCAGCGGCGTCGCACAGCATCTGCGCACGATCGAGGGCTTCGGAAACGGTCAGCATGGCCGCGCCCTATACGGCGCGCGGCAAAAAATCAAAACCAGCGCTGAAAAAGGGTCAGTTCGCGATCTTCGCGATGGCGTCGGTGGCAGCCATCGCGCCGCTGATCCACAGGAAGGGCAGCGTGAGTGCTGCAACCCACAGGCGGCGGACGTCGCGGCGGAAGCGCGCATGCAGGCCCCAGCTCGCGAGCGCCTGACGGCTGAGGCGATACCAGTGCCGTTCGGTCGAGCGCGCGACGGGGAGGGCGAGCACGAGCAGCATGACAAGCGCGACGACGATGAAAGCAGACGGCGCGCCGGCAGCGACCGCGCTCATCACGAGCCAGATCTGCAAGGCGGCAAAAGCGAGGAGGGCGGTGGCGGCATGCCACGTCATTCGGCGACCCAGACTCCGTGCCGGCGGCACGCTGACGGTCGTGCGCCTCCAAAGGCGCGGTCCAAATGCTGATGCCATATTACAGCCCCCTAGGCTGGCGATTCCCAGAACCGCACGTTTTGCCCCAAAAATTCCCAAGTCAAGACAGCTTGCCAGTGATTCGTTAATTTTTGCACTCGATTCATCGCGGAATCGCAACGTAATCGGGTCGGGGCGCCGAATTGCTTCAAAATCGGCCATATTCATCGCCTTATCGGTTCACAATTGCGGTCAATGGTCGAGCCTTGTGTACAGTTGGTCGACTTGCTTCCGGGGCTGGCTGCGGTAGCGTCTAGGCCATAGCCGTTCGTTTCAGGAAACCGGGGAAATCAATCATGCGTTATCTCGCCGTTGTGGCCGCCCTTGCCTTGCCCATCGCACCCGCGCTGGGCGCTGGGGAAGAGGCTCCGGCCGCCGAACCGAAGCCCGCGGCGCTTGTCGCCGACGGTGTGCCCGCGGTGCCCGCGGCGCTGGCGGCGTCGACCCGGCCCTATCTCGAATATCGGACCGCGGCCTTCGTCGGCTGGAACCCCGCCGACCGGTCGATGCTTGTCGCGACGCGGTTCGGTAACACGGCGCAGCTTCACCGCGTCGCGCGGCCGCTCGGCGCGCGCGAGCAGCTGACCTTCGAGGCCGAACCGGTTGCGCATGGCGGCTGGGCGCCCGGAACCGGCGATGTGATGTTGATCGAAAAGGACATCGGCGGCAGCGAATTTTATCAGATTTTCGCGATGAAGGATGGCCGGCTGACGATGCTGACCGACGGAAAAAGCCGCAATTCGCTCGATGCGTGGAGCAAGGACGGTAGCCTCGTCGCTTTCACCTCGACCCGCCGCAACGGCCGCGACAATGATATCTATGTCATGGACCCGCGCGACCCCGCGTCGGCGCGACTGGCCGGGCAGGTCGACAGCAACGGCTGGTCGGTCGCAGGGTTCGCGCCCGACAAGAGCTGGGCGCTCGTCACGCGCTCGGCGTCGGTCGAAAAGACCGATCTGTTCCGTCTCGACCTTGCGAGCGGAAAGATGACGCCGGTCGGTGACCACGGAAAGAAGATCGCTTTCAGCGGCGCCGCCTTCGCGCCCGACGGCACGATCTGGGTGGCGAGCGACGCCGGCAGCGACGTGCAGCGCCTCGGCACGCTCGATCCCGCGACCGGCGCGTTCACGCCGCGCGGCCCGGCGGAAAAATGGGATGTCGAGGCGTTCGACATCTCGGGAGACGGGCGTTTCATCGCCTATGCGGTCAACGAGGCGGGCGTAAGCCGGCTGCGCCTGCTCGACGTCGCGAGCGGGCGGGCACGCACGGTCGACGCGCTGCCCGCGGGCGTCATCGGGCATATCGACATCGCACCGTGGGGCGCGATCGGCATTGGTTTCACGTCGGCGCGCAGCGCGGCCGATGCCTATAGCATCGACCCCGAAACGCTCGCCGTGACGCGCTGGACGCAGAGCGAGACCGGCGGGCTCGATGTCGCGCGCAACGTCGAACCCGAACTGGTGAGCATCAAGAGCTTCGACGGCACCGCGATGTCGGGTTTTCTCTATCGCCCCGATCCCGCGAA
Organism: Sphingopyxis sp. 22461; assembly: GCF_052044915.1. Classification (NCBI taxonomy): domain Bacteria; kingdom Pseudomonadati; phylum Pseudomonadota; class Alphaproteobacteria; order Sphingomonadales; family Sphingopyxidaceae; genus Sphingopyxis; species Sphingopyxis sp. 22461. Next base: position 122,916 of record NZ_JBQENY010000007.1, read on the forward strand.
ATTTCCGGGCAAACGGCCGCTGATCATGCACGTCCATGGCGGGCCCGAAAGCCAGTGGCGCCCCGAATATCTGGGCAGCACCAACTATATCGTCAATGAGCTGGGGGTCGCCTATTTCTATCCGAACGTCCGCGGCTCGACCGGCTATGGCAAGCGCTTCGTCGGGCTCGATAACGGGCCGTTCAAGCGCGAGGACAGCGTCAAGGACATGGGGGTGTTCCTCGATGTCCTTGCCAAGGACACGCGGCTCGACGCGTCGCGTTTCGGCCTGACCGGGCGCAGCTATGGCGGTTATATGTGCTACGCCGCCGCGACGCATTTCGCCGACAAGCTGCGCGCGAACCTCTGCGTGGTCGCCATCTCCGACTTCGTGACTTTCCTCGAGAATACGCAGGAATATCGCCGCGATCTGCGCCGCGTCGAATATGGCGACGAGCGCGATCCGGCGCAGCGCCGAAAGCTGACGGAAATCTCGCCGCTCACGCGTGTTGCAGACATCCGCAAGCCGCTGTTTGTCGTGACCGGTGCCAACGACCCGCGCGTGCCCGCGTCCGAAGCGGATCAGGTCGTGGCCGCGGTGCGCAAGGGCGGCGGCACTGCCTGGCATCTGGTGGCGACGAACGAGGGACACCAGTGGGGCAAGAAGGAGAATGTGGACTACACATTCTGGTCTTCGCTGCTCTTCTGGCAGACATATCTGCTGAACTGACGGCGGACGTCACCCTCCGGCGAAGGCCGGGCGCGGCCGCTTGCCGGAAAGCCGGCTCAGTGCTTCGGCGGGGTCGGCAGCGGCGCCGCGTCGGCTTCGTCGGGGGCGGTCGGCGCGGGCGCCTGGCCGCTCGCCTGACGCTCGAGTTCCGCGGCCGCCTTCTGCCGTTCGGCGAGCGCGCGTTCCTCGGCGACCACCGCGGCTTCGACTTCGTCCGACGCGGCGTCGATGCCCGCGATGCGCTTGGCGCGTTCGTCGGCGATCATCGCCTGCCAGTCGGTCTTGTTCGCGGCCTGGCGTTCGGCCTTCGCGCCGGCGACCAGCGCCTGCGTACAGCCGGTGAAGCCACCGAGGCCGGTGGGCGAGCAGCTGTCGGTGCCAAAGCGGCCGATGCGTTCGACCGCAACAACCTTGTTCGCCCAGGCTTCGTTGCGGACGTCCAGCGGATTGCCGCGGAGCATCTCTGGAACGCGATAGCGTTCGGTTTCCGGAAGCTTCGCGCAGACCAGAATTTCGTCAGCGGCGCCTTTGGGGCATTGGTCGTCGCCGTAGACGACAACCTGATTGACCTTTTCGCCCTCGACCACGGTTTGCTGTGCCGCGGCGGGCAGGGCGGCGCTGCCGGCGAGGATCAGCGCGAACAGGGGGAGGCGGGTCATCTCGATCTTCCTTTGTCGTTTCGGGCGGCATGGCAGCCACCACCTGCATCCGTCGTGAACGGCGCCGGCGATCATTCTATCAGATACGTTTCGACAGCGCGATGGCTGCACGGCAACCCGCGCGGATCGCGAAGCTGAGGACCGGGTAGCCGGGGGCGCTCTCGGCACCCGCCGCAAGCGCGGCTTCCTTATGCTCCAGCTCCTCGGCGCGGAATTCGTCGACCGCGGCGCTGAGCTGGGGATCGCTGTCGCCCAGTTCGTCGAGCTGGTGCTGGTAGTGGCGATCAATCTCGGTCTCGACCGCGGCAGTGCACGCCATCGCGGCGCGCGGCCCCATGGCGGCGGTCACTGCGCCCAAGGCAAAGCCCGCGACGTTCCAGAAGGGCTGGAGCGCGGTCGGGCGCACACCGCGCCTGGTGATCATGTCGTCGAAGAATTTGCGGTGCCGCTCTTCCTGTTCGGCCATATGCGCGATCTCGCGCGCCATCGGGTGGCGGTCGCCCATCACCGCCAGCTGGCCCGCGTAGATGCGCGTCGCGCCATATTCGCCCGCCTGGTCGACGCGGATCATCGATGCGGTGCGCTTGTTCATCATGTTGCCGATGTGGTCTTCCGGCGCAGCAAGGTCAAGACGAGCGCGGCCGCGCCCAGTGAGAAGATCGCGTTGAAACCCGCGAGCGAGATGCCGAAGAGCGTCCATTGCGCGGTGTCGCAGCGGATCAGCGGCGCGTTCATGATCGAATCGAGCGACACGGGGCCAGCAGCACCGGTCGCGCAGGTCGTGACGCCTTCCCAGAAGCCATATTCGACCCCGGCGTGAAAGACACCGATCGCGCCGCTCACCGCAATCGCGACGGCGGCGAGCAGCGTGAGCGCACGCATCGCCTTGTCATTGCCGCGCAGCAGCAGCGCGAGCAGCGCGAGCACGATCGCCGCCTGATGCGGCCAGCGCTGCCAGTAACACATCTCGCACGGGTGCAGGCCAAAGCCATATTGCGACACGAGCGCGCCGCCATAGAGCAGCAGCGGCGCAAGAAACGCGGCGACGGGCGCGGAAAGCCGCGAGTTCAGCATGTCCCGCGCCCCTTAGTTGCGCGCGGTCGGCTTGGCGGGCTTGACCGGCGGCTTGCCGCTTTGCGCCATGCGCGGCGCGACCGGGCCGATGCGCCCGATCGTCTGCACAGCATAGTGGAGCTGGAAGTCCTCGATGCCCTTCGCCTTCAGTTCGGCGGCAGTCGCGGTGAAGCGCGGGTCGGCCTTTTCATCCTTCTCAAGCAGGCCGTTGTCGACCTTCTTTTCGTTGATCAGGTGGCGGCGCAGGTCGCTTTCGCGGAACTTCGGCCGCGACGCATAATCGGGATCCGAAATCTGCGGCACGCGGATATCGGGCTCGATCCCGCCTTCCTGCACGCTGCGGCCCGACGGGGTGTAGTAACGCGCGGTGGTCAGGCGCAGCGCGGTGGTGTCGGTCAGCGGCAGGACGGTCTGCACCGATCCCTTGCCGAAGCTGCGTTCGCCCATCACGACCGCACGGTGCTGGTCCTGCAGTGCGCCCGCGACGATTTCGGACGCCGAGGCCGATCCCGAGTCGATCAGCACGACGACCGGCGCGCCGCCGGCGAGGTCGCCGGGCTCGGCGAAATAACGTTCGATGTCGCCCTTTTTGCGGCCGCGCTGCGAAACGATCTCGCCGCGTTCGAGGAACAGGTCGCTGATCCCGACGGCTTCGTCGAGCAGACCGCCGGGGTTTGAGCGAAGGTCGAGAATCCAGCCGCGCGGTTTCTTGCCGAGCGATTTTTCGACCGCCATCATCGCGGCCTTGAGGTCGGTCGTCGCGTCGGCCGAGAAGCTGGTGACGGTGAGCACGCCGACATCGCCGCTGACTTCCCATTTCACGGGCTTCAGGTCGATGATCTCGCGCGTCAGCGTCATTTCGATCGGCTTGTCCTGGCCTTCGCGGACGACGGTGATCCCGATCTCGGTGCCCGGACGCCCGCGCATTTGTTCGACCGCCTCGTCGAGCGTCAGGCCGAAGATCAGTTCCTTGTTGATGTGCGTGATATAGTCGCCCGCCTTGATCCCCGCCTTGTCGGCCGGGGTGTCGGCGGTCGGCGCGATCACCTTCACGACGCCGTCTTCCATCGTCACCGACAGGCCGAGCCCGCCATATTCGCCGTCGGTCTGCGTGCGCAGGTTCGAAAAGCCCCGCGCGTCGAGATAGCCCGAATGCGGGTCGAGGCTGGCGAGCATGCCGTTGATCGCGCCTTCGATCAGCTTCGAATCGTCGACCGGTTCGACATAGTTGGATTTGACCTCGAGATAGACGTCCATGAAGCGCGAAATTTCTTCCTGCGTCTTCGAATCGACGGTCGCCATCGCGCCGGTCGCGAGCGGAACGAGCGCCAGCGTCGAGAGCGCGGCGGCGCCCTGCCACAAGGCGAAGCGGCGCTTCGGGGACACGGCGGTCTTGGTCGATTCGGTCATGGGCGTCTTTCAGTCACGCGAGAGCAATCCCGCCTTATAATCCCCGGCACGCCATCCTCCTACGCAAATCTGCGGGCGTCAAGCGGTGCATCCCTATGCGAGACAGCGGCCGAACGGGCGATTAACGGTGCCGCTCAGCCGATCATCGCGACAATATCGACGGGGCGGCCGGCGCGGCGGAGCTCGACGGTGATGCGACTGTCGTCCGATCCGGCGCGGCCGATCGGCGCCCCCGAATCGAGCGTATCGCCGACCCCGACCGACAATGCGATCATCCCGGTGAGCAACGACACCCAGCCACCGCCATGGTCGATGATCACGATCTTGCCATAGCCGCGATAATCGCCGGCAAAGCCGACGCGGCCCGGGGCGGGGGCGACGACCTGCCCACCCGGGCGTGCTGCGATGGTGACGCCGCGCGAACGCACGCCGCTTTCGTTGACCTCGCCCAGCCCCGCGACGATGCGTCCGACGACGGGCAGTCGATAGGCGCCTTGCGTCAATTCGGACTCGGCGGCGGCGGGCGGTACGGCGGCGGCGATGCTGCCTTCGGGGTTGCGCGGACGCGGCAGCGGGCCGGCGAGCTGCGCGAGTTCGGCGCGCACCGCGCTATCGGCTTCGAGCGAGTCCATCAGGTCGACGATATCGCGCGCCTTTTCGCCAAGCCCGAGCGCGCGGTCGGCCTCAAGCTGCGCGCTGCTCATCAGCTCGCGCGAGCGCAGCCGTCCTTCATTTTCGAGCCGCGTGAGCGCGTCGCGGCGCTGCGCGAGCTGGGTCTTGCTCGCCGAAAGCGCCTTCAATGCGATCGCCTGCTGCTGCCGCACCGTCTGCAGCGCCCCGAGTTCGCGCCGCGCTCCGGCGGTGCGGCGCTCGATCACCGGCATCGCGGCGTCGATTACCGCGCGCGCATGCACCATGTCGGTCAGCGATCCCGGCTGCGCGAGCACGCTGACGGGGGGCTGGCGGCTCAATTGCTGAAGCGATGCGGCGAGTTCGAGCAAGGGTTGCTGCTGCTGCGCCAGCCGCGCGCGCTGACCCGCGAGGCGGCGGCTGACGAGCGCGACGCGGGCTTCACCGGCGCCGATGTCGGCCTCGGCCGACTGGATGCGCGCGGCGAGCGCGGCGCTGCGTTTCTTCAGCCGGTCGGCCTCGCTGCTCGCCGCCAACGCCTGTTTTTCGAGCAACGCACTGCGCGCCATCGCCGCCGCCGATTGTTGCTTGGCATCGATCAGCTGCATGCGCTCGCGCGCCGCGATCGCCTGTGGATCGAAGATGTCGATCGGCGCCAGCGCGAGCGCCGCCCCGCCGCCCAAAACGACGGTGATCGCGAGAGCCGCGAGCGCGCGCCTCACTGGCGCCCTTCGCGGTGATAGGGGTGGTTCGCGACAATGCTCGTCGCGCGCCACAATTGTTCGGCGAGCATCGCGCGCGCCATCAGATGCGGCCAGGTCGCGCGGCCAAAGGCGATGACCTTATCGGCGCCTTCGCGCTCCTCGGGGGTGAAACCGGCGGCGGCGCCGAGGCAGAAGCGCGCCTCGCGCACCCCGCCGTCGCGCCATTTTTCGAGCAATTTGGCAAATTCGAGCGACGACATCTGGTCGCCGCCCTCGTCGAGGAGGATGGTGCGGCTATTCTCCGCAGCGGCGGGCAGACGGCCGCCCGTATCGGGAAGCTCCGAAATCTTCTGCGCCCAGGTCACGCGCTTCATATAGCGCTCGACCAGCTCGGCCTCGGGCCCGCGCCCGATGCGCCCGCGCGCGATGATGTGCAGCAACATGAGCGTCCGCCTAGCCGGTAGGCGGGGCGGACGTCAATTTGCCGCGGTAACCGGCGGCGCGTCGCCGAACGACCACATGCGCTCGAGGTTATAGAAACTGCGAACCTCGGGGCGGAACAGGTGGACGATGACATCGCCCGCATCGAGCAGCACCCAGTCGGCATTGGGCAGCCCTTCGACGCGAACCTGGCGGCCCGCTTCCTGCTTGATCCGCTGTGCCAGTTTCTCGGCGATTGCCGAGACATGGCGCGTCGACCGGCCGCTCGCGATCACCATATGATCGGCGATGCTGCTTTTGCCGGCAAGCGGGATGGAGATGGTTTCCTGGGCCTGGTCCTCATCCAGCTGGTGGAGGATCAGCGCGTGGAGCGTATCCACGTTATCGTTGGCGGATGCGGCGCCGGTGGCGGCATCCTGGGTTGCGGAGATCAAATGCGTCCTTTCCTAGTCGGGTCCACAAGGCGCGAACGGGTCAGCGGGTCGCGCAAGGCGCGGCCTTCATAGCGTTCGAACCAGCGGGGGTTGGCCTGCCGTATCGCAGTTGCGGATCGCACATCGGGCGAAAATCGCAGGAACACGAGGGCGGGCGGTCTCCAGTCCGTCCAATGTAATTTCTGGTCCACGGGCCGGACGAAGCGCCGAAGCCAACCCATCGCACGCCTTGCATGGGCGCGGTCATTATAGCCCGGACGCGCGATAACCGCAATCGGCATGAGTCGGGCAATCCCCCGCCAGTCGCGCCATTGGGGCAACTGGACCAGATTATCGGCCCCCATGATCCAGATAAACTGCCGGTTCGGGTAACGCCGGACGAGCTTTTTGAGCGTGTCGATCGTGTAGCGCGTGCCGAGTTCGGCCTCGATTCCCGTTGCGCGAATCGGCGAACGCCGCGCCGCGTGCTGCGCCGAGCCGAGGCGCGCGGGGAGCGATGCCATGCCCGCCTTGGGCTTTAAGGGATTGCCGGGCGACACCAGCCACCACAGCTCGTCGAGGCCGAGCGCCTCGATTGCGTTCAAACTGATCGCGCGATGCCCGCCGTGTGCGGGATTGAAGCTGCCGCCGAGGAGGCCGGTGGGGATCACGGCTCAGCTGACCCTTCGACAACCTCAGGCAGCATGTAACATTCAAGATCAGGTTCGCCGGCTCGTTGCGCTTTTAGTCCTAAACGAGCGGCAACCTTGCGGTAGGTCGTGTCGCCCATCTTATCGATCCGCACGGAGACCTTGTTTTCGCACCATCTCACGAGCGGTGTCGCGGCGATGCAACCGTTCAAAGCGATTAGCTCACCCGTTGAAAAGCCGTCCGAAACTTGCGTGCGAAAAACGAGATCTCGGACTTCGCGCTCGGCGATCCAGCGATGATTGGAGAGAATTTCTTCAAGCGACGGAAATTTTTTGTCACGAAGCGAACCGGCTTCGGCCGGCGTCTTGCTCGGGCGGAAGCTCTTCCCGTCGATCACGAAACAAGATGGATCGAGCATGATCGTCAGATAGAGTGGCTCTCGCGTAAAGGGGGCTGCCTTTGAATCGCGGATCGTCTCTACCAAGCGATCGGCGACGATGTTCCGCGCGATTTCTTTTCCGTGGCCTTCATCGGCGCGCAGTATGAGCAGGGCATCCCGCGCAACAAGCCAAAAAAATGGCGTTGCGGCGATCAGCAAGATGAGGGCCGCCCAGCGAAACCATCGTGCCCTTCTGCTGGGCTTGACGGCCGTCAAAGCCGGACTTGCCCGCTTCCGCGCACCAGCCATTTATAGGTGGTGAGCCCTTCGAGTGCCACGGGCCCTCGTGCATGCAGACGCCCCGTGGCGATGCCGATTTCGGCGCCGAGGCCGAATTCGCCGCCATCGGCGAACTGGGTCGAGGCATTGTGCATCACGATCGCGCTGTCGACGCCCGTCAGGAAGCGCTCGGCGGCCGCCGCATCCTCGGTGACGATTGCGTCGGTGTGGCGGCTCGAATGCGCGTCGATATGCGCGAGCGCGCCGGAAAGGCCGTCGACCATCGCGATCGACACGATCGCGTCGAGATATTCGGTGTCCCAGTCGCCCGCCGATGCCGCGTCGACATGCGGGCTCAGCGCCACGACGCCCTTGTCGCCGCGCACCTCGCAGCCCGCCTTGACCAGCGCGTCGACGATCGCGAGCGGCGCGGGATAGGCGCGGTCGATCAGGATCGTCTCGGTCGCGCCGCACACGCCGGTGCGGCGCATCTTGGCGTTGACCGCAAGCTCGACGGCTTTCGCCGGGTCCGCGGCGCCGTCGATATAGAGGTGGTTGATGCCGTCGAGGTGCGCGAGCACGGGCACGCGCGCCTCGTCCTGCACGCGCGCGACCAGCCCCTTGCCGCCGCGCGGGATGATGATGTCGATCAGCCCCTGCGCGCGCAGCATCGCGCCGACGGCGGCGCGGTCCTGCGTCGGCACGAGCTGCACCGCGTCGGCGGGCAGGCCGGCTTCGACCAGCCCCGCGGCGAACGCTGCGTGGATCGCGCGGTTCGAATGCACCGCCTCGCTGCCGCCGCGCAGGATCACGGCATTGCCCGACATCAGCCCCAGCGCCGCCGCATCGGCGGTCACATTGGGGCGGCTTTCATAGATGATGCCGACGACGCCGAGCGGCACGCGCACGCGGCTGAGAACGAGCCCGTTGGGCCGCGTCACGCGATCGATTTCGGCACCCGAGGGATCGGGCAGCGCCGCGACATCGTCGATTGCGTCGGCGATCGCCGCGAGCCGGCCCTTGTCGAGCCGCAGCCGGTCGAGCATCGCGCCCGACAGGCCGTTTTTCTGTCCTGCCGCCATGTCCTCGGCATTGGCCGCAAGAATATCCGCCGCCCGCGCACGAATCTGCGCCGCCGCCGCAACCAGTCCAGCCGCCTTGTCCGCCGTCGGCGCCAGCGCGAGCGCTTTCGACGCGGCGCGCGCGCGCGCGCCCATGTCGGCGATCAGGGCGGCGGCATCGCCGGGCATCGGCGGGGCGGAGAGGGCTTCGGCGTTCATGGCGCTGCCACTATCACGTTTTACCTGACCCCCGAAAGTCCCGTTGCGCGCTGCCGCGCGCGCCTTTAGGCAGGGCGCCATGAGCGGGGACATCGAAGGCATCGGGGCGGCGGTTACCGCCGGGTTGGCAGGGCAGGCGGTCGAGCCGCGGCATGGGGGCACGGGCGCGCCCCATGCCGGCGCGCGCTGCCTCAACTGCGGCACCAGCCTCGCGGGCTCGCATTGCCATTATTGCGGGCAGCGCGCCGACGTGCATCGCAGCTTCGGCGCAATCGGGCACGATCTGGTCCACGCGATCTTCCATTTTGAAGGTAAGGTCTGGAACACGCTGCCGCTGCTCAGCTGGCGGCCGGGCGACCTGACGCGGCGCTATATTCACGGCGAACGCGCGCGCTTTGTCTCGCCGCTTGCGCTGTTCCTGTTCGCGGTCTTCCTGACCTATGCCGTGCTCGCCATCGTCGGCAGCGGTGGCGGGGTCGGCGAGGGGATCGCGAAGGCAGCGGCCGAGCAGACGCGCTCGAACGCGCTCAAGGAAAGTTTCGAGGAGGAGGTTAAGCGCGTCGACGCAAGCCTCGCGGTCAAGGACTTGAAGGCGGCCGAACGCCGCCTGCTCGTCGAAGAGCGCGAAACGCTCCAGAAAAGCGCCAACTATCTCGGCGTCGCGCGCAGCATGAGCAAGGAAGAGCGTACCAAGGGGCCGCCGGTGCTCGACGATCCGGCGCAGCAGATGATGACCAGCGTCGAATTCGTTTCACGCACCAATTTCAATACCGGGGTGCCGTTCATCGACGAGGGCCTTGAAAAGGCGAACGCGAACCCCGCGCTCATATTATACAAATTACAGGCGAACGCGTATAAATTCGCCTGGGCGCTGATCCCGCTGTCGCTGCCCTTCATGTGGCTGCTGTTTCCGTTCAGTCGCCGCTTTCACACCTACGACCATTTCGTCTTCGTCACGTATTCGATCAGCTTCATGTTGCTCCTGTTCGTCGTCGTGCGCTTGTTCAACCTGACGATATTCGGCGACGTCGCGACCGCGTTCGCGATGCTCTATGTGCCCTTCCATATGTACCGCCAGCTTCGTGGCGCCTATCGCTCGTCGCGCTTCGGGGCGCTCGTGCGCACGAGCCTGCTTCTCTTTTTCAGCCTCTTTTCGGTCATCACCTTCATGCTGCTGCTGCTCGCGCTCGGGGTGATGGGCTAGCACCGAATCGTCACAAAGGCGGGGCAAAGACCCGGCCAAAGAGGAGGAGATTCGCGATGCATCATCATTGGGGCGAGATCGACCGGCGTCATCTGATCAAGCTGGGCACCGTCGGGCTGGCGGCGCTGTCGCTGCCGGGCGCTGCGCGCGCGATGATGGCGCAGGGCTTTACCCATGGCGTCGCGAGCGGCGAGCCGGGGCCGAATTCGGTGCTGCTCTGGACGCGCTATGCCGCCGCGAACGACACGGCGCTGACCGCCGAATTGTCGGAAAGCGAGGATTTCTCCAAGGTTGTTGCGAGCGGCGGCGTCGTCGCGGCAGGCGAGCGCGATCATACCGCAAAGCTGGTCGTCGGCGGGCTGAAGCCCGGCCGCTGGTATCATTATCGCTTCATCGCCCCCGACGGCACCAGGTCGGTTACCGGCCGCACGCGCACCTTGCCGCAGGGTTCGACCAAGGCGTTCAATCTCGCGCTCTTCTCCTGTTCGAACATGCCGTTCGGCTGGTTCAATGCCTATGGCCATGCCGCGGCGCGCGGCGACATCGACCTTGTCGCGCATGTCGGTGACTATCTCTACGAATATAAGGCGGGCGACTATCCTTCGGCGAAGCAGGCGCTGCCCGGGCGCGAGATCCAGCCGGCGCAGGAGATCGTCGCGCTTGCCGATTATCGCCTTCGCTATGCGGCTTATCGTGCCGACCCCGACCTGCAGAAGCTGCACCAGCTGTTCCCGATGATCGCCCAGTGGGACGACCATGAATTCGCGAACGACGTCTGGAAGGGCGGTGCCGAAAACCATAATGAAGGCGAAGGCGACTGGGCGGCGCGCATGGCCGCCGCCGAACGCGCCTATCGCGAATGGATGCCCGTCGCCGACGCACGCTGGCGCCAATATCAGGTCGGCGACCTCGCGACGATCTTCCTTCCCGAAACGCGCGTGACCGCCCGCGATCGGCAGTTCGAGGTCGACGAGATTATCGCGGGCGGCGGTGATGCCGCGGCAAAGCTCAAGCAGTTCGCCGAAACCGGCTACCGCGACGCCGCGCGCCAGATGCTCGGCGCGGCGCAGGAAAAATGGCTGTTCGACGGGCTCGCCGCATCGACGAAGGCCGGTACGCGCTGGCAGGTTTGCGCGCAGCAGGTCGTGATGGGCACGCTCTTCACGCCGCCCGAAACGCGCGACTGGTTTGCAGGCGAACAGCCCGACTATATCCGCCGCCGGGTCGAGGCGGGCCAGCTGGCGGCCAAGGCGGGGCTGCCGCTCAACCTCGACGCGTGGGACGGCTATCCCGCCGCGCGTTCGCGCCTGCTCGCCGCGGCGCAGCGCGCCGACGCCGACCTCGTCACGCTGACCGGCGACACGCACAATGCCTGGGCCTTCGACCTCGCCGAGGACGGCCGGCCGGCGGGGATCGAGATTGCGGGACAGAGCGTCACCTCGCCGGGGTATGAAAGCTATATCAAGGGCGTGACCGACGAGGCGCGCGTGACGGCGCTGCGCCGCTCGTCGCCGCAGCTCAAATGGGCGAATACCGCGGATCGCGGCTATGTGACCGTGCAATTCTCCCCCGAGCGGGTGACCGCGAACTGGCACAGCGTCGAAACGATCCGGGCACGCTCGCTCGCGCTGAAGAATACGCACAGCATGACCGCAACGCGCGGGCGGCGCGTCTACGACGCCGCCTGATCGCCGCACGTCGGCGGCCACGACCGGTCGGGCTCTGGGACGAGATCGATCAGGAACATCTCGCCCGACCGATCGCCGTGCCGCTGCGCGAAGAGCAGCCGGTCGCCCTTCGGCGACAGCAGCGGGCCCACCTGGAACTGGGCGGGATCGGCGGGAATGCGCCCGACCTCGACCCAGCGTTCGCCTTCGCGGCGATAGCGGTAGAGGTGCGACCGATCGCCGCGATCGGACACGACGATCATCGTCTTTCCGTCGCGCGAAATCTCCGCCTCATACTCGTAACCGCCCCCGCTGACCGGCGGGCTGAGGTTGGCGACCGTCCATTCGCCCGGCCGGACTTCGGTCGCGACATAGATGTCGCCGCCGCCCGCACTGCCCGCGCGGCTCGATCCGAAATAAAGGCGGCCGTCGGCGTCGGTGCGCGGGAGGAGTTCGGCGGCGGGCGAATTGACCGGTTCGGGCAGACGCTGCGGCTCGCCCCAGCCGCCATCCGCGGTGCGCTCGACATACCAGATGTCGAAATCCTCCTTCGCGGGCGCAAGGCGCGACGAGATATAATAGAGCCGCTTGCCGTCGGGAGTGACGAAAGGATCGGCCTCGATCACGGGCAACGGCATCGCGAAGGGCGGTGGCGCGGGCTTTCCCCACGCGCCATTTTCGCAGCGAGACTGCATCAGCCGGTAATTCGCGAAATCCTTGTCGGCGGCCAGATAGATCATCGTCCGCCCGTCCGGCGTGAACGTCGGCGAGGATTCATAGCCCGGCCCCGAGATGGCGGCGGGGGTCCACAGCTTCGCGCTGCCCGGCAACGGGGTCTCGGCCGCCGCGGTACATCCCGCAAGCATGATCAGGCAGAGGAGCGCTGGCGGACGGTTGGCAAACATCATGGACTTTCTCTCCGGCAAGACGCTAGCAGAAGCGCAATGAATTTTGCCGGACCCGAGGCGGTTGGCCAGCGTCCGATCGGCGGTGGCGGCGTCAAAAGGGCGGCGGGAGAGAGACTATGGACGCGACCGATCGGCAAATCGTGATGATGCTGCGGGGCAACGCCCGCCTGCCGCTGAAGACGATCGCGGCGACCGTGGGCCTAGCGCGCAGTTCGGTGCGCGAGCGATTGTCGAAGCTGGAAGCCGCGGGAACGATCGGCGGCTATCACGCGCGCATCGTCGATGAGGGCGGGATTGCGGCGATCCTGCAATTGCGGCTCGCGCGCACCCCTTCGCCCGATATTGTCGCGGCGGTGACGGGCATGGCCGAGGTCGCGCGCTGCTATTCGCTCAGCGGTGAGATCGACCTGTTGGTCGAGATCGAGGCTGCCGATGCGGCCGGGCTCAACGCCGCGCGCGACCGGATCGCTTTGATCGCCGGGGTCGAGGACACGACCACCGCGCTGATCCTGAAACGCGACAAGGACCGCTAGGCGCGGATCAAGCGGCGGCGATCGCCTCGATCTCGAGCAGCCACGCCTCGTCGTAGATGCCGGCAATGATGATCGTCAGCGCGGGCGAATGGCCGCCCAGGACTTCGTGCCGCACCTTGTAGTTCGCCGCGCGATATTGGCGGTCCGACAGAAAGACGGTGACCTTGACCAGGTCCTGCAAGGTCATCCCGCCGGCTAGAAGCTGCTTTTCGATATTGCGCCAGACGAGCCGGCACTGTTTCTCGAAGTCCGCGGGCACCCGATCCTTTTCGTCGACCGGAATCTGGCCGCTGACGAACAGCCAGCGCGTCGGCGCTTCGACAAGATGCGCCTGCGCATAAGAGACGCCGGTCGGGTTGATCGCGCGATTGGGCATGACGGGCCTCGCAATTGCAATGGACGGGAGGGTCAGGCCCGCCAGCATCCCGGCGCAGACGATGCGGCGCGAAGGGTGGACGGAAGGCGAGCCCGGAGGTCTCATTCCGCTATCTAGCCAGAAGGCAAACGCCGGCTCCAGCATCCGATGGGCGGCGCGGCCGCCGCAATGGCGGCGCTTGACATCCATAACTATATGGTTATGAGAAAATGCATAGCCAGTGAGTTATGAATTATGACGCAACCCTCGCCCGATCTTCTCTTCAAGGCGCTCGCCGATCCCAGCCGGCGCGCGCTGTTCGAACGGCTTTGCCTGGACGGCGAGCAGACGGTCGGCGCGCTGACCGCGGGCGCGGGCATTTCGCAGCCCGCGGTGTCGAAGCATCTCGGCATCCTCAAACAGGCGGGGCTGGTGCTCGACCGGCACGAGGGGCGGCAAACGCATTACAGCGCGCAGCAGCGCGCGCTCGCGCCGCTGGTCGACTGGACCGGGCGCATGAACCGCTTCTGGGAAGCGCGGTTCGACGATCTCGAAAATTTGCTCAAAAGGATGGATCAATGACCGATACCGACGTGCGCACCGTAACCGTTGAACGCGAAATCCCGCACCCGCCCGAAAAGCTGTGGCGCGCGCTGACGCAACAGCATCTGATCGAGGAATGGTTGATGAAGAATGATTTCGGCCTCGACCTTGGCCACCGCTTCCAGCTGCGCGGCGACTGGGGCCATGTCGATTGTGAAATCCTCGATGTCGAACCGGGGCGGACGCTGTCCTACGCTTGGAATACCACGCACGATGATCCGGCCTACGCGCTGGACAGCGTCGTCACCTTCACGCTCGAACCGACCGCGGCCGGAACGCTGCTGCGCATGGAGCAGGTCGGTTTCCGCCCCGACCAGAAGCAGGCCTTCGGCGGCGCCAAGGGCGGCTGGCGCATCCATCTCGAAAATCTGGAAAAGGTCGTGGCCAAGCTCGACTGACAATCAAACAGGGAGAATCTTATGAACTGGAACCTGTGGATCCGGCAGTTTCACCGCTGGGTGTCGATCCTCTTCTCGGCGATCGTTCTCGCGATTTTCGTCATGCTCGGGGCGGGGCAGGAGCCCGCCCAGTGGGTCTATTATCTGCCGCTGCCGCCGCTCTTCCTGCTGATATTCTCGGGCCTCTATATGTTTTTCCGGCCCTATTTCCGGAAGCGCGTTCAGCCGTAAGGCGGTGTGTCCTCGAACTCCGCAAACCAGGGATAGTCGTTCGCGACGCTCACGGTGAAGTTCGCGGGACGCTTTTCGAGGAAGCTCGACACGCCCTCGGCGGCGTCGGCGCTGCGCCCGCGCGCGAAGATCGCGCGGCTGTCCCAGCGGTGCGCGCTCATCGGATGCGGCGCGCCGAGCATCCGCCACAGCATGTGGCGGGTAAGCGCGACCGACACGGGTGCGCTATGCTCGGTCAGCTCGCGCGCCTTGGCGATCGCCGCGTCGACCAGTTCGCCGGGCGCGTGCACCGATTGCACCAGCCCCTTCGCATGCGCCTCGGCGGCGTCGATCAGCCGCCCCGAATAGCACCAGTCGACCGCATTCTGGATGCCGACCAGACGCGGCAGGAACCAGCTCGACGCCGCCTCGGGCACGATGCCGCGGCGTGCGAAGACAAAGCCGTAGCGCGCGGTCTCGCTCGCGAGCCGCGCGTCCATCGACAGCGTCATCGTCGCGCCGATGCCGACCGCGGCGCCGTTGATCGCGCCTAATACCGGTTTCTTGCAGTCGAAGATACGCATCGAGACGCGCCCGCCCGAATCTCGGATCAGCGGGTGCGACCAGTCGATCGTGCCGTCCTCGGCGACCGGGCTCGCCGCCATGCCCTCGGGCAGCAGCGCCGCCTTGTCGGTGCGCTTGTCATAATCGAAGGTCGCGGCGCCCTGACCGAGGTCGGCGCCGGCGCAATAGGCGCGGTCGCCCGATCCGGTGAAGATCACCGCGCGCACACCGTCGTCGGCGTCGCACTCGTCGAGCGCGGCGACGATCTCCAGCATCATCTCGGTGGTAAAGGCGTTCATCCGGTCGGGGCGATGCAGCGTCAGCAGCGCGATGCCCTCATGGCGGTCGAGGCGAATCTGGTCGAAGCTCATCCATCTCTCTCCTTGGCTTTTGTGCAGCGTCGCAAGCGAGGCGGAGGAGTGCAAGCTCTAGTTGACGTAAACGTAAATCAGCGCGTGCGATGCCGGGGATGACGCGCCCGACCTTTGCCGCTATAGGGCGCCCAACCGCCCCGGCGCCGCGCTCCGTCTGAGTCGCTTTGCCGGGGTCATTCATTTGGTTCCGACAGAAAGTTTGCACGCCATGTCCCGTCGCCGCCAGATTTACGAAGGCAAAGCGAAGATCCTGTACGAGGGCCCCGAACCGGGCACGCTGATCCAGTATTTCAAGGATGATGCGACCGCGTTCAACGCGCAGAAAAAGGGCACGATCAGCGGCAAGGGCGTGCTCAACAACCGGATTTCGGAGCATGTCTTCACGCTGCTCGGCAATATCGGCGTGCCGCACCATTTCATCCGCCGCCTCAACATGCGCGAGCAACTGATCCGTCAGGTCGAGATCGTGCCGATCGAAGTGATTGTGCGCAACGTCGCTGCGGGCACGCTGTCGAAGCGCCTCGGCATCGAGGAGGGGACGCAGCTTCCCCGCACCTTGATCGAATATTGCTACAAGGATGACGCACTCGGCGATCCGCTCGTCGCCGAGGAGCATATCGCCTGCTTCAACTGGTGCAGCCAGGACGAGCTTCACGACATCCAGGACATGGCGATCCGCATCAACGACTTCATGTCGGGCATGTTCGCCGCGGTCGGCATCCGCCTCGTCGACTTCAAGCTCGAGTTCGGGCGCCTTTATGAAGGCGACTTCAGCCGCATCATCCTCGCCGACGAGATCAGCCCGGATGGTTGTCGTCTGTGGGACATGACGACGAACGAAAAGCTCGACAAGGACCGCTTCCGCCGCGACCTCGGCGGCGAAGTCGAAGCCTATCAGGAGGTCGCGCGCCGGCTCGGCCTGCTGCCCGAGGGCGGCGAGAATGCCGTGCTCGACCTTGAGAGTCATCGGAAGAAACGCGACAAATAGGCCCGGGCCGCGGCGATAGATCTCCGAAATTATCCGGTTGGTAACCATCCGGGCGCTATCCGATCCTCCTGATCTAGTGGGGATATGGCATCATGAGCGTTTCGGGCGGCAAGTCGCAACCGGCGGTAAGCGTCATCCATTGGGACCTTTTGGAAAAAGTCGTCGTCGTTCTGCTGCTGGCGACGCTGGCGTCGCGGCTCATACCATCGGCGATTGCGGGGCATTCTCAGAACTGGCTGCTGCTGCTCGCCGAGGGCTGCGTGGTCTTCTTCGTCCTGTTCCGCCGGTCCACCAACGATATCTCGCTCCGCCCGCTCGATTGGGCGCTGGGGTTCGGCGGCACGTTCGCCGCGATGCTGGTCATCGCGCCGAGTGACACCCCGCTCGTACCCATCGCCTTCTGCGGTTTCCTGATCATCGCGGGCATATTCTTCCAGCTTTACGCCAAATTCACGCTGCGGCGCAGCTTCGGCGTCATCGCGGCGAACCGCGGGGTGAAGGTCAGCGGCCCGTATCGCTTCGTACGTCACCCCATGTATGCGGGCTACATGCTCACCCACATCGGTTTTCTGCTTAGCGGCCCGAACTGGTGGAACCTTGCGGTCTATAGCCTTGCACTCGGGCTCAATATCGCGCGGATCATGGCCGAGGAACGCGTGCTGATGGCCGATCCCGCCTATCAGGACATGAGCCGGAAGGTGCGTTACCGGCTGATCCCCTTCGTCTTCTGATCGGGACCACGCGGATGAATTTCCTCTTGGGCTTTATCGATGTCCAGAACCTGCTTCTCGTCGCGCTGTTGTTCCTGCCGCTCGAGCGGCTACTGCCGCGACGCAGGGAGCAGCGCATGTTCCGCCCGGGGTGGGTCACCGATACCATCTATTTCATCGTCAACCGCGTGCCGATCGGCATCGGTGTGGTTGCGATCGTCGTGCTGGCGATGGTGCTCGGCGAACGCTTCGTGCCGGGCGTCTTCCGGACAATGGTCGCGGACCAGCCTTTATGGTTGCAGGTGATCGAGCTGATCGTCGTCGCCGATCTCCTCTTTTATACTTTTCACCGTCTCTTCCACAGCGTGCCCCTGCTCTGGCGTTTTCATGCGGTGCATCACAGCATCGAAGATCTCGACTGGCTGGCGGCGCATCGCATCCATCCGGTCGATCAGATATTGACCAAGGGCGCGTCGCTCATTCCCTGTTTTACACTCGGCTTCACGGCTGAAGCGATTCTCATTTTCTCGCTGATCTATCAGTGGCATACGCTGCTTTTGCACGCCAATGTCCGCGTCAGCATCGGGCCGCTGCGCTGGCTGATCGCGTCGCCCGAATTCCACCATTGGCACCATGCCGACAATCCTGAAGCCTGGAACCGGAATTTCGGCGCCCAACTGTCCTTCTGGGACCTGCTGTTCGGCACCGCGAATATGACGCACGGGACACTCCCGGCGCGTTATGGCATCGACGAAAAAATGCCGGCATCCTACCCGTCGCAACTGCTTCATCCGTTCCGGCGCAAGGCCGAAAAGACAGGCTGAGGAAAAAAAAGGGCGCCGGGCCATCCAATTGCGGAATGGCCCGGTGCCCTTTCTCTTGATCGTCAAATATTGATGCTCGTCGGGATCAGGCTCGGCTGCAGATAGGGGTATGGCTGCATCCGCTCCGCATTGCGCGTCGCGATCTCCGCCTCGACGCCCTGCAATGCAGCCTGGAACCAGGCGAGCGGCCCTTCAGCCCCCGTCACGCGCGGATCCTGGAACCACAAAGGATAGGGAAAGGCGTTGCTGCGGTAATCGCCGAGCGGGCGGTAATGGACCGATCCCAGCAGTTCGAGCACATTCAATTGTTCGAGCGCGAGCGCCATCGGCGGCATCATCGCGAGCCAGCCCGCCTTGTCATGCCCGCGCTGACCGTTCGGTGCCGCCTGCCAGCCCGCGCCGGTGACCGCGGGGGCAAAGGCCATGATGTCCTTTTGCGGGAAATTGACCGCGGCATGCTGCCCGCTCGCGGTGAACATCACCATCGTGCAGATTTCGGCGAGCTGCGCGCGCGTCGTCACCGGCCCGAAGCCTTTGATCTTCGCCTCGCCCGCAAGGCACGCCGCCCAGGCGGCAAGCTCGGTGTCGGCGACGACATCGGTATCGTGCGCATAATAAAGGTCGACATATTGCCGCGCCCATTCGCGGATCGCGTCCCACACAAGCAGCGCATCGTCGCGGTACGGATAATCGGCGAGCGCCGAATCCACCCCGACCCCGCGCGCGGAAAAGTCGGCATGCGGCATCTTGCCATAGAAATCGAACGCCAGCCGCGCGTCGACCGCGGCGAGCTGGCTCGACGTGATCGTGCCAGCGAAAATATGGTCGATCGGGCCGCCGGCCGCGATGAGCGAGGTTGCTGCCTGTTCGTTGATGAACAAGGTGCCCTCGAAATGCGGGACGAGCAGCGCCCAGATCGGATGGATTTCGGCCAGATGACGATGCGTTGCGACCGCGAACGCCTCGATCACCAGATGCGTGCGCGCAAGGTGCGCGAACAGCTCGTGATAATTGCCGTCGGCGACCTGCACGGCGAACTTCGCCATTTCCCATCCCCAGATCTTGTCGGCGACGGGCGAGGGGGTGAAGATCGGAGTGTCGGCCGGATCCTGCCCGCACTGGATCGCGACGGGGATCAGCGACGATCCGCCCGGCGGCACCGCGAAGAGCGCGATCGGTTGCCAGGCGTATTTGGCTTGGGTGCCATAGGTGCCGGGATCGAGCACCTCGAGCGGCTTGTAATCGAGCAGGAACAGCCGCCCATCTGCGAGCGCGCTGCCCAGCGTGTCGCCATTCACCACCGCACTATATTTGGCGGCGCTCAGCGGGAAATTGGCGGGCAGCGCATCGCCGACCGCGGTGATCAGCATGCAGTTCGGACCCTGCACGCGCAGCCGCGCGAACTCGCTGTCATCCTGGAACATATAGCTGACGCCCGGAACGGGCAGCGTGGCGAATAGCGCGCGATACGCCTCGATGCTCCGCGGCGTCTTGCTGCCGAGCCCGTCGGCGTCCTCGACCTTCATCAGCTCTTCGAGCCGGTCCTTGTAACCCTGAAGCAGCGCGACATGCGCGTCGCGCTCGGCGGCGGCGACGGCGTTTTCGACATCGCCCACGACGCGTTCGAAAATATTGCCGCCGGTATGCACGCCATGTTCGACCGCAATCTTCGCCGCCGAGGCTTCGATCGCATCGCATTCGGCGAGTGCGGCCTCATATTCGGCGCGCGGGCTATCGAGTTCGCCCTTGTCGACGCCGCCGAGCTTCACCGTCAGCGCATTGCGCACGATGCCCAGCCCGACGCCGATCAGGATCACGAACCAGGCGATCGTCGGCTCGTCATTTTTCGGCACGCTGGTCGCCAGCGGCACGCCGGGCAGGGTCGGGACGTCGGTCGTCCATGTATAAACGGCCTGCGTCGCGGTCAGCTGCGCCGCGCGTGCGGCCTGCTGCGCGGACGTGTCATCCTGCGGCAGCGTGGGATCGGCCGGCGGCATCGGCGCGGCCGGCGCGGGATTGGATGCGGTCGGCTGCGGCGTCGGATAAGACATGGCGTGGCTCCTTTCGGGCGCGAAACAAGTGGCCGGGCTTGTCCCTGAACATGGTTAATATTTCGCAAGCCATTTCCCCGCGGGCGCCACTTAGCTTTGTGATAAGACAGGCTTTCATTCCTTAACCCCTGCTTTACTCGCGCTTGCTATCCCGCCGTTATGACGGGGGTCTATCACTGGCTGCGCACGCGCTTCTTTCCGCCGATTCCGGACGCGATTCGGGACGACGTCGCCTTGCTGCGCGCCAATCGCGTCGAAACGCTGACCCCGATGCTTTTCCTGATGCTGGCGGCGACAACGCCGACCGCCATCTATGCCGGGGTGCAGACGGTCCATCCGATCGTCCGCATCGGCTTTCCGGTCACGCTGGCGCTCATCGGCCTGCTCGGCTTCGTTTTTCTGATGCACAATCGCGGCCGGCGGATGAGCCTGCGCCGCGCACGGCGGATGATCAAAGAATCGATGTGGCTGTCTGGGACGACGGGCGCGATGTGCAGCAGCTGGACGGTGATCAACTGGCTCGCCGCGCCGCCCTCGACGCATAGCTATTATGCGATGATCATGGCGATGGGCTCGCTCGCGACCGCCTATTGCCTGTCGTCGATCCGCCTCGCGACCTTCATCAACCTGCTGATCGGGCTGGTGCCGATCTCGTTCCTGATGCTGACATCGGGCAATCCGCCCGAAATCGCCGCGGGCACCAGCCTGGTCGTCGCGACGATCTTCCTCTTGCGCATGATCCTCCAGCAGCACGACCAGCTGATCGACCTGCTCCAGCTTCAGCACCAGATGCGCGACCTGGCGCACACCGATCCGCTGACCGGCCTCGCCAATCGCCGCGAGTTCGACATGCGGCTTGACGAAGAGATTGCGAAGGGCGACGCGGCCAACCCGTTCGCCATCGCGCTGCTCGATCTCAACGGCTTCAAACCGATCAACGACCAGCACGGCCATGCGATCGGCGACGGCGTCTTGTGCGAGCTCGCCGAGCGTCTGCGCCGCGCGTGCGGCGATCATGCGGTGGTCGCGCGGCAGGGCGGCGACGAATTCGCGATCCTCGTGCCCGCCGGGTCGATCCTGCTCAAGACCTCGCTTGCCGACCATGTTCTCGCCGCGCTCGCCGCGCCCTACCGCATCGGCGGCCGCTCGATCGGTGTCGGCGCTGGCATCGGCACCGCCAGCTGGCCCGAGCACGGCGACAGCGCGCGCAAATTGCTCGAGGTCGCCGACCGCGCGCTCTACGCGGCAAAAGCCGCCGATCGCGAGAAGACGTCGCCTGTCGAAAGCATCGGCCGGGTCGCGTAACACTGGCTTGACCACCCGACGGGCGGTGGCCACATCATGCTCCATGACCAAATCCCTTGTCCGGCGCGCCTCGACCGCGCTGTCGCCCCTCGTCTTCCTCATCGCCAGCACCGCGCCCGCCTGGGCCAGGGAAGCGCCCGCAAAGGCTGCCGCATCCGCGGCGGTCAATCCGCAGAGCGAAGCGGCGAAGGCGTGGAACTTCGCGGCGAGCGATGTGCCGGTCGATCCGAATATCGTCTTCGGCGTGCTCCCCAACGGGATGAAATATGCGCTGCTGAAAAACAGCACGCCCAAGGATAGCGTCGTCCTGCGCATGCGCTTCGCCGTCGGCAGCTTTGCCGAGGCCGAAGACCAGCGCGGCCTCGCGCATTTCCTCGAACATATGGCGTTCAACGGATCGACCAATGTGCCCGAGGGCGAGATGATCAAGCTGCTCGAGCGCAAGGGTCTCGCCTTCGGCGCCGACACCAATGCCTCGACCGGCTTCGACGAGACGATCTACAAGCTCGACCTGCCGAACGCGTCGGACGATCTGATCGACACCGGGCTGATGCTGATGCGCGAGACGGGCGGCAATCTGACCATCGATCCCGCCGCGGTCGACCGCGAGCGCGGCATCATCCTGTCCGAACGCCGCGCGCGCGACACCTATCAGCTGCGAAGCCTGATCGACCAGCTCGATTTCCAGATGAAGGGGATGAATGTCGCGAACCGCATCCCGGTCGGCACCGAGGAGGTGATCAGGACCGCGCCCGCGTCGCGGCTCCGCGATCTCTACGACCGCTATTACCGTCCCGAACGCGCAACGCTGGTGATGGTCGGCGATTTCGACCCCGCGGCGGTCGAGGCGAAGATCAAGGCGCGCTTTGCCGACTGGAAGGGCGTCGGTCCCGCAGGCGCCGACCCCGAAATCGGCAATGTCGATTACCAGCGCGCCGCCGCGGCCGACGATTTCGTCGATCCGGCGATCCAGGATTCGGTGACGATCGCGAGCTTCAAGCCGTGGGTGGACGAGCCCGACACCAAGGCGAAACGCGCGCGCAAGCTCGCCGAGGATGTCGGCGAGGCGATCGTCAGCCGCCGGCTCGCGAAGATCGCGCTCAACGAAGATTCGCCGATCCTGACCGGCTATTTCAGCGACGCCGAGGGTTGGAAGAAATTCGACCAGATCACCGTCGGCGCGGTCGCCAAGGAAGGCGCGTGGAAAGAAGCGCTCGCGCTCGCCGAACAGGAACAGCGGCGCG
Organism: Sphingopyxis sp. 22461; assembly: GCF_052044915.1. NCBI lineage: Bacteria > Pseudomonadati > Pseudomonadota > Alphaproteobacteria > Sphingomonadales > Sphingopyxidaceae > Sphingopyxis > Sphingopyxis sp. 22461. The sequence continues at coordinate 145,483 of NZ_JBQENY010000007.1, forward strand.
CCGTCGAACATGGCTTCACTCAGGCCGAAGTCGACGAACAGCTCGCGAACCGCCGCACCGCGCTCAAGAACGCCGTTGCCGGGGTGACGACGCGGCGCAGCGAAGGGCTTGCCGACGCGCTGATCTTGGCTGCCGATGGCGATTTCGTCCTCGTCCGGCCCGAAACCTCGCAGGGGCTATTCGAGGCCGCGGCGCCGTCGCTGACCGCCGCGGCGGTCACAGCGGCGTTCCAGAAGCGCATGGCAGGGCTCAGCGCGCCGCTCGCGCGCGTGACGGCGAAAAAACCGGTCGAGGGTGGCCCTGACGCGGTCCTCGCGGCGCTGCGTGCGTCGACGCAGGTCGCCGTCGCCGCACCGACCGAGGCCGCGAATGCCGCCTTCGCATACGACAGTTTCGGCACGCCCGGCAAAATTGTCAGCGACGAACGCATCGACGACCTAGGCATCCGCCGCATTCGCTTCGCCAACAACGTCATGCTCAACATCAAGACGACCGATTTCCAGAAGGACAAGGTCATGCTGTCGCTGCGCGTCGATGGCGGCAACCTGCTCGCGACGCGCGATGATCCGACCAAGGTGTCGCTCGCCGGTTCACTGATGTTGGGTGGCCTCGAAGCGCACAGCCTCGACGATCTGCGTTCGATCCTCGCGGGCAAGACGATCAGCCCGGTGTTCGGCAACTCCACCGACGCGTTCGGCGGGTCGGCGCTGACCTCGCCCGAGGATTTCGCGCTGCAGGCCAAGCTGATGGCGGCGTTCCTCACGCATCCCGGCTATCGCCCCGATGGTCTTGCGTTGATCCGCCGCGTCCTGCCGCAACAATATGCCGCGAACGACGCGACCCCCGCGGCGGTGCTCGGCCGCGACGTCGGCGGCATCCTCGCCAACAACGACCCGCGCTCGCAGACCCCGCCGCTCGAAAAGGTCATGGCGCTCGACTGGGCGCAGCTGAAGCCCGCGATCGCCGACAGCTTTGCGCATGGCGCGATCGAGATCGGCGTCGTCGGCGATATCGGCGAACAGTCGGCGATCGATGCGATTGCGGCGACGTTCGGGGCGCTGCCCGAGCGGCGGGCGGCGTTCGATCCACGCACCGATGCGCGCATCCGCCAGTTCGCGACCGACCGCAGCGAGCGTACGCTGATCCACAAGGGGCCCGCCGAACAGGCTGAGCTGCGCGTCTATTGGCCGGCGCGCGACGACAGCGACCTCGCCGAGGCGATGCAGCTCACCCTGCTGTCGCGCGCGATGCAGCTGATGCTGACCGAGGAGCTGCGCGAAAAGCTCGGCGAAAGCTACAGCCCCGGCGCGGCGGCGAGCCTGTCGGACGAATTCCCCGGCTACGGCCATCTCTTCGCGGCGAGCAACGTCGACTATAAGGATCTCGCAACGACCCGCGCCGCGATTTTCGCGATCGCGAAGGAATTGCGCGACAAGCCCATTGACGCCGACCTGCTCGACCGCGCGCGGAGGCCGCTGCTCGAAGCGATGGTGAAATCGCGGCGCGAGAACAGCTATTGGCTGAACTATGTCGCCGAAGCCGCGAGCCACGCCGACCGCCTCGACCGCAGCCGCAAGGGCATCGGCGCGGTCGAGGCCGCGACGCCGGCCGAGTTGCAGGCGCTCGCGAAGCGCTATCTGGTCGACGACAAGGCGCTGGTGATCAAGGCGGTGAGCGACAAGGCGGGGAAATAATGCGGGCGCGGGACGTGCCCGATCCTGCCGCCTCCATCTTTCGTAAGGTGGCGGCAAGGAATGGCTGATAGGGCGCGTTGAATGAGCAGGATTGGACCATGGGGAGCGGCGGAGGGTGGTGTCCGCGAGGGCCTGCACATCGTTGACGTCGATGTTGCGCTGGATGGTGCCCTGGTCGGCCATGGCGTTCTTTTCCATCCTGCCGACGACGAGGGGCATTTCGCGGCGTTGGCGGCCGAGCGCGTTAGCATATCGCGCGCCTTTGGCAGCATGCGGATCGCGCGTTGCCGCGCGTCGCGCGACAGCTCTGGATTTCTGCGGGCCGAGGCTTTCGGATCCGAACTTCTGCTTCCGGACGCGCTTGCCGCCATGATTGAACATGCGCTTGGGGTGGGCGTCAGGGCACCGGTCTCGGCGAAATTTGCGCATCAGACCGGTGTCCTTGCCGATACAACCCGTATGGACCGTCGACGGACGCAACCGCTGTCGGACTGGACCATCGACATTGATGAGGATGATGGCTGCGTCGCCGTTAAATTGTCCGCCGCCCTGCATGCCCTGCATCTGCAAGGCTGGGACAAGGACGCGTCCAACTACTGGAGTGCTCAGGATGGCGCGCGCGTCGAAGTCCATTTTACGATCAACCCCGCGACGCGGATCGCCTGCTTCGGCCCGTACGGCTTGCCACTGCCCGATGCGGCGGTCATGCCCGCCATGCTGGTCGATCCGTCGCCCCTCTCCGCCTTGAATATTGCCAATGCCCCCGTCGGCGCTGGAACGCAGCTCGGGCTTGGTGAAGGCCGCTGGTTCAATTTCTACGAAGCCAAGGGTTTGAGCTATCTTTCCATCACCGAATGCTCGCAGCCTTCGCGAACTGCCGCCGGCTTTCTGACCTCCGACAATCATCCCCACTGGCCAAGAATTCACATCAATGGCCTGACAATGGATTCGATCTGGTTCGCGACCAAAAATTCGCCGACGGTACGGCTATCGGCCGAAGGAGATTCTGTCGGCAGCCTGGACTATCCCGGAAGCGGTGGCTGGACCGACAAGATCACGTCTGTGGAAACCGAAATCATGCTCAATGAATCGGGGCTGCATTTTGCGGTGGAAGTCAGATCGCCCAAAAGCCAGTCGGTGTGCTTCCGCCTGCCTTGGGAATTGCTCGTCCTGCGCTATCCCAAGTTCATTCCACGGCGGCCGGTGAGCGAACCCTCGACTTCGGCCATTATCGCAGTCTAGACGCGCCCCGGCGCCCGCGCCCGGATGAAATTCTCGAGCGCGACGAACAGCATCTCGCGCGCGTCGCTGCCGAGCATCTCCGCGGTCAGCCAGTCGAAATGGACGCGGTCCCCGCGCGATGCGGTGCCGACGATCGCGGCGAGCAACGCCTCGTCGAAACTGACGCGCGGGCAGCAGGGTGGGGCGACGGCAAAGGGTTCGGGCCAGACATGGCCGATCGCCTCGACCACCAGCCGATAGCGCCGCGCGGCGAGGATATTGCCCCAGCGCCGTTCGAGTTCGGGCATCGGGTCGCGTTCGCTGCGGCGGCAAAGGATGCAGTATCGCAGGGCGAGGACCGCCTGCGCCGCTTCGACCGAAAAATCGCGCACCAGCGGCTGCTCGGACAATTGGCGGATCAGCTCGCTGCTTTGCATGAGGTTCGTTTCTCCCGGCCCATGCAGTCCGTCCGTTCCCGTTTTCGAAAAAGATGCCGGCCGCTTTAAAGCGCAGCTTTAAGTTGCAGCGGCCGGCAGGAGGGGACTGCCTGACCTTGCTATTGAGAATTATTCGCAAATACAAGTAAAAAAAGAGGCGCCCGAAAGCGCCCCTGAAAACTGCTGTTTTATCCCGTTTCATCATCCCCGCGCAGGTGGGAATCCCGCTTCTTCCTTCGCGCTTCGACGCATTTGTCGAGAATCGAAGAAAGCGTGGCCAGCCGGATTCCCGTTTTCGCGGGAATGACGAAGGCGGCCTCAATCGTCGCCGGCAGGCTTCGACTGGAGCTGGATATAATTTTCGATCCCCATGCGCTCGATCATCTCGAACTGCTTTTCCAACTCGTCGACATGATGCTCCTCGCTTTCGAGGATGTCGGCAAACAGGTCGCGGCTGACATAGTCGCGCACGCTTTCCGAATGCGCGATCGCATCCTTGAGCAGCGGGATCGCCTCTTCTTCGAGCGCGAGGTCGGCCTTGAGGATCTCCTCGACCGTCTCACCCACGCGCAGCCGGCCGAGCATCTGGAAATTGGGGAGGCCGCCGAGGAAAAGGACGCGATCGGCCAGCTTGTCGGCATGCTTCATCTCGTCGATCGACTCTTCGCGCTCGAACGCGGCGAGGCGCGCGACGCCCCAATTGTCGAGCATGCGATAATGCAGCCAATATTGGTTGATCGCGGTCAGCTCGTTCTTGAGCGCCTCGTTGAGGAAATCGATGACTTTTTCGTCGCCCTTCATGGTGTCTATCCTGTCATTTTGTCTTGGAATGGAGTGGGCGCATTATACGCGCCCCGGCCCCATCAGGCCAAGGTCAAAAATGGCGGAAAACCAAGAAAAATCAGGCGGTCGCGACGACGTCGCTGATGATATTGCGAGCGAATGGCAGGCACTGTCCGCACTTGGGTTTGCGACCCAGTTGCGCATAGGCGGCCTTGGCGCACCGCAATTGGCCATCGCGTGCGACATCGCGCAGCTGGCTTTCTCTTATTGCGTTGCAGACACAGACGACCATGTGCGAATCCTTCTCAACAAGAGTGATGTAGGGATAGTGCGAGCGATTCGCAACAGGAAAATGCGACTGGTTCGCAATCCGAACAGCGGCATTTTTCGGGTGCCGGGCGGCCCGCCGCCCCTTGCCCCCAAAGTGATTCGCGGGCATAGGCGCGCCCATCTTCCCCGCCCGCCAAAAGCAAAGGTCCGCCCCCATGAAAGTGAATGTCTATGTGACGCTCAAGCCGGGGGTGCTCGATCCGCAGGGCAAGGCGATCCATCATGCGCTCGAGGGCCTCGGTTTCGGCGGTGTGGCGGACGTCCGCGCCGGCCGTTTCATCGAGCTGGATGTCGCCGACGGTACGAGCGACGCCGACCTCGACGCGATGTGCGCCAAGCTGCTCGCCAACACGGTGATCGAAAACTACCGCATCGAACGTCCGTAAAGGGAACCCAAGCCATGAAGACCGCCGTCATCGTCTTTCCGGGCTCCAACTGCGATCGCGACATGGCGGTCGCGCTGGAACAGGTCACCGGCCGTGCGCCCGCGATGGTGTGGCACCGCGAGACCGAGCTGCCCGACGGCACCGATTTCATCGCGCTGCCTGGCGGCTTTTCCTATGGCGATTATCTGCGCTCGGGCGCGATGGCCGCGCGCTCGCCGATCCTGCGCAGCGTCGCCGATGCCGCAGCGCGCGGCGTGCCGGTGCTTGGCGTGTGCAATGGATTTCAGGTGCTGACCGAGGCGCTGCTGCTGCCGGGCGCGCTGATGCGCAACGCGGGGCTCAACTTCGTCTGCCGCACCGTGCCGCTCAAGGTCGAGAACAGCCAGTCGCTGTTCACCGCGAGCTATAATGCGGGTGAGACGATCAACGTGCCGGTCGCGCACCACGACGGCAATTATTTCGCCGACGCCGAAACGCTCGACCGGATCGAGGGCGAGGGGCGCGTCGCCTTCCGCTACGCCGATGCCGTCAACGGCTCGGCGCGCGACATCGCGGGCGTGCTGAGCGACGCGGGCAATGTGCTGGGCATGATGCCGCATCCCGAACGCGCGATCGACCGCGCGCACGGCGGCACCGACGGGCTACGCCTGTTCGAGGCGGCGCTCGGCGTGCTCGCCTGAGCGCAAGGGCGCTTCGCCGGCAAAGCCTGCGTCCGCTTTCCCGTAAGAGGTTACCGGTGCGTCGTCGCTGTACGCGGCGATCGCAGCGGTTTTGACGCCGGGCTCCAGCCACCGCCCGAACAGCAGCAAGACCGTCGGCCAGAACATCGTATTCCAGATATCGTGCCAATGCGCCGCATCGGGCTGGATCGCCGAGCGGCTGAGTTCGGCCGTCACGTCGAGCCATTCGCCGCCGCACGCCATGGCGAGGACCACAAGCCACGCGGCCACCCATCCGCCGCGCCAGCGCCAGACAAGCCGCACCGCAAGAAACACGGCCAGCCCGAAATAAATGTGCAAGGCATCCTTATCGAGGCCCGTCGCGTCGATGACCGACACTTTTCGCGCCTCGAACAGCGAGGCGATCTCGATTAAAGTCATGCAGTCAAACCTTGGCGCCGAACGGATTGAAATCGGTGCCTTCGTCGAACACATCGACACCTTCGCGCCGCTTCAACGCCCCCACCACCAGATAGGTTGCCGGGGTCAATGCCGCTTCCCATGCGACCTTCATCGCCCAGTTCGTGGTCAGAACGAGCAGCACCTGCTCGGTTTCCCAGATGCCGAGGAAGGCGATCGGATAGAAGATCAGGCTGTCGATACCCTGTCCGACGACAGTCGACCCGATCGTGCGCATCCACAGGAAACGCCCGCCCGTCGCCAGCTTCATCCGCGCAAGGACATAGGAGTTCACGAATTCGCCGGCCCAGAAAGCCGCCATCGAGGCGAGGACGATACGCCACGCGCTGCCGAACACGCTTTCGTAGCTTGCCTGACACACCGCGCCTGTCCCGCCGGCTTCGCCCGCCTTGAGCGTCAGCGCGTCGGCGCCGCTGCACCACCAGTCCTGTGCGGGCGGCATCGCGAGCACGATCCAGCTCATCACCGCCATGAACAGCAGCGCGCCGAACCCCGTCCAGATGACGCGACGCGCGCGCGCATAGCCATAGACTTCGGTCAACACGTCGCCGATCACATAGCTGACCGGGAAGAACAGGATGCCGGCGCCAAAGGTGAACCCGCCGACCATCGACAATTTCGACGCACCGATGATGTTGCTGAGCAGCAGGACCGCAACGAAGGCCGCCATGACGAGGTCATAATAGCGAAAATGCCGGATGCTCGCGGCGCTGACATGGGCGGGTTTGGCGGGCGGGGTGTCGGAATCGATCATCGGCCGCTGCTTAACCCGCTTTGCAGCCTACGCAAACCACGCTATTCGCGGCGCGACGCAAGAGCCTATGCGCGCCCGTAGCTCAGCTGGATAGAGCACCCGCCTTCTAAGCGGGTGGTCGCAGGTTCGAATCCTGCCGGGCGCGCCATTGCTGTTTGCGCGCGCCGCCGATCAGATTCGCTCGACCTCGGAGACGATGATGACCACCCGCCTTCTACATCAGCTGCTTGGCATCGAATTGCCGATCATCCAGGCGCCGATGGCGGGTGTCTCGTCGCCCGCCATGGCCGCCGCGGTCAGCGAAGCCGGCGCACTCGGTTCGATCGCCGTCGGCGCGACCGACGCGGGCGGGGCGCGGGCGATGATCGCTGCAGTTCGTGAGCGGACCCGGCGGCCCTTCAACCTCAATCTCTTCTGCCATCGCCCGGCGGTCGCAAACGGCAGTGTCGAACGCGCGTGGATCGACCGATTTCGCGACCTGTTCGGCCAATATGGCGCCGCGCCGCCCGACCATCTTTCCGAAATCTATCAGAGCTTCGTCACCGACGACGCGATGCTGCGAATGCTCGTTGCCGAACGGCCCGCGGTTGTGAGCTTCCATTTCGGCCTGCCGCCAGCGGAGGCGATCGGTGCGCTGCGTGATGCCGGTATCGTCCTGTTTGCCTCCGCGACAAATCTGGCCGAGGCCCGGGCCATAGCGGCCGCCGGCGTCGACGCGGTGGTTGCGCAGGGGTGGGAAGCGGGCGGTCATCGCGGCGTCTTCGACCTCGACGCGCCCGATGATCGGCTCGGAACGGCGGCGCTGGTTCGCCAGCTCGTTGGCGCGGTCCATCTGCCGGTGATCGCGGCGGGCGGTATCATGGACGGCGCGGGTATCGCGGCGGCGCTGCGGCTCGGCGCCGCGGCGGCGCAGCTTGGCACCGCCTTTCTCGCCAGCGACGAGAGCCTTGCCGATGCGGGATACCGCGCGGCGCTTGCCAGCGACGCGGCGTATAAAACAGCGATGGTGCGCGCGGTGTCGGGGCGTCCGGCACGGATATTGGCGAACAACTTCGCAGCGCTCGATGCCGACATCGCGCCCGCCGATATTCCGGCCTATCCGATCGCCTATGACCTCGGCAAAGCGCTGAACGCCGCCGCCAAGGCGCGCGGCGAATATGGATATGGCGCGCAATGGGCCGGGCAGGGCGCGCCGTTTGTCCGCGCCATGCCGGCCGCCGATCTCGTCGCGGCGCTCGCCGCTGAATTGTCGGCCGCAATGGCGTGAGACGATGGATGACTTTGACGCGATAAAAACGGCGACGGGCGCATTCAAAGAGCGATGGATATGCCGGGGTCGCTATGCTTTAATCGGGCGGCGATGGCTGACGATAAACCCCGGTACAAATCCTACAACAGCCCCGCCGGCGGCTGGGGCGCAGCGGCCGCGACCGCGAAGGTGCTGCTCGAACAAAGCGTCGTCACCAAGGGATCGCGCGCGCTGCTGTCGATGAACCAGCCGGGCGGTTTCAAATGCCCGAGCTGCGCCTTTCCCGACGCCAGCTGCACCAAGAAGCTCGAGTTCTGCGAAAATGGCGCGAAAGCGCTCGCGCACGAGGCGACGAAATTCCGCGTGACGCGCGAATTTTTTGCGCAGCACAGCGTGACCGACCTGATGGAGCAGTCGGACTATTGGCTCGAAATGCAGGGGCGGCTGACCGAGCCGATGCGCTACGACGCCGCGACCGACCATTATGTGCCGGTGCGCTGGGACGATGCCTTCGCGCTGATCGGCCGACATTTGCGCGCGCTCGCCAGCCCGCACGAGGCCGAATTCTACACCTCGGGCCGCACCGCGAACGAGACAGCGTTCCTCTATTCGATCTTCGTGCGCGAATTTGGCACCAACAATTTCCCCGACTGTTCGAACATGTGCCACGAACCGACGAGCCGCGGGCTGCCGCACTCGATCGGGGTCGGCAAGGGCACGGTGATCCTCGACGATTTCGAGCACGCCGAGGCGATCTTCCTGATCGGGCATAACGCGGGGACCAACGCGCCGCGGATGATGACCCCGCTGGTCGAGGCGCGCAAGCGCGGGGTCCCGATCGTCGCGGTCAACCCAATGCCCGAGCGCGCGCTGATCAAATTCACCGAGCCGCAGGACATCGTCCAGATGGCGACCTTCGGCTCGACCGAGGTCAGCAGCGAATTCGTGCATATCCGGATCGGCGGCGATCTCGCGCTCCTCAAGGGCATGATGAAGGTGATGTTCGAGCGCGAGGCCGCGGGCGAAACTGTGCTCGATCACGACTTCATCGCCGAACATACGTCGGGTTTCGCAACGCTGAAGGCCGATATCGAGGCGCAGACATGGCCCGACCTTGTGGCCGCGGCGGGGATCGACGAGGCGCAGATCCGCCGCTGCGCCGAAATCTACATCCGATCGGACGCGACGATCATCTGCTACGGCATGGGGGTGACCCAGCATCAGCAGGGATCGCAGCTCGTCCAGCAGATCGCGAACCTGCTGCTCCTCAAGGGCAATTACGGAAAACCGGGCGCGGGTATCTCGCCGATCCGCGGCCATTCGAACGTCCAGGGCGACCGCACCGTCGGGATCGACGAGAAACCGGGCCAGGCCTATCTCGACAAGGTGCGCGATGTCTTCGGTTTCGAACCCCCGCGCGGCGAGGGCCATCATAGCATCGAATCGGTCGAGGCGATGATGGCGGGCACCGCCAAGGTCTTCATCGGCCTCGGCGGCAATTTCGTACGCGCGGTGCCCGACACCGGCCGCGCTTACGACGCGATGCGAAAATTGGACCTGACCGTCGGGATCGCGACCAAGCTGAACCGCGGGCACCTCGTCCACGGCCGCGACGCGCTGATCCTGCCCGTTATCGCGCGCTCCGAGCGGATCGAAACCGCGGCAGGCGAGCAGTTCGTGACGATCGAGGATTCGATGTCGAACGTCACCGCCTCGCGCGGCGTGCTCGAACCTGCGAGCGCCGACCTGATGCCCGAGACCGAGATCGTCTGCCGCATGGCAATGGCGACGCTTCCGGACAGCAAGACCGGCTGGGCCAGCTATATCGACGATTATGGCCTGATCCGCGACAAGATCGCCGCGGTCTATCCCGCGCTCTACGAGGGTTTTTCGGAGCGCATCAAGGCGCCGATGGGTTTTCACCTCGATATCCCGCCGCGCCGCCGCGTGTGGGCGACGCCGAACGGCAAGGCCAATTTCCTCGTGCTGCCGGGGCTTGCGGTCAATGCGGCGGTCGACGATCCCGACATGCTGCGCCTTGCGACCGTCCGCTCGCACGACCAGTTCAACACGACGATCTACAGCTACAATGATCGTTATCGCGGCGTGTATAACGACCGCATGGTCCTGTTCATGAACGCCGACGACATCGCGGCCCGCGGGCTCGAGGCGGGAACGAAGGTCGCGCTCGAAACGATCAGCGCCGACGGCGTCGTGCGCCGGGTAGGGGGGCTGACGATCCTCGACTATCCGATGTCGCGCGGCTCGGTCGCGGGCTATTATCCCGAGCTCAACCCGCTGCTGCCGCTGGCCCATTACGACAGGACGAGCGGCTGTCCGGCGGCGAAATCGATCCCGGTGCGCGTCGTCCGGGCCGCGGACTGACGCCGCCGATGCCCGTCGGCAAACATATCGCGCCCGTCCGTTTCCTGATCTTTCCGTTCGTGCTGCTCGCCGCGATGGGCGCGGCGCTAGCGTTGGACATCGATCCGCGCGCCGCGTTCCTGATCGGCTTCGACGTCGCCGCCTTCGTCTTTCTTTGCACCGTGATGCCGCTCTTCCGCGCCGACGCCGACCAGATGCGCCGCCGCGCCGAATTTAATGACGCGAACCGCATCGGCCTGCTCGCGATCACCGTGCTGCTCTCGCTCGTCATATTGTTTGCGGTCGGGACACTGATCGCGAGCCCGGGCAAGCTGGGCCGCTGCGACGTCCTCCTGATCATCGCAACGCTCGCGCTGGCGTGGCTGTTCGCGAACATCGTGTTCACGCTCCACTATGCGCATCTCTACTATCTGCAGAAGGACGGGCGCGATCAGTGCGGGATCGAGGTTCCGGGCGTGCATGAGCCCGGATATTGGGACTTCCTCTATTTCGCCTTCACGCTCGGCATGACCTTCCAGACGTCGGACGTCACCATATCGGGCGCGCATATGCGGCGCGTCGTGCTCGGCCACTGCATGGCGGCATTTGTCTTCAACATGGGCATTTTGGCGTTCACCGTGAACGCCATCGGCGGATCATGACCCCGCCAGCCGGTCGAGGTCGGCGGCGCTGTTGATGTTCGGCGGCACGAAATCGCTGGAGACCGCTCGCGCGCCGATCCGTCGGGCATAGGCCCGGACCGCGAGGTCGTGTCCATCCTCCAGGATGGCCCGCAGGTCGTCGATCGAGGCAACCGGCCAGAGACCGATCACCGGCTGCGTTTCGAGAAAGGCCGGCGCCGGTTCGAGAATCGTGCGAAGATCGGCGGGTAGGCGCACGCAATCGACCGGCGCCGTCAGCACCCGATCGAAGCCCTGATCTGCCGCATGGATGAGCGCCCCCGCAATCCCGCCGAGCGGCCCCATGTCGGCGCGCGGCCAATCGGCGATCTCGCCCCTGCCGACAACGATCACCGCATCGCAATGCGGGCGCAGCGCCGCCAGCGCATGGTCGAGCAAGGTCCGCCCATCGAGCATCGCGAGCGCCTTGTCCGACCCGAAGCGGCTCGACCGCCCGCCTGCGAGCACCGCGCCGAGCGTCGTCATGCGATCATTCCGTGCGGATCGCTGACAACCAGCGCCGAATCCGCCCGCGCCAGCGTCACGAGCGTCAGCCCCGCCTGCACCGCGCGTGTCGCGGCAAGGCTGGTCGGCGCCGAGATGGTGACGAGCATCGGACAGCCCGCGCGCACCGTCTTTTCGACCAGCTCATAGCTGCACCGCGCCGACAGCAGGATAAAGCCGGAGGCGGGATCGATACCCGCGCGTGCCAGCGCCCCGATCAGCTTGTCGAGCGCATTGTGCCGCCCGACATCCTCGCGCGCGAGCAGGATGGCACCCGCGGGCGAGCAGAAGGCAGCGGCATGGACGGCGCCCGTTGCGCGGCCGAGCGGCTGATGATCGTGCAGCGCCGCGATCGCCGCCGCGATGGCGGTGCGATCGGCCCTGATGCGCGCGGTCACGGGCGGCAGCGGCCGCAACACCTCTTCGATATTCTCGATCCCGCACAGCCCGCAGCTGCTCTCGCTCACGCGCTTGCGCGCGCGTTCGAGCGCGAGCGCGTTGCGTTCGGGAGGTAGCCAGATGCGCAGCGCCCAACCGCCTTCGATCGGTTGCACATCGATCCGTCCGATCTGACCCGGGGTTTCGATCAGACCCTCGCCAAGCGCAAAGCCAATCGCATAATCTTCAAGATCGGCCGGGGTCGCCATCATCACGGCATAGGCAATGCCGCCGACCTCGACCGAAACCGGCGCCTCGACCGGAATGCTGCGGGTCAACTCCGCGTCGCCGGGCTTGCCAAGCCCCAGTCGCCGGACCGGAAGGTCGATCATTTCCTGATTCATCGGCACACCGTACCGCATCCGCGCTCGCCTGTCTCAACCGGCACGACCGAGCCGTTCGGCGAGGAAGTCGACGAATACGCGCACCCGCGCCGGGGTGTTCGCGCCGCCAGCAAACACCGCGTGGATCGCCTCGATATCGCCCGGATTATAGTCCTCCAATATCGGGACGAGCGCGCCGCTCGCGATCTGGTCGGCGATGCTGAACGCGCCGACGCGCGCGATGCCGACGCCGGCCGCCGCAAGCTGTCCCAGCGTCTCGCCATTGTTCGCCTCGATATTGCCCTGCACCGATAACGTGAATTCGCGGTCGCCGTCGCGGAAGGGCCAAGTCGGCTCGGCGCGGCGGAAATTGAAGTTCAGGCAATTATGGCCGTGCAGATCCTCGGGCACGCGCGGCGTGCCGTGCGCGGCGAGATAGGCGGGCGAAGCGATGATGATGCGGCGGCTTTCGCCCAGCTTGCGCGCGGTGAGTGGGCTGTCGGCCAGCGGACCGAAACGGATCGCGACGTCGGCCTGACCGGCGGAAATGTCGACGAGCCGGTCGGCAAGGCTGATGTCGACGAGGATGTGCGGGTGCAGGCGCACGAAGTCGCCGAGCAAGGGCACGATGGTCAGCCGCCCGTGCGCCTGCGCCGCGCTGACGCGCAGCCGTCCGCGCGGGGCGCCCTGATCGGCGATCGCCTGTTCGGCATCGCCGAGGTCGGCGAGGATGCGCCGCGCCGCGCGCAGATAGGCCTCGCCCTCGGCGGTCAGCGCCAGCGCGCGCGTCGAGCGTAGCAGCAGGCGCACGCCGAGCCGCGCCTCGATCCGGTCGATCGTGCGGCTGACCGCCGACGGCGTGAGGCCAAGGCAGCGGCCGGCGGCGGAAAAGCTGCCCTCCGCGACGGTAGCGGCGAAGACCTCCATCGATCGCGCGCGATCGCCACTACCGTCCATCTTTGCGTTCATTTCAAAAATCCTTGGCTCCCGTGGACGCTACTGCGCCTGTCATCTCGAGTCCATCTATGCGTACGACACGTAATCGAAAGGGCAGGATCATGGAATATCGGCAATTGGGATCGTCGGGGCTTCGCGTTCCGGCGTTGAGCTTCGGGACCGGGACGTTCGGCGGCCAGGGGCCGCTGTTCAGCGCGTGGGGCACGAGCGACGCCGCCGAGGCGCGGCGCCTGATCGACATCAGCCTCGATGCCGGGGTCACCCTGTTCGACACCGCCGACGTCTATTCGAACGGTGCGTCCGAGCAGATATTGGGCGAGGCGATCAAGGGGCGCCGCGATGCGGTGCTGATCTCGACCAAGACCGGGCTGCCGATGGGCGACGGGCCGCAGGACTGGGGCGCCTCGCGCAGCCGGCTGATCCGCGCGGTCGAGAATGCGCTGCGGCGGCTCGGGACCGATCATATCGACCTGCTGCAACTCCACGCGTTCGACGCCTCGACCCCGGTCGACGAACTGATGGGCACGCTCGCTACGCTGATCGCCGCGGGCAAGCTGCGCTACGCCGGCGTTTCCAACTATCCCGGCTGGCAGTTGATGAAGGCGCAGGCGGCCGCCGACCGCCTCGGCACGCCGCGCTTCGTCGCGCACCAGGTCTATTATTCGCTGATCGGGCGCGCCTATGAGGCCGATTTGATGCCGCTCGCCGCCGATCAGGGCATCGGCGCGCTGGTGTGGAGCCCGCTCGGCTGGGGCCGCCTGACCGGCAAGATCGGGCGCGACCGCCCGATTCCCGCGGGCAGCCGCCTGCACGAAACCGAGCAATTCGCGCCGCCCGTCGCCGAAGAGATGCTCTACCGCGTGATCGACGCGCTCGAAGCCGTCGCCGCCGAAACCGGCAAGACGGTGCCGCAGATCGCGCTCAACTGGCTGCTCCGGCGCCCCACCGTGTCGTCGGTCATCATCGGCGCGCGCAATGAGGAACAACTGCGCCAGAATCTTGGAGCCGTCGGCTGGGCGCTGACCGCCGACCAGGTAGCGGTGCTCGACGCTGCGAGCGACGTGCTGCCGCCCTATCCGCACACCCCCTATCGGCAGCAGGCGGGTTTTGCCCGGCTGAACCCGCCGCTCGTCTGACTGGACTCTCTCCCATGAAAATCAACTTTCCCCTGCTCGCGCTGGCGACCGGCGCCTTCGGAATCGGCATCACCGAATTCGCCCCGATGGGTTTGCTCCCCGACATGGCCGAAGGGTTGGGGGTCTCGATCCCCGCCGCCGGGCTGCTCGTCTCGGCCTATGCGCTGGGCGTCATGCTCGGCGCGCCGTTGATGACGCTCACCACCGCGCGGATGAACCGGCGCACCCTGCTGATCGGGCTGATGGCGATCTTCACGCTCGGCAATTTCCTGTCGGCGATTGCGGGCGATTACACGACGCTCATGGTCGCGCGCGTGATCACCTCGCTCAACCACGGCGCCTTCTTCGGCGTCGGATCGGTTGTCGCGGCGAGCCTCGTCGCGCCCGAAAAGCGCGCGAGCGCGGTCGCGGCGATGTTCATGGGGCTGACGCTCGCCAATGTCATCGGCGTGCCGCTCGCGCCGTGGGTCGGCGAGGCGTTCGGCTGGCGCACCGCGTTCGGCGCGATCGCGATATGGGGCCTCTTCACCATGGCCGCGCTCCGTTTCGCGCTTCCCGACATCGCGCGCGTCGAGGGCGGCAATATGCTCGCCGAGCTGGGCGTGTTGAAGCGCCGCGAAGTGCTCGTCGCGTTAGCGCTCACCGCGATCGGTTCGGCGGCGATGTTCACCGTCTTCACCTATATCGCACCGATCCTGACCGAAGCGACGGGGGCAGGGACCTTGTTCGTGACCGCGATGCTGGTGATCTACGGCCTCGGCCTCACCGCCGGCAACTGGCTCGGCGGCATCTTTGCCGACCGTTCGATCGACCGCACCCTGATCGTCTCGCTGACCGGGCTTGCGGCGATGCTGATCCTGTTTGCTGTCACAATGTATTCGCCAATCGCGGCCGGGGTTACGATCTTCCTGTGGGGCGTCGCGACCTTCGCCATCGTCCCGCCGCTCCAGATGCGCGTGATGGAGGCGGCCTCCGACGCGCCAAACCTCGCCTCGGCGGTCAATATCGGCGCGTTCAACCTCGGCAATGCCATCGGCGCCGCGGTCGGCGGCGGGGTGATCGGGCTCGGCCTCGGTTTTCCGGCGGTGTCGATTGCGGGCGCGGTGATGGCGGTTGCCGGCCTCGCGATCGTGCTGGCATCGCCCCAGCGCGCTGCCCCGGTGCTCGCGCAAGCCTGACGATTGCCATTTCGGCGGCGGAGCCTATGCAATCGCGGGTATGAATACCGAAATTCTCGCCGTCCTCCTTGGCAAGTCACAGCCCTTCCGGGGCGACGAACCCAGCGCCATCGGCAAGCTGCCGGTGGCGGACGTGGTCGCCGTCGGCGCGATGGGCCTTGCCGGCGACGAGCAGGCCGACCGGACGGTGCATGGCGGCATCGACAAGGCGATCCATCATTATCCCGCCGATCATTATGATTGGTGGCGGGGGTATCTGGACGATGCGCCGCTACTCGATGCACCGGGCGCGTTCGGCGAGAATATCTCGACCGCCGGGATGGACGAGCAGAATGTCTTCCTCGGCGACCGCTTCCGCCTCGGCACCGCGCTCGTCGAAGTGACGCAGGCGCGCCAGCCGTGCTGGAAGCTCGACCATCGCTTTGGAACCAAGGGCGTGATGGCGCAGGTGGTCAAGACGCGGCGGACGGGCTGGTATTACCGCGTGCTCGAACCCGGCCATGTGCGGGCGGGCGACGCACTCGACCTTGTCGAGCGGCCCTATCCCGAATGGCCGCTGGCATCGCTTTTCGCGTTGCTGATTGGCGGCGAGGCGAAGGATCGCCCGGCGGACCTGCGCGCGCTCCGCGACGTGCCTGTGCTCGCCGAAACGTGGAAGGTAAGGCGCGCCAAGCTCGCCGAGCAGTTCGGCGCGGATTAGGGTCAGGATCTAGCGGGTCCGCTCGTCGTCGAAAAATTCGACGTCGGACTGCCGCGCTTCGGCAGCGAGGCGTTCGACATGAACCGCAAGACGCTCGGTTTCCGCGGGTGTGAAATGCAGCCCCAGCTTGCTGCGCCGCCAAAGGACATCGTCGGTGGTGCGCGCCCATTCGCGCATCGCCATCCAGCGCAGTTCCGCCACGCTGAGCCCATGCGCGATCTCGCCGCCGAGCGCGTCCCAACCTTCGGCCTGCGCGAGCCACGACTGCGCATCGGTGCCATAGGCGCGGGTGATGCGGTCGACCGTCGCCGCCGTCAGGAAGGGATAGGAAAGCCTATATTCGGCCTTGAGCGCCGCCACGCCATTCGTCGGAAAATCGCCGCCGGGAAGCGGCGCCTTGGCGGTCCAGTGCTTGGACGACAGCGCCGGAACATGATCGGCAAGCTCGTCGACCGCGGCTTCGGCGACGTGGCGATAGCTTGTGATCTTGCCGCCATAGATGGTGAGCAGCGGCGCACCTTCGGCGAGGTCGAGGTCGATGCGGTATCCGCGCGTTGCCGCCTCGGGGCGGCCCGATCCATCCTCGATCAGCGGTCGGACGCCCGAATAGGTCCAGACGACATCGGCGGGGGTGACGGGCGTGCGGAAATAGAGGCTCGCGCCTTCGCAGAGGTACGCGATTTCCTCGTCGCTCGCCTTCGCCTCGCTCGCCGGCCCGTCATGGTCCTGATCGGTCGTCCCGATCAGCGTGAAGTCGCGCTCATAAGGAATGGCGAAAAAGATGCGGCCGTCGGGAAGCTGGAAGAAATAGGCATAGTCATGCTCGAAGACCTTGCGCACGACGATATGCGAACCGCGCACCAACCGCATCTGATGGTCGGGTTCGGCGTCGGCGCGTTTGAGAAGGTCGAGCACCGCGGGGCCCGCCGCATTCACGACGCTCCGGCCGGTGAAGCGATATTGGTGGCCCTGATCGTCGCGCGCGTCGACCACCCACAGGCCATCCTCGCAGCGCAGCATTTCGGCGCGCGTCCGCGTGCGAACGCGCGCTCCGCGGTCGGCGGCATCGCGCGCGTTGAGCGCGACCAGCCGCGCATCGTCGGCCCAGCCGTCCGAATATTCGAAGCCGTGGACATATTGCGGCTGCAGCGGTCCGCCCGCGGTATGACGGCGCAGGTCGATCGAGCGCGTCGCGGGCAGTTTCTTGCGCCCGCCGATATGGTCGTAGAGAAACAGCCCGAGCCGCAGCAGCCAGCGTGGCCGCAGCCCCGGCCGATGCGGCAGGACAAAGCGCAGTGGGCGGATAATGTGCGGCGCGATGCCCCACAGTATTTCGCGTTCCTTCAGCGCTTCGCGGACGAGCCGGAATTCATAATGTTCGAGGTAACGCAGCCCGCCGTGAATCAGCTTGGTCGATTTCGACGACGTGCCCTCGGCGAGATCGCCCGCTTCGAGGAGCAGAACGCGCGCCCCGCGCCCCGCGGCATCGCGCGCGACACCCGCGCCATTGACCCCGCCGCCGACGACGATGACATCATAAGGGGCAGGGCTGTCGGCCATGGCGAATTCCTATGGCAGCGTTGTCGGATTTGCCAAGTGCCGACATCGTATGCGGCCTACGTATGCGCGTTGCATTCGCTTCGTGTATCGCCCAATTCTTTGCATGTTATCCAAGGGGACGATTGTGAGCGTGAAAGTCGAAACATTGGTGCTGTTCGGCGCGACGGGCGACCTGGCGCAGCGCATGCTCTTTCCCTCGCTTTACAATCTCCACCTCGACGGGCTGCTCGCCGATGCGCTGACGATCATCGGATCGGGGCGCTCGAAAATGGATCGCGCGGCGTTTCAGGCGCAGGTCCGCGAGGCGCTGACCGAGCATTTGCCCGCCGACCGTATCGACGAGGCGGGTGTCGCGGCCTTCCTCGACCGCATCGACTATTGCGCGATCGATGCCGGCGCGGGCACGGGTTATGACGAACTCGCTGCGCTGCTCGGCGACCGTACGGGCCGCCCGATCGGCGTCTATCTCTCGACCCCGCCATCGATGTTCGGTCCGATCGCACAGGGGCTCAAGGCCGCCGGCATCGCGTGCGCCGAATGCCGCATCGCGATGGAAAAGCCGATCGGCCACGATCTCGCCTCGTCGCGCGACGTGAATGCGCAGGTCGGCGATGCCTTTGCCGAAGACCGCGTCTTCCGCATCGACCATTATCTCGGCAAGGAAACGGTGCAGAACCTGCTGGCGCTGCGCTTTGCCAATATGTTGTTCGAGCCGCTGTGGAACGCGCAGGCGATCGACCATGTCCAGATCACCGTCGCCGAAACCGTCGGGCTCGAGGGCCGCGTTTCCTATTATGACGGGGTCGGCGCGCTCAAGGACATGGTGCAGAACCATATGCTCCAGCTCCTCGCGATCATCGCGATGGAGCCGCCGTCAAGCGTATCGTCGACCGCGGTGCGCGACGAGAAGGTCAAGCTGCTGCGCAGCCTTCGCAAGATGACCGCCGCCGACGTCAAGGCGCACAGCGTCAAGGGCCAGTACACCAGCGGCGCGGTGAACGGCGGCGCGGTCGCGGGCTATGCCGACGAACTCGGCAACCCGTCGAACACCGAAACCTTTGTCGCGCTCAAGGCCTATATCGACAACTGGCGCTGGAAGGGCGTGCCCTTTTACCTGCGCACCGGCAAACGCATGCCGCAACGCAAGTCCGAAGTGCTGATCCAGTTCAAGCCGGTGCCGCACAATATCTTCGCGCGCGTCGGCGCGGGCAAGCTCGATGCGAACAGCATGATCATCAACCTGCAGCCCGAGGAAAATATCCGGGTCAAGGTGATGGCGAAACAGCCCGGGCTCGACCGCGACGGTGTGAAGCTGAAAGAGGTGACGATGGACGTCTCGCTCTCGCACAGCTTTGCCGGCGAGCGGCGGCGGATCGCGTACGAACGGCTGCTGCTCGATTTCATCGAGGGCGACCAGACTTTGTTCGTCCGCCGCGACGAGGTCGAGGCGCAGTGGCAGTGGATCGATTCGATCCGCGATGCCTGGGCGGAGGTCGATATGGCGCCGCAGAATTACACCGCGGGCAGCTGGGGCCCGTCGAGCGCCATCGCGCTAATCGAACGCGACGGAGCGAGCTGGCATGACTGAGGAAAACACGTCGCCCCTGCGAAGGCAGGGGCCGCTGGCAACCTGCGCTGCGCCGATAGCCGCCCCCGCCTTCGCGGGGGCGACGAGGAAATTTTATGACTGATCTCCACCCTACCATCGCAGCGGTCACCGACCGCATCATCGCCCGCAGCGCCCCGCGCCGCGCCGCTTATCTCGACCTGATGGACCGCCAGCGCGACGCCGGCACCAACCGTGGCAATCTGTCGTGCGGCAATCTCGCACACGGCTTTGCCGCGTCGGGCGAGGACAAGCCCGCGATCCGGTCCGGCGCCGAGATGAATATCGGCATCGTCACCAGCTATAACGACATGCTCTCGGCGCATCAGCCGTACGGCCGCTATCCCGAGCAGATCAAACTTTTTGCGCGCGAAGTCGGCGCGACCGCGCAGGTCGCGGGCGGCGTTCCCGCAATGTGCGACGGGGTGACGCAAGGGCAGGCGGGTATGGACCTGTCGCTGTTCAGCCGCGATAATATCGCGCAGGGCACGGTAATCGCGCTGAGCCACGCGATGTTCGAGAGCGCGCTGCTGCTCGGCATCTGCGACAAGATCGTTCCCGGCCTGCTGATCGGCGCGCTGCGCTTCGGCCATCTGCCGCAAATCCTCATCCCCGCCGGGCCGATGCCTTCGGGGCTCGCGAACAAGGAAAAGCAGCGCGTCCGCCAGCTTTATGCCGAGGGCAAGGCGACCCGCGACGAACTGCTCGAAGCCGAAGCGGCGAGCTATCATGGCGCCGGCACCTGCACCTTCTATGGCACCGCGAACAGCAACCAGATGATGATGGAGCTGATGGGGCTGCACGTCCCCGGCAGCGCCTTCACCAACCCCGGCACCAAGCTGCGCCAGGAACTGACGCGTGCCGCGACGCATCGCGTCGCGCAGATCGGCTGGGACGGTGACGATTATCGCCCGCTGGCGCGCTGCGTCGACGAGAAAGCGATCGTCAACGCCGCGATCGGGCTGCTCGCCACGGGCGGGTCGACCAACCATGCGATCCATCTGCCCGCGATCGCGCGCGCGGCGGGGATCATCATCGACTGGCAGGATTTCGACGAGCTCAGTCACGCGGTGCCGCTGCTCGCGCGCGTTTATCCGAACGGTGCGGGCGACGTGAACAATTTCCACGCCGCGGGCGGCATCGGCTATGTCGTGCGCGAACTCCTCGGCGCTGGCTTGCTGCACGGCGACGTGCTGACAGTCGGCGGGACGATGGCCGACTATGCGTCGGAGCCCGTGCTCGTCGACGACGAACTCCACTGGCAGGCGGCGCCCGCGACAAGCCGCGACGACACCATGCTCCGCCCCGCTGCAGCGCCTTTCTCGCCCGATGGCGGGATGCGCCTGCTCGCGGGCAACCTTGGCCGCGCGATCATCAAGACCAGCGCGGTTGCCGAGGATCGCTGGACGATCGAGGCGCCGTGCCGGATATTCGACACGCAGGACGCGGTGCTGGCGGCGTTCAAGGCGGGCGAGCTCGAACACGACGTCATCGTCGTCGTGCGCTTCCAGGGCCCGCGCGCCAATGGCATGCCCGAACTGCACAAGCTGACCCCGGCATTGGGTGTGCTCCAGGATCGCGGCTTCCGCGTCGCGCTGCTCACCGACGGCCGCATGTCGGGCGCGAGCGGCAAGGTCCCCGCGGTGATCCACCTGTCGCCCGAAGCGCTGCCGGGCATCGACGGCGTCAGCGGCCCGCTCGCCTTCCTAGTCGACGGCGACATTGTCCGCGTTTGCGCGCGCAAGGGCGAGGTGCTCGCGCTCGTCGATCCTGATATCTGGGCCGCGCGCAGTCCCGCCGTCGCGCCGCCGCCGGCGCTGGGCGTCGGTCGCGAACTGTTCGCCCTATTCCGCCATCACGCCGACGAAGCCGAAAAGGGCGGGTCGGCGGTTTTGGCGGCGATGGAAACGGTAATCTAGCTCGTCGCCGCCGCGAAGGCGGGGGCCGCTGGCAACCATGCGCAACACTGATAGCGGCCCCCGCCTTCGCGGGGGCGACGAAGGAATTGAAATGACCGACAAAAGCATCGACCAGATCATGCGCCTCGCGCCCGTCATCCCCGTGATCGTCATCGACCGCGTCGAGGATGCGGTGCCGATGGCCGAGGCGCTCGTCGCGGGGGGGCTCAAGGTGCTCGAAGTGACGATGCGCACGCCGGCCGCGCTCGATGCCATTGCGGCGATGAAGAAGGTGCCGGGCGCTGTGGTCGGCGCCGGGACAGTACTCAACCCCCGGATGCTGAAGGACGCGCTCGATGCGGGCTCCGAATTCATCGTCTCGCCGGGCCTCACCGACAGCCTTGGCGAAGCGGCGGTGGCGAACGGTATCCCCTTCCTGCCCGGCGTCGCCAATGCGTCGAACATCATGGCGGGGCTCGACCTCGGGCTCGACAGTTTCAAATTCTTTCCCGCGGCGACGAGCGGCGGGATCCCGGCGTTGAAGGCGCTCGCGGGGCCGTTCGGCGGGATCAATTTCTGCCCAACCGGCGGGATCAGCGCCGCGACCGCGCCCGAGTGGCTCGCGCTGGGGCCGGTGCTGTGCGTCGGCGGCAGCTGGGTCGTGCCGTCGGGCCCGCTCGACCCCGCGCGGATCGAAGCACTGGCGCGCGAGGCCGCAGCCCTCGCATCCTAACCCGGACCACGAATTGGGCGCATTGATAAACGCCATCTTTACTGCCATCGTGCAGAGAAAGGCGGCAATATAGCCGCTTGGTGGGGAGATGCGCGTGCCGAGGCCGCAGCCGCATTTGGAAGAAGTCCTGGCGTCCGAACCCGGACCGCATATCGCCGCGCTGTTCGATTTCGACGGCACGATCATCTCGGGCTACTCCGCCACCGCGATGCTGCGCGAGAAATTCCAGCGCCGCGAAATGTCGATGGAGGAAATCGCCGAGACCGCGCAGGTGGTCGCGCAGCACAGCCTTGGCACAATCGGTTTTTCGGGGCTGATGTCGGGCGCCGCCAAATTCATGAAGGGCGTCGAGGAAGAGAGCTTTATCGAATTCGGTGAAGAGCTCTACAAAAAGCATATCGCGCGCAAAATCTATCCCGAGACGCGCGCGATCATCGAGGCGCACCAGGCAAAAGGTCACCGCGTCGCGATCATCTCGTCGGCAACGATCTACCAGATCGAACCGACCGCGCGCGACCTTGGCATCACCGACATCAAATGCTCGGCCTATGAGATTGAGGACGGCGTCTTCACCGGCGAGATCATCCGGCCCTTGTGTTTCGGCGAAGGCAAGGTGCTCGCGGCCGAGGAACTCGCCGCCGAATATGGCCTCGATCTCGACAACAGCTTTTTCTATTCGGACAGCGACGACGATATCGAACTGCTCGAACGCGTTGGCAAACCCCGCCCGCTCAACCCGAACCTGAAGCTCAAGGCAATCGCCGACGAGCATGGCTGGCCGGTCCAGCGCTTCGCGAGCCGCGGGACGCCGAGCTGGGTCGATTATACGCGCACCATCTACGCCACCGGCTCGCTCGTCGGCGCCTTTGCCGCGGGACTGCCGATCTGGGCGCTGACACGCTCGCAGCGAGAGGCGGCGAATTTCTCGATCGGGCTGTTCGGCGATTTCGCGACCGCGATCACCGGGGTCGAGCTGGAAGTCGAGGGCGAGAAGCATCTCTGGTCCTCGCGCCCGTGCGTCTTCATCTTCAACCATCAGAGCAAGGCGGACGTGATGATCCTCGCCAAGCTCATCCGCCGCGACATGGGCGGGGTGGGCAAGAAAGAGATCAAGGACATCCCCATCCTCGGCAAGCTGATGGAATGGGGCGGCACCGTCTTCGTCGACCGCGCCGACGGCAAGAGCGCGATCAAGGCAATGGAGCCGCTGGTCGATGCGATCAAGGTCGAAGGCAAGTCGATATGCATCTCGCCCGAGGGCACGCGCAGCCTGACGCCGAAACTCGAGCCGTTCAAAAAGGGTGCGTTCCATCTGGCGATGCAGGCCGGCGTGCCGATCGTCCCGATCGTGATTCACAACGCCACCGACGTCGCGCCGAAGAACGAGTTCGTGATGCGCCCCGCGACGGTGCGCGTCACCGTGCTGCCGCCGGTCGATACGTCGAAATGGAGCGTGCGGACGATCAACAATCATGTCCGCGACGTGCGGAACATGTTCCTGCGCACGCTGGGCCAGCCCGAGGAGAGCGTGGCGGAATCGGTGGCAACCGAGGCTGCGCCCGAGGCGAAACCGGAAAAGGCGACCAAGAAGGCGCCTGGGAAGCCTGCCATCAAAAAGAAGCCACCTGCCAAGAAAATCGCTCCCAAGAAAAAGGCGGTCGGGAAAGCCGCTAAGACATGACGGCCCATTTCCTCCCCGTTCGCATCGAGCGAAGTCGAGATGCCCATCGGGACGGCGCTTGCTCTCGGGGTGTCTCGACTTCGCTCGACACGAACGGGTCTTTGGCGGAGCGTCATTGAACGGTGGCCGACGGAACGCCCCGCACCCCAATCGTGGCGGAGCAGGCGGCCGACCGGCTCTATATCATCGACGCGCGCAATGGGGTCGAGCAGCGTCTGTTGCTCGACTGGATTCATGCGACGAGTGGCGATGACGAGCCGGCGTGGGCGAGCCTCGACATCGAGGACGGCGATCATGCGCTGCCCGTCGACGTGCTGCGGGCGCGGCTCGGCGGCGCGCCGTCGCGGCAGATCGTGCCGCTGCGCGTCGCGTGGCGCATTCCGGGTTTCGACAAGGAGCGCGCGCTCAAATTCCGCCACCTGATCTTTGGCGATCCGCGTCATCCGGGTCCCTTGCGGTCGCGGTTGATCCTGCTTCGTGATCGTCGCCGCGCCCAGATATTGGTCGGTGAAGCGGCAACGCTCGATGTGCTGCGCGACCGTTTCTGCGCGCAGACCGGCGGCGGCGATGGCGAAGGCGCCGAGAGCCCTGAATTTGCGGGCTTCGTCGCGCGGCAAGCCGCGCTTGCGCTCGACGTTGCCGAGCGCGGTATTCGCGGCACGCGCTACAAGGTCCCGCGTTTCGTCGCCGATGGCCTGCGCACCAGCCCCAAATTCCGCGCCGCGCTCGCCGAGCTTTCAGAGAAGACCGGGCGCCCGGTCGCCGATCTCTTCCGCGAAGCGCGGCCACTGATGAAGGAAGTGATCGCGCGGCCCTCGGCGCTGTTCCTCGACCTGCGCGCCCGGCTCGATCGCATGATGTTCGGCGGTTATGCGCCCGAAATGGAAATCGACGCGACGGAGCTTGCCAAGCTGCGTTCGATCCTGCGCGAGCATCCGACAGCGATCCTCTTCACGCACAAAACCTATATCGACGGCGCGACACCCAGCCGGCTTGCCTATGAGAACGACCTGCCGATGCTGCACAGCTTCGGCGGCGCCAACCTCGATTTCGCGGTCATGGGCGAATTCTTCCGTCGCTCGGGAATGATCTTCATCCGCCGCAGCTTTCAGGACCAGCCGGTCTACAAGCTCGTGCTGCGCCACTATATTGCCTGGCTGCTCGCCAAGCGTTTCCCCTTGAGCTGGGCGTTCGAAGGCACGCGCTCGCGCCTCGGCAAGCTGATGCCGCCCAAATATGGCCTGATGAAATATGTCCTCGACGCGGCGCATGCGACCGGGACGAAGGATGTGCATTTCGTGCCCTTCGTCACCAGCTTCGACCTGATCCGCGACGTCGAGGAATATGCCGCCGAACAGACCGGCCGGAACAAGAAGCCCGAGAGCCTGTCGTGGTTCCTCGGCTATATGAAGAGCCTCAAGGAACCCTCGGGCCGCATCCGGCTCGACATCGGCAATCCGGTGGTGATCGACGCCGCGCCGGCCCCCGACGACAAACGCGCGCTCGAAACAATCGCCTTTGCCGTCGCGGTCGAGGCCAATCGCGTCACGCCGCTGACCGTCACCTCGGTGATGTGCCTGATCCTGCTCGGCATGGCGCCGCGCGGCGCGACCGCCGCCGAACTGCTCGGCGCGATCGGCGCGGTGACCGACTGGGCGCGGGCGCGCGATATCCGCCTCAGCAGCGAACTCGAAAGCGGCGACGATGCTGCGCTCTCGGCGACGGTCGACACGCTCGTCGCGAGCGGGTTGCTGACGCGCTACGAGGCGGGCAGCGAGAATGTCTATTCGATCGACCCCGCCAAACATCCGATGGCGAGCTATTACCGCAACATCATCGCGCATCATTTCCTCGATCGCGCGATGATTGAGCTGGCGCTGTTCGAGCTGCGCGACGGCGACAGCGGCGATGCGACCGCCGCCTTCTGGGCGAAGATCGACCGGCTGCGCGACCTGTTCAAATTCGAATTCTTCTACCCGCCGCGGGGCGAGCATCTTGCCGCGATCGAGGCCGAACTGACGCGCATCGATCCCGTCTGGGATCGCCGGCTTGCCAGCGGCGACCGCGGCATCGCGCAGCTCCTCCGGCGGTGTCAGCCGGTCGTCGGTCACGCGATATTGCTTCCCTTCGCCGAGGCTTATTCGGTCGTCGCCGAACTGCTCGCGCGCGCGAAGCCCGGCGACGTCGTCGACGAACAGGCGTTGCTCGACGCGGCCCTCGCCGAAGGCAAACAGGCCTGGCTGCTGCGCCGCATCAGCAGCGAGGCGGCGATCGGCAAGCTGCTCTTCGCCAACGGCCTGTCGCTGATGCGCCATATGGGGCTGACAACCGACGCGACCCCGCCGAACCTCACCGCGCGCCGCGCGCTGCTGATGGAACTGCGCGGCCTCGCCAACGTCATGGAAACGATGCGCCTCTCGACCGTGGCGCTTGCCGACCGGTTGCCCGGTTCAGGAGGATAGGATGCTCAAACAGCTCAGCGCGCAGGACGCCCAGTTCCTCTACACGCAGACCGCGAACAATCTGACGCACATCATGGGGGTCTATATCTACGATCCCGCGACCGCGCCCGGCGGCTTCGTGCGCTTCAAGGACATCATCCGCCACGTCGAAAGCCGCGTTCACACGTCGCCCTTGTTCAAGCGCCGCCTGCATCGCCTGCCGTTCGACATGGATCACCCCTATTGGGTCGAGGACGAGCATTTCGACATCGAGGCGCATATGAGCCACGCGCGGCTGCCCGAGCCCGGCGACTGGCGGCAATTCTGCATCGCGGTCGCGCGCTGGTTCTCAAAGCCGATGGATATGAACCGGCCGCTCTGGGACATCTATATCATCGAGGGGCTCGACCGCATCCCGGGCATCCCGAAGGGCAGCTTCGCGATGCTCCACCGCGTCCATCACGCCGCGGTCGATGGCGCGTCGGGCGCGCATGCCTTCATCGCGATGAGCGACATCGATGCGAAGGGCACCCCCGCGATAGCCGAACCGCCGCCGGTCGAGGAGCTGGGCAAGGCGCCGTCGAGCGCCGAAACGATCTCGCGCGCCTGGTCGGCGTCGATGCAGTCGCCGGTCAAGTTCATGAACGCGCTGATGAAGATGTCGCCCGCGATTATCTCGTCGGCGAGGCGGTCGATCGCCGAGGGCGGCATGACCGCCGGCGTACCCCAAACGCGCTTCAACGTGCCGGTCGGCCCGCACAAGATGTTTGACGCGACCATCGTGGCGCTCGCCGATGTCGCCGAGATCCGCAAGAAGGTGCCCGGCGCGACGGTCAACGATGTTGTTCTCACCACCGTGGGCGGGGCGCTGCGCAAATATCTCGCGAAGCACAAGGAATTGCCGAAGGACAGCCTCGTCGCGGTCGCGCCGATCAATTTGCGCGGCAAGGGCGGGAAGGCGTCGAAACCGGGAAACCAGGTGTCGGCGATGAGCGTGCCGATCCGCACCGATATCGCCGATCCGCTCGCGCGGCTCGCGGCGATCCGCGACTATACGGTCGAAGCGAAGGAGGCGAAGGCCGGCGTCAGCGCGCGCATCATGACCGACCTGTCGCAGCATATCCCCGGCGCGACGATGGCCGCGGTCGCGCGGCTCGTCACCAGCGAGCGCTTCGCGGTGCGCGGCACGAACCTGTTCATCTCGAACGTGCCGGGGGCGCAGGTGCCGCTCTATCTCGCCGGCGCGCAGCTTGTGCAGCAGCACGGCATGGCGCCGCTCGCGAACAATATGGGGCTGTTCGTCGCGACCCCCAGCTACAACGGCCGCATCGCTTTCTCGCTCATCTCCGAACGCGCGGTGATGCCCGACATCGCCTTTTTCCGTGAATGCATCGAGGAAAGTTTCGCCGACCTGATGGCGGCGGTGCCGAAGCCCGAAAAGCCCAAAGCCGCTACGGCAGAGCCGAAACCCGTGGCCAAGCCCAAGCCGAAACCGAAAGCCGTCCAGAAACCTGCTGCGAAGAGCAGGGTGAAACCGGTTGCTAAAGCGAACGCAACCGGCAAGAATCCGAAAAAATAACCATGCTCTCGCAGGATTACCGAATGCTCTTCACCCCGACGCTCAGCGCCGACCGCGATCTGGTGATCGCGCCCGATTATGCCGCATGGAGCAACGCCGCACGCGAACATGACCGGAAATCGGGATTGCAGGCGTGGCGCGACGCCGACGAAAGCAAGCATTTCGATTATAGGGCGATCCGCGCGCGGCTCGAAAAGCTGCGCAAGCTGTCGGCGGCGGGTGACGTCAAGGGGCTGCTCTTCGTCCTCAACGAAGGCATCCACGGCAATATCGACGGCATGGGGCACGAGCGCCTCTATCAAAAGGCGCGTTTCGGGACGAAAAAGCTGGTCGAGGATTATGTCGCCGAGGTCGTCGCATCGCTCGACAAGATCGCCGCCGCGCGCAGCATCACCCGCGAGGAAAAGCGCGACTTCTTCCGCCGCGCCCAGCATTGCTACGGTCGCTCGGCGCTGCTGCTCTCGGGTTCGGGCAGCTTCCTCTTCTTCCATATCGGTGTCGTGAAGGCTTTGTGGGAAGAAGGCGTGCTGCCCGCGATCATGTCGGGCGCGAGCGGCGGGTCGATCGTCGCCGCCATCGTCTGCACGCGCAAGAGCGCGGACATCGGTGCCTTCCTCGAAAGCAACCGCCTCGCCAATCCCGCTCGCGACCCCGAACAGAGGCGCCTCGCGCCCGACGAGGTGCGCGAACGCCTCGCCGACCTGATCCCCGACCTGACCTTTCAGGAAGCCTATGAGATCAGCGGCCGCCATCTCAACGTTTCGGTCGCGCCCGCCGAAAAGCATCAGAACGGCCGGCTTTTGAACGCGATCACCGCGCCGAACGTGCTGATCCGCGAAGCCGTGCTCGCGTCGTGCGCGGTGCCCGGCGTCTTTCCGCCGGTGATGCTGATGGCGCGCGACGACAAGGGCGAGCGCATCCCGTATCAGCCCGACCGGCGCTGGGTCGACGGCTCGGTGACGCACGACATTCCGACCAAGCGGCTCGAACGCCTTTACGGGGTCAACCATCATATCGTCAGCCAGGCGAACCCGATCGCGCTGCCCTTCGCGACCGACACGCGCAAGCAGATGGCGCCGATCGAGGCGATCCAGCACGCATCGATGGCGACCTTCAAGGCGTGGCTCAACGCGAATATGGTGATCTTCCAGAAGCCGCTCGAATGGGTCCCCCCGCTCAACAGCCTCGCGAACATGGCGCGGTCGGTGATCAACCAGGAATATACCGGCGACATCAACATTATCCGCCCGCCCAAATTCTGGTCACCGGCAAAGATCCTGTCCGATCTCGCGCAGGAGGATATCGACGAACTGATCGACACGGGCGAACGCACCGCATGGCCGAAGGTCGAGATGGTGCGCACCCAGACCGCAATCAGCCGTGCGCTCGAAGCCATATTGGCGAAGATCGACAAGGCGGGCGACGACGGCCCCGGGCATCGCAGCGCGGCGCTGAAGAAAGCGGTTCGCTGAGTATGGCGGCGGGGGCGGTGATCCTGCCGGCCGGATCTGCGGGCGCGGGGGCAAAGCTCCACGTCACCCACTGGCTGCCCAAAGGGCGCCCGCGTGCGATCGTCTTGCTCGCGCACGGCTATGCCGAACATGCCGGGCGCTACGAATATGTCGCCAAGCGGCTGACCGACGCAGGCTATGCCATCTATGCGGTCGACCATTGGGGCCATGGCAATTCGGACGGCGAGGGCGGTTTCGTCCCGCGCTTTTCCGCCTTTCTCGACGGCATGGCCGAGCTGCTGACGCTCGTCGAAATCAACCACGCCGATACGCCGCGCCTGCTGCTCGGGCACAGCATGGGCGGGCTGATCGCGACCTTGTTCCTTGTCGAGCGCCAAAATGCTTTTGTCGCGGCCGCGGTGTCCGGTCCCGCGATCCTGCCCGCCGAACCGCCGTCGCGCTTCACCGTCTGGATCAGCCGCTTTCTCTCGCGCTTCTTCCCGCGCCTCGGCGTGCTGTCGCTCGATGCCAATGGCGTCAGCCGCGACCCGCAAGTGGTCGCCGCCTATCAGGCCGATCCGCTCGTCTATGAGGGCAAGATCGGCGCAAGGCTCGGCAAGGAGTTCATGGATGCGATGGCGGTCGCGCAGGCCGACGCGCCAAAGATCAAGCTGCCGATCCTGATCCAGCACGGCGAGGCCGACCGGCTCACCGCCCCGGCGGGGTCGCGCTATTTGTTCGACAATGTCGGCTCGGCCGACAAGCGCCTCGAAATCTATCCCGGCCTGTTCCACGAAATCTACAACGAGCCCGAACGCGACGCGGTGCTGGGCGACCTGATCGACTGGTTCGACACACATGTCCCGGATGTTTCTCCGCCGCCCCTTTCACGCTGAAGGGTAGGGCAGGCCCGAGCAGGACGGACGGCAAGGGTGACCGGGCCGCATAGCCGCCGCCGATTAAACCGATTGACCACGCTCACCGATCCCATCACAAAAGGCGTGAGCTTCGGCTCGGGGGAATATTGGGGGGGATATGGAAAAGGCGATATGGCTCTTGACGGCTGGCGCGCTGTTCGCGCAGCCGGTCGCGGCGCGTGCGGCGGAGACCAACGCGGACACGCCCGAGGAGATAGCCGAAGATGCGGCGCGCGATCTCAAGGACAGTCGCTTTTACAACAAGCCCGGCGCCAGCCGGGCGGAATATGATGCCGATTGGCAAAGCTGCCGGTTGATCGCGCGCGGGTCTCAGACACCAGCCGGATCGGTTCCGATCTATAATCCGGCGATGTATAATCCAGCGATCTCACCGCTTGCGGCGGGTATCGGAGGCGGGATCGGCGCGGCCATCGGCGCCGCGATCGTCGAGGGCCAGATGCGCCGGGCCAACCGGCGGAACTGCTTGCTGATCAAAGGGTGGCGCCTGGTCGAGCTTCCCGCGGCGCAATCGGCGAAGGTCGCCGCCATGTCCGACGCCGAACGGCAAAGCTATTTCGAGACCGTCGTCGGGGCCCAGGCGGTCGACGGCACCATCACCGAAATGACAAGCTTCACCCCGGTGGCCGATGACAGGCTGAACATGAACGGCGCGCTTGCCGGCCCGGCGTCGCTGTTTCTGGGCAAGAAAGTCGATCCCGCAGCCCCATTTGCGCTCGGGGAAAATGAAGGCGGTCTGGTCGTTGCATTCCGGCGCAACGATGCCGGAAGTGCGGGACGCTCGGGTCGCGTTCAGATCCGTCGCTTCGATCGAGAAAATGGGGACCTTTTCTATCAGCCCCGCGACTGGAAGAAAAAGGGCGATCGCACGACCTATGCCAGCGAATTTGTCAGCAAGGACAAGAAGGCGGCTTATGAATTGCAAGTCGTGAAGCTGACGCCCGGCTGGTATGTTTTGCAAACCGATGCGGTGGGCATGGTTCCGCCGAACACGACAAACTGCTTTGGCGCGCCGGCTTTCGAGGTGAAGGCGGGCGAATATGCGTATCTCGCCGACGCGACGCCCTTCCTGGACGCTGCGCTTGCAACGGGCCGCCGGCATACCGGCATGGGCTATGCGCGCAATTTCAACGAGGCCAAGGCCGCCATGGCGGGTTTCCAGCCCGATGTGGCTGCGCGGATGGCCGAAGCCAGAATCGAAAATCTTGCGACCTATAGCTGCGCCGGACAGGTGATGACGCGCATGGATTTCCCGGGCGTGACCGACACTGTTCCCGCGCCCGTCGCCAGGAGCGTGCCCGCCGTCGCGGCATCGGAGGATAACAAGGCGGTGCTTGCGGCGTCACAGGGGTCGACACCGACGGAATAAATGGCAGGATCATGGCCATGAGAATCCTCCTCGTGCTCATCTTCGCGCCGCTGATCGCGCTCGCGCTGATGTATTTCATCTTTCCCGGCCGCCTCGTCGCGCTCGGGCGC
The DNA here is from genome assembly GCF_052044915.1 of Sphingopyxis sp. 22461. Lineage (NCBI taxonomy): Bacteria > Pseudomonadati > Pseudomonadota > Alphaproteobacteria > Sphingomonadales > Sphingopyxidaceae > Sphingopyxis > Sphingopyxis sp. 22461. The sequence continues at coordinate 177,119 of NZ_JBQENY010000007.1, forward strand.
GCCTTGCTCCGCCGCCGCGGCGGAATGGTGCAGAAGAGCGTCGCCGTCGACGGCCGCATCTGGCCCTATCTCGAGGGCGGCGACCCGTCGAAGCCGCTCCTCCTCCTCGTCCACGGCTTTGCCGGTGACAAGGATAATTGGTCGATGATCGCGCCGTACCTCACGCGCGATTACCATGTCATCGCGCCCGACCTGCCGGGGTTTGGCGAGAATGAGCGCAATCCCGACCTCGCCTATGACCTCCAGGCGCAAACCGCGCGGCTCAAGGCATTTGCCGACACGCTCGGGCTCCAGCGCCCGCACGTCGCCGGCAACAGCATGGGCGGCTGGATCGCGCTTCGCTACGCGATCGACTATCCGGACGCGCTCGCCAGCCTGACCCTGCTCGACAATGCCGGGGTCAATGGCGCGAATGAGAGCGCGCTTCAAAAACTGGCGGCGAGCGAGGACTACAACCCGCTCGTCCTCGCCGGCCTTGAGGATGCCGACCGGCTGGTGGCGATGGTGGTCCACAAGCCGCCCTATATCCCGTCGCGTTTGAAGCCGGTCCTTTATGCCGACGCGCTCAAATATCGCGACCAGCTCGACACGATCTTCTGGGTGATCGCGACCGAGGGCCGCGACCATCCGCTCAACGACCGGCTCGGCGAGGTGAAGGCGCCGACGTTGATCATCTGGGGGCGCCACGACCAACTGCTCGACGTCAGCTGCGTTCCCGTACTCGAAGCGGGCATCGCCGGCAGCGTCTCGCATATCTTCGACCATGTCGGCCATGTCCCGATGATCGAGGATCCGAAGGCGACCGCCGCGGTGATGAAGGGCTTTCTTGCCAAGCATTGAAATGATCGCCAGTCTCTCCTGAAAACAGGGAGAGACACATGCGGTTGAAGGTCGGCCTGCTCGGTGGGGGCAGTTGGGGCACGACGGTCGCGGCGGTGGTATCGCGCAATGCGCCGATCACCTTGTGGGCGCGCGATGCTGAGACCGTGGACGATATCAACACGCATCACGAGAATCGCAAATATCTGCCCGGCATCGCGCTGCCGCCGGTCCTCCGCGCCACGAACGACATGGCCGAAGTCGTCGCGGGCGCCGACGTGCTCGTGATGGGGGTCCCTTCGCACAGCTTCCGCGCGGTGCTCGAGGCAGCGAAGACCCATCTTCGTCCATGGGTGCCGGTCATCAGCCTGACCAAGGGGCTCGAGCTTTCCTCCGGCAAGCGGATGACCGAACTAATCGAGGAAGTGCTGCCCGGCCATCCCGTCGGCGTGCTCACCGGGCCCAATCTCGCGCGCGAGATCATGACGGGGCAGGCTGCGGCGAGCGTCTTGTCGATGGAGGACGAGATCGTCGTGCGCGCGCTGCAACCCGTGTTCCATTCGGGGCTGTTCCGCGTCTACACCAACACCGACCTGCTCGGCTGCGAGCTCGGGGGGGTACTCAAGAATATCATCGCGATCGCGGTCGGGATGGGTGACGGGCTCGGTGCGGGGGACAACACCCGCTCGGCGCTGATGACACGCGGGCTTTCGGAGATTACCCGGCTTGGCGTCGCGATGGGCGGGCGGGCCGAAACCTTTGCCGGCCTCACCGGCATGGGCGATCTGATCGCGACCTGCACCAGCCCCTTGTCGCGAAACCGCCATGTCGGGGTCGAACTCGGCAAGGGACGCCCGATCGAGGAGATCATCGCGGGCATGAACATGGTCGCCGAGGGGGTGAAGAGCGCGCCGACGGTGATCGCGCTGGCCGAAAAACATGGCCTCGACATGCCGATCGCGCGCGATGTGTTCGATGTGACGCAGGGAAAACGCAGCGCGCAGGACGTGTTTCGGGGTCTGCTTCGCTCCGCCGTCGGCGACGAAGCGCACCCCGGATGAGCGTTTCCACCGCGACCCGTGCCATTTCGGCGTTCAGCCGGGAAGAAAAGCGCGATCTGTTTCGTTGACTCCCCTGACCGCCCCGAACGGGCGGGCAATCAGGAGATGGACGATGAAAAAATGGACCACCCTCGCTGTTCTCGTGGCTCTCCCCGCCACGGCCGCGGTCGCTGCCGTTCCCTATGGCTCAATGCCGCCGGGATTCGAGGCGCCGCAAATCCGCACCTCGCCGATCGCGGGCATCGTCAACCAGCAATGGTATAATTACAAAGCCGATATTCTTGAGGCGGAGAAGGAGCTGACCAGCGACCTTCGCCATTCGACCGACCGCGAGGATCGCTGGGACGCGTGGGATGAATGGCAGACCGAGGTGGTCGATGCCGACAAGGACTATGTGAAGGAAATGCGCGAGAAGGGCTATCGCACCGGCCGCGTGACCGTCGGCGGATAAATCCTGTCGAGTTCCCCGGAGCCTTGCTCTGGGTCGCAGGGAAGGGCGGGTGTCATGGGGCACCCGCCCTTTCTTGTGTCACGACTTGGCTTCGGCCAGCAGCGCCTTCGCCTCCTTGCCCTGCCAGTCGATGGCGCCCACAACGCGCCAGACCTCGCGCCCGTCGGCGTCATAATAGATGCTCGTCGGCAAAGCGCTGTTCGCCGCGTCGAGCAGGCCGTTCTGCGGGTCGATATAGGGTTGGAGCGCTTTCAGTCCCGCCTTCTGGAACCATGGGTCGACAATTTCCGCCCCCTGCAAATCCTGCGCGACGGCAATCACCGTCATCCGTTCGGCGCTTTGCGCCGCGAGCGCATCGAGCGTCGGCATTTCGGCGACGCACGGCGCGCACCAGGTCGCCCACAGGTTGACGAGCAGCGGCTTCCCGCGAAACGACGCGAGCGTCACCGGCGCGTCGTCGGGGCCACGAAAGCCGGCCGTGGGCGCGAGCGCGCCCTTGTGACTGCGATCGACAATATACTCGAACTGCCCGGGCCCCTTCGCTTGGCCCGCCGAAACATTTGCTTGGCCTTGCCCGGCTTGCCCGTCCGGCTGCTTTTCCCTATCGCAGCCGGCGATTGATCCGGCCAGAAGCACGGCGAGGATCGCAAGGGACGGATTTGGGACGCGGCGGATGGCGAATACTCCGGATAGCAACAGCATGTGGGGCGGCCGCTTCGGTGGCGGACCCGCCGCGATCATGCAAGAGATTAACGCCTCGATCCCCGTCGACAAGCGATTGTGGGAAGAAGATATCGCCGCGAGCCGCGCGCACGCCGCGATGCTCGGTGCGGCGGGCATCATCGGCGCCGACGACGCCGTTGTGATCGACCGCGGCCTTGCGCAGATCGCCGACGAGTTCGCCGCGAACGGCGTCCCCGTCGACCTCGCGCTCGAAGACATCCACATGACGGTCGAATCGCGGCTCAAGGACCTTGTCGGCGAAGCCGCCGGGCGGCTCCACACCGCGCGTTCGCGCAACGATCAGGTCGCGACCGATTTCCGCCTGTGGACGCGCACCGCCTGCGAGCGCATCGACGCGGGATTGCAGGCGATCCAGACCGCGCTGCTCGCGCGCGCCGATGAACATGCCGACAGTATCATGCCGGGCTTCACGCACCTGCAGGTCGCGCAGCCGGTAACGCTCGGCCATCATCTGCTCGCTTATGTCGAGATGTTCGGCCGCGACCGCAGCCGCTTTGCCGATGCCCGCCGCCGCCTCAACGAATCGCCGCTCGGCGCAGCCGCGCTCGCGGGAACCGGCTTCCCCGTCGACCGCCACGCGACCGCCGCCGCGCTCGGCTTCGATCGCCCGATGGCGAACAGCATCGACGCCGTCTCCGACCGCGACTTCGCGCTCGAATTCTGCGCCTCGGCGTCGATCGCCGCGATCCATTTGTCGCGCCTTGCCGAAGAGATTGTGATCTGGGCCAGCCAGCCCTTCGGTTTCATCAGCCTGCCCGACGCCTGGTCGACGGGCAGCTCGATCATGCCACAAAAGCGCAATCCCGACGCCGCCGAACTGGTGCGCGGTCGCGCGGGCCTACTGCTCGGCGCCTTCCAGCGCCTCGCGGTGATCGTGAAGGGCCTGCCGCTCACCTATTCGAAGGATTTGCAGGACGACAAGGAAACTGTCTTCGGCGCCTTCGACGCGCTCGCGCTGTCGCTCGCCGCGATGACGGGCATGGTCGAAACGCTGACCTTCCGCACCGACCGCATGCGCGCGCTCGCCGCTTCGGGCTATTCGACCGCCACCGACCTTGCCGACTGGCTGGTGCGCGAGGCGGGACTGCCGTTCCGCGAGGCGCATCATGTCGTCGGCTCGTGCGTCAAGCGTGCCGAGGAACTCGGCGTCGAACTGTCGGCGCTGCCCGCAACCGACGCCGCGGCGATCCATGCCGCGGTGACACCCGAGGTGCTCGCGGCGCTGACCGTCGAAGCGTCGGTCGCCAGCCGCACCAGCTATGGCGGGACGGCGCCCGAACGGGTAAGGCAGGCCATCGCCGCGGCCCGTGCGGCGCTCGAAGGAACGATTTGATGGCGACCAAGCGCCTCATCCTTGTTGGCATGGCTGCAATCGCGCTGCTCGGCGCGTGCGGCAGCAAGGAAGATCTGAAGCCCGTGGCAGGCCAGCCTGCACCGGTGATTCCCGTCGGCGCGACCCGCGCCCCGACTACGGAGGAGCTTACGACGCCTGACGCGCAGGCCCGGCCCGCGCGCAGCGACGAACTTCTCAAACGGTCTGAACAACGCGAACCCGACGATTTCGATCTGCCGCCTCCGGGCTGAGCCTCAGGACTATACCAAATGAATCATTTTGAACTTCGTGACGGCGTGATGCACGCCGAGGACATTCCCTTGCCGCGCATTGCCGAGGAAATCGGCACCCCCGTCTATGTCTATTCGCGCGCGACGCTCGAACGTCATGCGCAGGCGTTTCGCGACGGGCTGAAGGATGTTCCGAGGAAGCATCTCGCCTTCGCGATCAAGAGCAATCCCAACCTCGGCGTGCTGCGCGTTCTCGCGCGGCAGGGCTATGGCGCCGACGTCGTATCGGGCGGCGAGCTCGAACGCGCGTTCGCGGCGGGCATGGCGGCCGAGGACATCGTCTTTTCGGGCGTCGGCAAGACGCGCGCCGAACTGGCGCTCGGGCTCGACCGCGGCATCGGCCAGTTCAACATCGAGCACGAGCCCGAGGGTATCGCGCTCGCCGAGATCGCGCTCGCAAAGGAAATGACCGCGCCCGCGGTGCTGCGCGTCAATCCCGACGTCGACGCGGGCACGCATGCCAAAATCTCGACCGGCAAGGCCGATAACAAGTTCGGCGTCGGGATCGACGTCGCGCCCGAAATCTTCGCCCGGCTGTCGGCGCTGCCGGGGCTCAACTTGCGCGGCATCGCGGTCCATATCGGCAGCCAGCTCACCAGCCTCGCCCCGTTCGAGGCGGCGTTCAAGCGCGTGGGCGAGCTCGTCGCCGAGCTGCGCGCCGCGGGGCACAGCATCACCCATGTCGACCTCGGCGGCGGGCTTGGCGTGCCGTATCGGGCGGGCGACAATATCATTCCGCCGTCGCCCGCCGATTATGGTGCGATGGTCGCGCGCGTAACGCGCGATTGGGACGTCACGCTGATGTTCGAACCCGGCCGCGTCATCGCGGGCAATTCGGGGGTTTTGCTGACCGAGACATTGTGGGTGAAACCCGGCGCAACGCACCCCTTCGTCATCGTCGATGCGGCGATGAACGACCTTGCCAGGCCCGCGCTCTATGACGCCTGGCACGATTTCGTCGCGGTAAAGCCGTCGGGCGAGACGATGACCGCATCGATCGTCGGGCCGGTCTGCGAAACCGGCGACACCTTCGCGCGCGACCGGCTGATCGACAAGGTCGAGGCGGGTGACCTCGCGGTCTTCTGCAGCGCGGGGGCGTATGGCGCGACGATGGCGTCGACCTACAACAGCCGCAGTCTGGTTCCCGAGGTGCTCGTCGACGGCGACCGCTATGCCGTTGTCGCCGACCGGATCACGGCGGGGACGATCATGGCCGCCGAGCGCGTGCCCGACTGGATCGACTGACGATGGAACAGCTTCCCATCTTCCTGAACTTGTCCGGCCGCACGGTCGTGCTGGTCGGGAAGGGGGAAGCCGCCGATGCCAAGGCGCGGCTGATCGTGCGCGCGGGCGGGCGGATCGTGCCGGCGTGGGAAGACGGCGCGACGATCGCTTTCGTCGCGCTGGACGATGACGCCGAAGCCCGTGCCGCCGCCGTCGCGCTCCGCGCGCACGGGCTGCTCGTCAATGTCGTCGACCGCCCCGACCTCTGCGATTTCACCACCCCGGCGATCGTCGACCGCGCGCCGGTGACGATCGCGATCGGGACGGGCGGGGCATCGGCGGGCCTCGCAAAAGCCGTCCGCCAGCGCATCGAAGCCTTGCTTCCCGCCCGCCTCGGCGCGCTCGCGGCGGCGCTCCACGCCGCGCGCGGCGCGATGAAGGCGCGCTGGCCCGCCGCCGCCGACCGTCGCCGCGCAATCGATGCCGCGCTCGCGAGCGGCGGCGCGCTCGATCCGCTCGGCACCGATGCGGCGGATAAGGTCGAGCGCTGGCTGGCGAGCGAAACCCCGAGCCAGCCATCGCGCCTCGAAACCATCACCCTGGCAAGCGCCGATCCCGACGACCTCACCCTCCGCGCCGCGCGCCTGCTCGGCGAGGCCGATCATATTTTCCACCCGGCGGACGTGCCCGCCGCCATTCTCGACCGCGCCCGCGCCGACGCGGTGCGTCACATCGCCGATGCACCCCCCGTCGACCCGCCGCCCGGCCTGTCGCTCTGGCTTTTGCCTCCATGAGCCCGGTCCACCCGCTCTATGCCGTCATGGAGCCGACGATTTTCGAGCATATGTCGGGGCTCGCGCGGGCGCATGACGCGATCAACCTGGGCCAGGGCTTTCCTGACGAGCCGCCGCATCCCGACATGATCGCCGCCGCGGCGCGCGCACTCGCCGAAAAGTCGAACCAATATCCGCCGGCGTTCGGGCTCCCCGAACTGCGCGACGCGATCTGCACCTTCTACGCGCGGCGGCAGGGGCTGGCGCTGATCCGCGAACAGGTGATCGTGACCTCGGGCGCGACCGAAGCGCTTGCCGCAGCCATCCTCGCGTTCGTCGCGCCGGGCGACGAGGTGATCCTGTTCCAGCCCGCCTATGACAGTTACGCGCCGATGGTGCGCCGCGCCGGGGGTATCCCGGTCTCGATCGCGCTCACCCCGCCCGACTGGCGCTACGATGCCGGGCAGCTCGCCGCAGTAATCACGCCGCGCACACGCGTCCTCATCCTCGACGATCCGCTCAATCCAGCCGGCACGGTCGCGAGCGAGGCCGAACTGGCTATGATCGCCGACGCCTGCGTGCGCCACGACCTCGTCGCAATCTGCGACGAGGTCTGGGAGGATGTCCGCTTCGACGGAGTGCCGCACCGTTCGCTGATGTCCTTCCCGGGCATGGCCGAACGCGCGGTCAAGATCGGTTCGGCGGGCAAGATCTTCGGTCTGACAGGGTGGAAGACCGGCTGGCTATGCGCCGCGCCTGAAATGGCAACCGCGCTCGGCCGCGCGCATCAATTTCTGACCTTCACGACCCCGCCCGCGCTGCAATGGGCGGTGGCGGAGGGGCTCGGTCGCCCTGACGCATGGTTCGCGTCGCAGCGTGAGCGCTGGGACGCATCGCGTCAGCGTCTTGCGGCAGCACTGGACGCCGCGGGCTTCGCCGTCCTGCCGAACGCCGCCACCTGGTTCCTGTGCATCGACCTCGCCGCATCGGGGATCGCGCTCTCCGACTGTGAGTTCAGCGAACGCGCAGTGCGCGAAGCGGGGGTCGCCTCGATTCCCGTCTCGGCGCTTTTCGAAGGCGACGGGCCGCGCCACATCCTCCGCCTCTGTTTCGCCAAGGACGGCGCGATACTCGACGAGGCCGTCCGCCGCCTCGCTGCCTTTCGCGACACATTGCGCGCCGAAAAAGCCTAGGGCGCGATCGCCAGCCCGTCGCCATTCTTCCCCGCGGCGATCCGGCGCAGCACTTCGCCGTTCGCGACGTCGATTTCCGCCACCTTGTCGTGCCCGGTCTCGGCAGCATAGAACCGCTTCGAGTCTGCGCTGAACAGCAGGGTGACTTGACCCTTGGCCGCCTCGCCCGACACCTTGATCGTCCGCACCGGCGCGCGCGTTTCGGCGTCGAACAGGCTGATCGTGCCGCTCGCGATATTGCTCGTCGCGACCAGCTCGCCGTCGGGGCTCGCCAGCACGCGGATCGCGACCGGGTCGACCGGCTGCTCTGCGATTTTCTTGCCGGTCTTCGTATCCCAGATCGACACGCGCGGCGCATCGAGGTCGCCGACCCACAGCTCGCGCCCGCGTTTCGTCAGTGCCAGCCCTTCGGGCTTGCCGCCGATGGTCAGGTCGCGCAGCTTCTTCGCGGTCTTGAGGTCGAGCACGCTCACCGTCCCCGCCGCGATATTCGCGGTGTAAGCGGTGCGGTTGTCGGGCGCGACGACGATCATGTGCGTGCCCTTCTGCCCCGTCGAAATCGACGTCAGCTTGCCATCGGGGGCCACCACCGCGACCGACTCGCTGCCCTCGGTCGTCGCGACCAGCCGCCCGTCGGACAGCCACAGCAGCCCGTGCGGCCGCTGATTGGGGCTGAGGTCGATCGTCCGGATCTTGATCCGGTTCGCGACGTCGAACACGTCGATCGTCGTGCTGCCATAGGCGACCACCGCGGCCTGCTTGCCGTCGGGCGAGATCGCGATCTCGTGCGGCATCTTGCCCGTCGGCAGTCGCGCCAGTTCTTCCCCCGACGCCAGCGCGATGACGCTCAGCGTATCTTCGCCCTTGTTGCCGACGAGCAAGGTTTCGGCGCCCGCGGGCGCGGCGAGCAACAGCGTGCAAAGGACGGCGGCGATGGTGTGGCGCATGACGGGTCTCCCGGTTTCGAAGGCGCCAGCCTATCCCCGGCGCACACCGCCGCAACCCCGCTTCGACCAGCGACATGGCTGCGATTACGATAAGTTAACTGGGAAGCGCGCCCGCGCCTTCCTAGCCCTGTTCACGGCGGCAGGTCGCGCCGCCGTTCAGGACAGGAGGGGGAATATGGGTCTGCCAACCATCGATATCGAGGCGCTGCCTTTGCTTGACACCGCAGTCGGATTGTTCGGCTCGCTGATGGGCGAAAGCGCATCATCGGGGCCGTCGGTCTTCGAACTCGCTGTCGCGATCGCGATGATCGTCTACGACTGAGCTGCGGCGGGAACGGAGGGCGCCACCAAACCGGCGCCCTTCGTTCCCCCGCTTTTCGAGGGTGCCGTCATGCCATCCCGCCACGACCATTTTCCCCGCGCCGATGTCGCGCGCCGTCGAACGATGCGCCGCGCGGTCGCAGACCTCGACGCCGCGTGGAGCGCGGCCGACAGCGCCCCCGACGGGCTGCTGACCGCCATCGCGGCGCTCGCCGACGCCCCCGCCGATGTTGCGATAACGCGCCTTCTCCCCTGGCTCTCCGACACACACTGGCTCCGCAACCGGCTCGATGCGGCACTGACCTTGCTCGCCGCCGACCCCTTTGCGCGCCCGCCGCTGCGGATGGTGGGCGGCGGCGATGGCGGTGCTGGCGGGCTCGTCCTCGCCGATCGCGAGGCAATCCGCCTGACGCTCCAGCTGCGGCCATTCACGGCTAATGGCGCCGCGTCCGGCAGCGCGGTCTTCGTCCCCGGCCGCGCGGCGATCCATGTTCTCGACGACGGCGCCGCCGAGCTTTGCGCGCACGCGGTGGCGGTCAGCGCGGCCGAGGAAGCCGGCGGCTTCACCGCCCAAAGTGCCGCCCGGTGCCACAGCCAGCCGCCGCGCCCGTTGCGGACTGGCGAGACGCTGACCCTCGACACCGCGCGCCAAAGCTTCACACTTCAGGGCGCTAGCAGCGACATCCTCTTCCTTGAACTCATCGTCCAGCCGCCGTCCCGTCTCCCGATCCGCGCCTATGACATCGCAAGCGGCCGCCTGACCCACGTCAGCGCCTCGCGCCGCGACAGCAGCTTCCGCCAGATGGCGCTCGCGCTGCTGCGCCAGCTTAGCCGCACCGACGCGGCGCCGCTTTTCGTCGCCGAGACGGCAAGCGAGGATTTCGCCGCGCGCTGGAACGCGATGCGCGAACTCGTCGCGCTCGATCCCGCAGCGGCGTTTCCGCATCTCGGCGCGATGGCGGCGACCGATCCGCATCCCGAGGTTCGCAGCGCCGCCGCGGCGACGCATAGGCTCTTCTCCCTGCCTTCCGGTGAGACGGGGCGGGAGGGGGGTGGAGGGCCGGGGCCTTGCACAAGCCCGGCGCCCTCCACCCCCAAACCGGCGCCCCGCGCGAAGGGGTCGACCCCATGCCCCGCCTGATCGACCCGCCCGCGGGCCCCGCGCTCGATATCCAAGAGGTGACCGCGCGCCTCGACGAATGCGGCGTCGACCTCGCCGACGAAGCGAGTATTGCGCGCTGCGCCGACCTCCTCGCCGGCCTCGCCCGCAACCCCGACTTTCTCGCCGACCGCGTGATCGCCGCGCTCAAGGCAAGCTACGCCGACCAGCTCACCCTCAACCGCTATACGGCGCAGGTCTTCCTCATCCACCGCAGCCCGCGCGGCTTTTACCTCCGCGCCAACATGTGGCCGTCCGAGCGCGACGCCGCTTTCACCGCGAGCGGCCCCGCGGCCTTCTCCTACGGCGTCCCGCACGACCATAATTTCAGCTTCCTCACCGCCGGCTATTTCGGCCCCGGCTATGTCAGCGACTATTATGATTACGACCCCGAAACCGTCGACGGCCGCCTCGGCGAGTCGCTGAACCTGACATTCGTCGAGCGCAGCAGCTTAAGCCATGGCAAGATGATGCTCTACCGCGCCCATCGCGACATCCACAGCCAGCTCCCGCCGCCCAGCCTTTCGGTCAGCCTCAACATCATGGACGAGGGCGACCACGTCCCATGGCGCGACCAGTATATCGTCGATCTCGAGCATGGCACGATCGCCAAACGCCCGACGCTGACCAGTAGCGAAATGCTGCTCCGCTGCGCGGTGCATCTGACGGAGGATGGGAAGGACGTCGCCGAGCAGTTTGCCAAGGCGCATCCGGTGCCAAGGGTGCGCGCGAACGCGATTGCGGCGCTGGCGGCGGCGGCGGAGGGCGAGGACAGGGTGGCGGTGCTGGAGCGGGGGATGCGCGATCGCGATGCGCGGGTGCGGGATGATTGCGCGCGATGGCTGGCTGAATGACGGCGGTGAGCGACGGAAGTCTAATTGTCGGAGGCGGTCATCGCTCCGTCGGCTAGGTCTTCCAGATTTTTTTCGGCAAAAAAGGCTTCATTGATTTCCAGCAGATACGCCGGCTTCTTCCGCAATCCGACCTCATGCCGTTCGACGAGCTCGACCAGCCGTTCGCCATCGATGAGCGTAATCGGAGCGGCTCCCGGAAAAAGGGCAGCCTCTTCGACACCTTTCGCGAAGCGCCCCAGCGTGATCAATGTTCCACGGATTGCACCATGATAGGGTAGCGCACCACGAAGCTGGTCGATCAAGGGGCGGCGAACTGTTAGCTCGCTTCGCTTGACCTGAACTACTTCCTTGATTTCGGTGATCCCGAACTGGAAATTGGCGACGACATCGACGCCCTTGTCTCCGCTCTGCTTCGTAACCTGGACATTTTCATAGTCCATCGCTTCGAGCAACTCCTTGACGAAATGCTCAAAAGCGTATGGCTCTAGCGCCATCAATCGGCCGACCAGCGCTTCGCGCGCCACCTTGTTGTGCGCAGCTATCGCCGATGCAGCGTCGATCTCGCTTGGCGACGCGCCGATTACTTTTTGTTCTGCCGGCGAAACCTGCTCGCCAAGGGCTTTCAGATAGGCGCGACCCGCTTCGGACAGGGAGTAGCGATTGCCGTCGCGATCCACCAAGCCCCGCTCGACCAGATTGAGCAGACGGCGGCGCAGCGTATCTTTGATCATCGACAGGCTGGTAATTTTCGACACCTGCGCCAGATAATTGCCCCAGTCATCGAGCAGGTCGCTGCGCTTTGCCGATGCTTTTTCGGCGAGCAAAGCCAATATGCGGGGCAACCCTTCGTTCCTGTCGAGCTCTTCGACTAGCGTGGGGTCATCGGCCAGAAATGCCTTGCTGCGATCGGTCAGGCGGTACACGCCTTGCTCTTGCCCCAGCAGCCCGGCTGAATTGATCAGAAGATAATCGCTCGCTTAAAGCGACAAAGGAGACAGTCTCGCATCGTACATCGGTATCCCTTGTCTCCTTGAAGCCACAAAAGCCTCAAAACCGACCCGCGCATGCGGGGCTTTTGAGGCTTCAAGACCCTGCTGACAGCGGCGCTTTCGCCTGCTAGTGCGCGGCGCATGACCACGCCTCTGTCCCATATTCGCAATTTTTCGATCATCGCGCACATCGATCATGGCAAGTCGACGCTGGCCGACCGGCTCATCCAGTTCACGGGCGGGCTGACCGCGCGCGAGATGTCCGCGCAAGTCCTTGATAATATGGACATCGAGAAGGAGCGCGGGATCACGATCAAGGCGCAGACGGTGCGCCTGAAGTATAAGGCGCACGACGGCGAGACGTACGAGCTCAACCTGATGGACACGCCCGGCCACGTTGACTTCGCCTATGAAGTGTCGCGGTCGCTCGCGGCGTGCGAGGGCGCGCTGCTCGTCGTCGATGCGGCGCAGGGGGTCGAGGCGCAGACGCTGGCGAACGTCTATCAGTCGATCGAGCACGACCATGAGATCGTCCCGGTGATCAACAAGATCGACCTGCCCGCGGCCGACGTCGACAAGGTGAAGGCCGAGATCGAGGACATCATCGGGCTGCCCGCCGACGACGCGGTGCTCGCGAGCGCGAAGGCCGGGATCGGCATCGAGGAGGCGCTCGAAGCGATCGTCACGCGCATCCCGCCGCCGAAGGGCGACGCGACCGCGCCGCTCGTCGCGATGCTCGTCGACAGCTGGTACGACCCCTATCTCGGCGTCGTCATCCTGATCCGCGTCGTCGACGGCGTGCTGAAAAAAGGTCAGCAGATCAAATTCATGCAGGCGGGCACCACCCATCTGATCGACCGCGTCGGCTGTTTCACGCCCAAGATCGAGCAGCTCAGCGAGCTCGGCCCCGGCGAAATCGGCTTCATCACCGCGCAGATCAAGGACGTCGCGCAGGCGCGCGTCGGCGACACGGTGACCGACGCGAAAAAGCCCGCGGCGCAGGCGCTGCCGGGGTTCAAGGAAGTCCAGCCCGTCGTCTTCTGCGGCATGTTCCCGACCGACGCGAACGACTTCGAAAAATTGCGCGAGAGCATCCAGAAGCTCCGCCTCAACGATGCGAGCTTCTCGTTCGAGATGGAAAGCTCGGCCGCGCTCGGCTTCGGCTTTCGCTGCGGTTTCCTCGGCCTGCTGCACCTCGAGATCATCCAGGAGCGGCTGACGCGCGAATATGACCTCGACCTGATCACCACCGCGCCGTCGGTGGTGTACAAGCTCAAGCTCGGTCATACCAAGAATGAGGCGGCGAAGGAGATCGAACTCCACAACCCCGCCGACATGCCCGACCCGAACCGCATCGACGAGATTCAGGAGCCGTGGATCGAGGCGGTGATTTACGTGCCCGACGAATATCTCGGCCCGATCCTGAAGCTGTGCCAGGACCGCCGCGGGGTGCAGAAGAACCTGACCTATGTGGGCGGCCGCGCGCAGATCACCTATGAACTGCCGCTCAACGAAGTCGTGTTCGATTTCTATGACCGGTTGAAGAGCATCAGCCGCGGTTACGCCAGCTTCGACTATCACCAGATCGGCCACCGCCCCGGCGACCTCGTCAAGATGAGCATCCTCGTCAACAACGAGCCGGTCGACGCGCTGAGCATGATCGTCCACCGCGGCACCGCCGAAACGCGCGGCCGCGGCATGTGCGAGCGCCTCAAGGACCTGATCCCGCGCCATATGTTCAAGATCCCGATCCAGGCCGCGATCGGCGGCAAGGTGATCGCCCGCGAAACCATCGCCGCACTGCGCAAGGACGTGACCGCCAAATGCTATGGCGGCGACGCGAGCCGCAAGAAGAAGCTGCTGGAAAAGCAGAAAGAGGGCAAAAAGCGGATGCGCGAATATGGGAATGTGAACATTCCGCAGGAGGCGTTTATTGCGGCGCTGCGGATGGGGGATGATGCTTAGCTGCCAGTTTGCGGCCGATCTAAGTCGTCGCAGCTTGCGCGACAGCAACCTGAAAGCTCCCGTTTGAGCCAAGCCGCCTGACTGTCATACTTCGTCGGCAAAGATTGCATCGCGTCCGGCCAAGATATGGGCTAGCCGGCGCACGCACTGATTGACCCACGGGTCTGGCAAGCTGTTCTTGCGCTTGAGTAATCGCTCGGTGCGCGTGCGAAGCTCGTGGGAGTCGCAAAACTCGTCGACTGTCTCGCGCTCGATGATGTAGCCCGGAGGCACGAATAAACTGGCCAAAGTCCCGATTGCCTTTGCGGAGGAAAGTTGCCGCGTCAGTGATCGACGCAGCGCCTCGTCCCAAGCGCCGGATTGCGAAAGGATGAAGTAGAGCTCCACCCGCGGGATACGCTTGAGTGCATACCCGCTCAAGACTGCTTGGCGGTAGCGCGCGAGCTCGCTGTCGAGGAGCTTCTTGCTCTGGGCGAGGTCCAGGATCGCCTCGGTCTTAGGTCCCTTTGAATTAGGAGACAGTCCGTTCGCAAGAAGCGTCTTGCGTAAGATCCATGGCGCCACAACAAGATCGCCGTCTGCGATGAGGGCGCTGAGCACCTTGCGAACTCGCGGCTTCTGGCGATTGTCGCGCAGCCCGAGACGCATAAGGGCTGTCGCTGCTTCTTCGGCGCGCGCACTCGCATCGTCGGGTCCCTTTATCCAATCGCTCTCGCGCACCAAACTGCGCGCAAGACCTGTCCAGAAGCTGACATCATGCGCTTCGGGAAGCTCGGGAAGCAGATCGTCGAGTCGATCGAGATATCCACTCAACACGTTGTCGCCTCGTGCCGATCGGAGCTCGGCTTCGAGCGCCTTGAGGTCGCTTCCCGTCCATAGCCGCTCAACCTGCCCCCGGTGGATCATTCCGGGTGGATTACCGAGATAGAGCATTCGCACTAGATTGCGGCGGCGCGACAAGCGTCGGCCGCCGCCGGCTGTTGGTTGTGACGAAAAACGCGGGAACAAGAGATGAAGAAGCGTACGATATGGCGCGGCGCCATCACCTAAGACCGCTACGATGTCGGGCGAAGATTCCTTGTCCATCTGTCGACTCAGCCGAGCGAGCATTTCGTCTTCGCCTGGATCGTCGACCAATGCGTCGATCTGCTCGGCGATGCGGTCGCGCAACGTCGGAGCCTTAGCGATAAGCCAGCAATAGCCAAGCACATCATATGGCGAAATCTCGCCGCGCACTGCAGGTTCGAGCACCGCGAACGAACCCACTAGCCGTTTGACCTCGCGTGGAGTCTCAATCACTGCGACCAAATGATCGAAGATGATTCTCTCGCTCGCTTCGGGATCATCGGGAAGCGCCAGACCCTGCTGTTCAAGCGCCGCTTCGAGCAGCGGGCGCGTGTCGTCGTCGAACAGCGGGCGCAGAGGAATCTGATGCTGTACGATTTTCTCCAGATAACGTGCGCCATTTTCACGCCGTTCCCCCGGGGTCCCGCGACCAAGCGCCTCGACCACTCGCTCAGGATCATAAGCGACAAGATAGGAAAGACCTTTAATCTCACCAACCGCTTTAATCAGCCGCGCCACCGCGCGAACCTCATCATCCTCGACGCGGTCTAACTCGTCGATCAGCACCACTACCGCGCATCCGAGCTTCTCTAATTTTTTCTCGAGCGAAACACGCTCTTCATCGGGCGTTCGCGGATTGGGCTTAATCCATTCGCGCGCCTTCTTGAGAAACCCAAAGCCGCTAATGCTGGCGCCCGCCGCCACTGCATGCCCCGCAAAATTGATCGCGCCCCAATACTTATCAATATCGTTGCGAAGCGCGTCCATCTCTTCACGCGTATTCCGTCCAGTTGCACTACGCAGTGCGTTAAAAAATCCCGTCAAAAGCTCGTCCCGACTTCCAACAAGCCAAGGATTGAACTGAGCCACCAGCACCCGGTCCATCGCTCCGAGCTTGAGTGCCAGAAGATTTACGATGCTCGATTTCCCGAGACCCCAACGGCCCGTTAGCCCTACCACATGCCCATGAGCGCGCATCGCCTTGAGCTTGCCGTCGTTGTCCAGCTCCTGACGCACCAGCGCGCGTACAAGACTTTCCACGAAGGGGCCTCGGTCGAGCTTGTCAGCCGCTTCATTGCGGATTGCACGGTCCTGCGTCGGGTCATGGATCAAGATCATGGCAAGATCCTTAGCGACTGGGACGAGGGGGAGAAGTGCTTTTGCTTAGTAACAATCAACCGGGCGTCCTGCTATTTTTTGCTTCCAAAGAGATTGGCAAGCGACCCGAGCGATTTTTGAAACTTCTCTTTTTCTTCCGGGCTGTCGAACAGTTTGAATGTCTCGCGGGAGCAAATTTCCCAATCACCGGTCGTGAGGCGCAGGCTGTCCCAACCTTTCACGACCTTCTCGGTGAGATCCTCCGCCGCCATGATAATCGAGAACTCCTCGAAGTGCATAATCGTGCGGGGGTTGCGCCAGATAAACATGTCGGGAAGCGACGACCAAATTTTTGAGGGAACATCGAAACGGACGGCGATAGTCGAGTACACCCCTCGGCTGTAAAAGACTCCTTCGTCCGGACCCTGTTGAAAACGGGGATTTGAAAGCTCGTAAGATCCTCCAGCGGACGTGATTTTTATCACGCCCTGCGGTCGGACAAGTTTAAGTGGCTCAGTTCCGACATTTACAAGGGTGATCCACAAATCGATTGTGCGGTGCTCCGGATCGAAATGTGGCCACATGTTGCCGATCCAGACGCGCATGTCTCGCTCCGGCTTTTTTCCACGAACTCCACGTATGACGCTGACTATATTTTCCCAGTAGGAAAAGATGAGAGCGCCTGCAACGAAGCCAGCGGCAAATGAGCTTGGCAGAAAACTCCATATCTCTTGCACCCAAGTCATCGGCGCAAAATCGGCAACAACGCCGTCCACGCCGCCCTTTTCGGCAGCCCTTTCGATATTGAGATTCCAAATCGGCTGAATGACAAGTGTCCAGACAACATAGGAGCCAACCAGCCACCAAGCTGTCTGTTTTCTTTTCTGCATGACGCAGTATCTGCCTTAAAGGTACTCGCTTGGGGAGTCCCTTTTGACGTAGTGCGTTTGCAACATAAGGCTGGAAATTTACGGACTCACTGAGGACTACATAAGCGAGATGGCTCGCGCTGCGCCGACCGTATGTCTGCTTTGATGGTGCGCCGATCTCAAAGCGTACGGTCAGAAAACGGCCATTAATCGCTGGCCTCCTCCAACCGCACAATCCGCACCACACACCGCGCCGGAATCTCGATCACCCCGCTCAGCATCAGCCGTTCCTCGTCGCCGACGATCGTTGCCGATCCGGCGAGTACCTTGATGCAATCATCGTCGTGGATCAGGCGGCCGATCGAGAGGCGGGCCTGGACCTGTTCGGGCTGGAAGGCTTCGTAGGAGACCCAGCCGCCATAGGGTTGCGCGGCTGGACCATATGCTTTCGACCCTGCGGCCGAAGCGGGCGGAGCCGGCTTCGTGGGGGCGGGCTTCGCGGATGCGGCGTTCGAGGCTCATGCTTCGCCCTCCGCCCGGTGCTCGGCCTGATGCGAGGCGGCGGGCGACGGGGTTCCCGCCTTCCACGCCGCCCAGCTTTCCTCGCAATAGGCGGCGTTCCATTCGCGCTCCAGCTCGGCGATCGCGCGTTCGATGCGGCGGCGGGCGGTGTCGCGTTCGCGGCCGGTGCCGCCGCCGTACAGGCTGGTGTCGGCGAGGAAGCCGTGGGGGTGCTGGAACACGGGCTGGCGCGCCTGTTGCCAGGCCTCGGCGCGCTCGCGCACGGTGTGGGCGGCCATGCGCATGTCGCCGCGGGTGATCTTGCCATTGGCGAGGTCGCTTTCGCCGGCTTCGCCCTCGATCATATGATCCTCGTAACGCTCGAACCAGATCTCGTCCTCTTCGCCGCCCTCGGTCCAGGGGACATGGTCGGCGGGGGGCGGGGCAGGGTTCGACAGGTCGCCGCCCTCGGCCGCCTCCCAGTCGACATTGCCCGACCCGGCCGATAGCGGGACGATCATGTCGGGGTGGTGCATGTGCCATTCGTGCTTTTGCGGGTTGATATAGGCGTCGGCTTTTCGCACCGCGGCCCAATCGGTGCCGGGGCCGGTGAGCAGGTCCCACGCGGCGCGCTTGACCGGGTCGTGCGAAATCTTGCGCTGATAGGCGGTGCGGATGATGCGGAGGCGGTCGTCGAGGTCGGTCTCCTGCCGGTTCGCGCGCGCGTTATGTTCGAGCAGCTTGGCCTGGCGCTCGGCCTCCCACTCGACCTGCCATTTCTCGCGCAGGCGGCGGATGGCATGCGGGAGCGCGGTGGCCGGGCCGTCGACGGGGTTGATGCCGCCGAAGCGTTCGGGGAAGCGGCTGGCGGCGATATGCTGCATCGCGCGGATGTGCGGCCGGCGGCGTTCGAGGATGACGCGGCCCTCCTTCGAGATCGTCTCGGGCACGCCATAGATCGCATATTCCATGAGCAGGTCGGCGACGCGGCGCGCGCCCGCCTCGACCGCGCGGTCCCATGCGGCGGCGAAGCTGCCCGCGTCGTCGCGTTTTCTGAGCTGGTAGAAGGCCGAGGTCGAGTGGCCCGCGACCTTCGCCGCCATGCTCACCGCGCCGGTCGCGGCGAGATGCGCGATGAACATCCGTTGTTTCTGGGCGGTGATGCCGGTCCAGCGTCTGGTGCGCTGTTCGACGGGGGTGAAGGCGAGTTCTTCGGGGAGGTCGTCGGGGTTAATTGCGGGGTCGGCCTCTGCGTCGATGACGGCGGGGAGGGGCGGGAGGATTTCCTGTTTCACGCGGCTTGGCTCCTGTGGTTCGTTTGAATTTTATAAACGAACCATATGGGAACAATGTAGGAAAGGGGAAAGTTGGAGTCCTCCTGTATCGTCACCCCGGACTTGATCCGGGGTCCCGCTATCCACCGTCGCTAAGCGGGATCCCGGATCAAGTCCGGGATGACGAAGGGATAGGAGGCGCGCCCAACGCCGCCCCGTGTCAGGGGCGGGGCGACGAAGGGGGAGGGGCGGCGGCGGGGCGCCTACATCTCGATCGTGATGCGCACCTTCGACGGGGTGGTGCCCGCGGCGTGGGCGATTTCGGCGCGCATGCGGGTGACGAGGTCCGACAAATGGTCGCTGCCCG
This sequence comes from Sphingopyxis sp. 22461, assembly GCF_052044915.1. Lineage (NCBI taxonomy): Bacteria > Pseudomonadati > Pseudomonadota > Alphaproteobacteria > Sphingomonadales > Sphingopyxidaceae > Sphingopyxis > Sphingopyxis sp. 22461. Next base: position 196,416 of record NZ_JBQENY010000007.1, read on the forward strand.
GCGCGCTGTCGCGGCTCAAAAGCTCGGTGGGCGAGGTGCCGAGGAGATCGGCGAGCGCCTGCAGCCGCGCGAGCCGCGGGCGCGAGCGGCCCTGTTCCCAATAGCAGATCGAGGTGACGGTGACGCCGAGCCGGCCGGCGATTTCGGTCTTGCTGAGCCCCCTGGCCTGACGCAGCCGCGCGAGGCGGTCGCCGAGCACTTCATAGCGTGCGTCGCTGTCCGGGTGAGCGTGGATCACAGACGTGCAACCTTTTCGACTTCGAGGTGCAACATTACCAAAGTTAAGGGCGGTCCGGCTTTCAACATTTCACCGATTATGGCGGGGGAAAATGCGTAGGGCGCGCCGCCAAGCGGGTGGATTGCGGGCGGGGCGCGGCGCCCCTATCGTGCGCGGGCAGGAGGCCGCGATGACCGGAATGGACAAGCAGGCAGGGGCGCGGGTGGCGCCGCGGATCGAGGATATCGCGGTGCACTGCACGCTGAACGACGGCACCGCGGTGTGCCTCCGCACGATCACCCCCGACGATGCGCCGCTGATCCGCGAGGGGATTGCGAAGCTGTCGGCAGAGTCGCGCTATCTGCGCTTTTTCTCGCCCGCGCCGGTCCTGCCCGATGCGGTGGTCGAGCGGCTCGCCGATGTAGACGGGCACGACCATATCGCGTGGGGCGCGATCTGCACCGAATGCCCGGGGCAGCCGCCGATCGGCGCGGTGCATGCGGTGCGCCACCGGCATGACGGACCGGTGGGCGAATTTTCGATTGCGGTGCTCGACGCATTCCAGGGGCGAGGGCTGGCGCGGATGATGACCGCCGCGCTGCTTGTCCATTGTCATGCCGAGGGGCTCGACATGCTCGACGTACATATGCTGTCGGAAAATGCCGCGGCGCGGCGGCTGGTGAAATCGCTGGATGCGGCGTGGGCGGGCGAGTCGGCGGGGGTCGCCGACTATAAGCTTGACGTCGCGGCGGGGATCGCGGCGCTGCGCGCCGATGACGACGCGCCGGGGGTGCAGGATGTGCTGCGCCTGCTCGAAGAGGCCGGGGGATAGTCCCTCCCGCCGCCCTGGGTCGCTGGTGGCGGCGGAAGGGTGGTCCGTGAAATGGTTCGCTTAAAAGCGAGTTCCCGTCCCATTCAGGGTCGATATCCGCGATTGCGCGGGGCAGGGGTGATCGAGATCACAGGTCCCGCGAAAATATGCCGCGCACGATAAAGGGCGCCGGAATGAACCGGCGCCCTTCACCCTGCCCTTTAGGGGAGGCAGCCCTTACTTCTTGGCGGGGTCTGCCGGTGCCATCGCACCGGTTTCCGACGGGGCGATCTCGCCATTGTCGTCCATCGCGTTGGCCTTTTCCTCGCCGGCGGCTTCGACAGCGTCGGCCTTCGCTTCGGTTGCTTCCTTGGCCGCGCCCTCGGGCATGGCGTCGGCCTGCTCGTCGATCACGTCGGCCTTGGCTTCGGCCTGATCCTCGACCTTGTCGGCAGCCGGGCTCTGGCAGGCGCCGAGCGCGAGGGCCGAGGTGGCGGCGAGGGTGATGAACATCTTACGCATATTGAATGACTCCCAAAGTTGACTTGGAGGCTTAACGCGGGGTGAACGCAAGGGTTGCAATGAAATTATCAAGTCCGTGAAATCGCGCGGATTTTCTTTTGATTCGGCGTTGTTTGGGGCGGGAATTCAGGGAACGTCCCTTACCCTGACATAGACCGTACCCGTCGACGTCAAGCCATCCGGCGAGCGTCCGGTGTAGGTGAAATGCGTGAGACCGGTGAAGGTGCCGCGCCGCGACACCGTCACATAACCGTCGCTCGACAGCAATACCGACAGCGCCCCCGGCGCGTTGGACTCGACCGACGTGATGCTGCCCTGCGACGACGAGCCGCCGAACAGCGTCCAGTCGTTGCAGTAAGGCGCATAGGGCTGGGTGTCGCACCCGCCCATCCTGATGCGATAGGGAGTCGTGCCCTCGGGACCGAGTTCGCGATAGTCGGTTACCCCGACATAAGCGGTCATGGCCGGCGGTACGACCGTCGCAAAGGATTGCGCCGCAGCCTCGATGTCGGCCTGGGTTATCGCCTCGATCCGCGCCAACGCGGCGTTGGGCCAGCTCCTGTGCAGGATCTTGAGTTCGGGGAGGACATAGAAACGATAGGCGTAGGCCCAGGCGCGGACCGCGGCGTCATCGGACAATCGTTCGGGCATCGCCGCAAGATATTTCACGAGCAGCGTCGCCATCGCATCGAGACCGGCGTCGGGCCAGCCCACGGCTACGCGGCTCTTCTTCAGTGCCGCCAAGACGACCGCCTTGTCGGAGAGCCTCGCGTTCCCGGTCTCGTTGATGAGTTGGGCGAGATATTGGGAGACTTCGCGCAGCGTGACGGTGGAGTCGATCGGATCGCCGTTCGTGTCCTTGGTCACCACCGCCAATGCCAGCAACTGAAGGTTGACCGACGTTATTCGCGCCGCGTCCTCGGCCACCATGGCGTTGCTGCTGCGCCGCCCGTCGACAGGATTGAATGTGAGTAAATTCGTGTCGCTTCGCAGGGCGGCCGCGCCCGTCGAGAGCCCGAGCGCATTGCGCACGCTGTTCTGGTTGCCGTGCGCGTCGATCAATGTGCTGAGCGGGGAGATCACCGTCGCGCCGGCCGGAGCCGTCATCTGGGCGAAGGCAAGACCGGTCGTGGCATCGATGCCGTACGCCTGCATTCGATGCGCTGGCGATCCCGGCACCGATCCTATTCCCGTTCCCGGGACCGTAACGCCGCGGCCAAAGGTTCCCGTCATCGAGGTCGGCGTCATGACGTCCGGTGCATCGTTGAACTGGCTGTTGCCGTTCATATCGATCAAGACGGTCGCCAACAGCGGGCCGCCACCGACGGCCGAAAATATGGTCGGGGTGGGCGTGGGGGTCGGTGTCGGCGTGGGGGTTGGTGTCGGTGTGGGCGGCACGGTGACGACATTGCCGCCGCCCGAGTCTCCGCCGCCACCACAACTTGCGACCAGGGCCGCGATCGCAGCCGATAAGAACATCTTTTTCAGATGATTAGAATTCACAATATTCCCCCCGCTTTTATGGCGGGAGTAATCGGGAGGCGCCGCAACGGCAATATTTAACTCGGCCGGTCCGGAGCGCTGCCGCACTTATCCATCCATGTGCGGCAGGCAAAAAAAGAGGGCGCCCGAAGCGCCCTCTCTCATGCCTGGTCCGGTCCCGCGTCCTTTAGAAGCGCTGTTGGCGCTCGTAGAGGTCGCGGTAATGCTGGATGCGCGTGACGCGCAGTCCGGGCATGCCGCTGCGGTCGATCGACCGCTGCCAGCCGGCAAATTCCTCGAGGGTCAGCCCATAGCGTTCGCACGCTTCGTCGACGGACAGGAGCCCGCCGTTAACGGCCGCGACGACCTCTGCCTTGCGGCGAACGACCCAGCGGGTCGTCGATGGGGGCGGCAGCGAGTCCAGCGTCAACGGCTCCCCGAGGGGGCCGATAACCTGTGCGGGCCGGATTTTCTGATTCTCGATCATGCTCATTCCACATTATTACCGTCGGAGGGGGGTGTGTCCGACGCATTCGTATCTAGAACAGAGGGATTCAACATCGGCTGAAATCCTCTGGTAAACAGGCCGTTCATAGTTTCGGGCAGGGCGTTCGCATCGTCGGACAAATCGAAGAAACGAACGACGCGCGGGGCTTTTTGTTCCGCCCTTGCGCGCGTCCCGCAAAATATGTGGCGCACAGCGTTAAGCTTCGCCGCATGGCGTTCGCGATGCGCCTGCGTCCGCAGCTGCCGCACCGTCGGCAGGGCAGCCTGGCGTGCGCTGGACACCGCCAATATGATGTCGAAGCCGGGCTTTGACAGCTTGGCCGCACCGGCGATGCGCGGAAGATCGGATGGAACGAAGTTCATGCGACTCGTCTACGCCAGAGGAGCTAAGGTCCCGTAAATGCCTGTTTCAGAACCTGTTAGCGAAGCTTAACCCCCGTCAATATCTTGACACTTTGCGCGGAAAAGCTGGCTTTTTTGCATTCGCATCCCTAGATGGCGCCGATCATGATCGAGACGATTCCTTCCCCTGCCGGGCTTGCCCAGGCCGACTTTCAGCTGCCGATGCCGCTGAAAGACCGGCGAATCGTCGTCGCGATGTCGGGCGGAGTCGACTCGAGCGTCGTCGCCGCGCTCGCCGCGCGATCGGGCGCCGAGGTGATCGGCGTGACGCTCCAGCTCTACGATCATGGCGCCAAGGCGAAGCGCGTTGGTGCCTGCTGCGCCGGCCAGGACATCCGCGACGCGCGCGCGGTCGCCGACCGGCTGGGCTTCGCGCATCATGTCTATGATCATGAAAGCCGCTTTCGCGACACGGTGATCGACCAGTTCGCCGACGAATATCTGTCGGGGCGGACGCCGATCCCCTGCGTACGCTGTAATATGGGGGTGAAGTTCACCGACCTGTTCCGGCTCGCGAAGGAGCTGGGCGCCGACTGCCTGGCGACGGGTCATTATGTCCGCCGTATGATGGGGCCCGCGGGCGCCGAGCTGCACCGCGCGGTCGATCCGGCGCGCGACCAGAGCTATTTCCTCTTCGCGACGACGCAGGACCAGCTCGACTTCCTGCGCTTTCCCCTGGGCGGCCTTGAGAAGAGCGTCGTGCGCGAGATCGCACGCGACCTTGGCTTGGGCGTCGCCGGCAAGCCCGACAGCCAGGACATCTGCTTCGTCCCCGACGGCGACTATGCGACGCTCGTTCGGAAGCTGCGCCCCGAGGCCGACGATCAGGGCGACATCGTCCATGTCGACGGCACCGTGCTCGGCGCGCACAAGGGCCTGATTCATTATACCGTCGGGCAGCGGCGCGGGATCGAGATCGGCGGGCAGGCCGAGCCATTGTACGTGGTGCGCCTCGAAGCCGCGACGAAAGCCGTCGTCGTCGGGCCGCGGCGCGCGCTCGCGGTTTCCGGCGCGCGGCTGGGCGAGGCGAACTGGCTGGGCGCGGTCGACGGGCGCGATGTGCTGGCGAAGGTGCGCAGCATGGCGAAGCCGGTGCCCGCGCGCGTCGCGGGCGATCGGCTGATCTTTGCCGAGGCCGAATATGGCGTCGCGCCGGGGCAGGCGGCGGTGCTGTACGATGCCGCCGACAATTCGCGCGTGCTCGGCGGCGGCTGGATCGAAGAGACGTTCGCGGCGGACGGGCTTTAACCCGGAATAGATTGAACTTTCTTCCCCGATGGCGCAGCCTGCGAGCAACAAGGGAGAAGAATGATGGTCAATTGGGTCTTGCGCGGCGCCGTCCTGCTGTGGGCGCTGTTCTTCGTCATCGTCGGCGCGCGCGGGTTGTTCGATCCCGCGAGCTATACCGAAGCCTTCGGCATATTGGTCGAAGGACCGGCCAGGAATACAGTCCGCGCCGACTTGTCGGCCTTCTTCCTCGTCGCCGCCGGCGCGGCCTTGACCGGTGCGCTGGTGCCGGGCTGGCTGCGCGCGCTGCTCGTGCCCGCCGCGCTTTATGGCACCGCGCTCGCCGGCCGGTTGTTCGGGGTGGCGAGCGGCGATGCGGTCAATACGGGGATTGTGCAAGCGATGATCATCGAGGCGCTGACGGTGTTGCTGATGGTTGGCAGCTGGTGGGTGTTGTCGCGGCCGGTCGCGGCGGTCGATAATGCGGTGCCCGTCGACGCTGGATAGCGGGCGGTCCAATGAGTTTCGCGGACAGCTATCTTGGAAAGCTGCGTTCGCTCGTCGGGAGCCGCTGCCTGCTGGTTCCGGGCGCGCGCGTCGTGATAGTCCGCGGCGATGGATCGATCCTCCTGCAACATCGAAGCGACTTTGGCGTGTGGGGCCTTCCCGGCGGAAATGCGGAGGAGGGCGAGGATCTGACCGAGGTGGTCGTTCGCGAGACGCTCGAGGAAACGGGACTGCGCATTCGAAATCCGGTGCCCTTCGGTTTCGGCAGCGATCCGGAATATGAGACGGTGCGCTTCCCGAACGGTGATGTTTGCCAGTTCTTCGTCATGATGTTTTACGCGACCGAATTTGACGGCGATGTAACCGCCGACGGATCGGAAACGCTCGACCTGCAATGGTATCGCCCGGACGACCTGCCCCCGATGCTTGAGAATATGCGCCGAAGCGTCGAGGCATTTACCGCTTTTGAGAAGAGCGGGTCGTTTCAGATGATCTGATCCATGAATGGTTCGGTAAAGCGTCGATTATGGTGCTGCCATTGACGGGTAAGCGCGCGGGCAGGTTTCGACCGGTTGCGGACTCCAACACTCTCGTCGCCCCGGACTTGATCCGGGGTCCCGCTTGAGGTCGGAGCCAGCCGATGCCTCAAAAAGCGGGATCCCGGATCAAGTCCGGGATGACGAAGCGTAAGGAAGCAACGTCCGCTCACCACCCCAAAGCTGACCCACCCACAAACGGCCTATTCCCGCCGTTGCTTGTCTTTTTAACCATTTTGTGAGTTATTACGCGCCGGGTCGCTTCTGTTTTCCTTTGTGGTGGGGAGGAAGCGTATGACAAGCGATGAGGACAAAAGGGCGAGTTCGGAGCGGCGGTCGAGTGACCGCCGGACGACCGACGACCCGAATTACAAAGGGCCGGATCGCCGAAAGGGCGATCGGCGGACGGGTAAGGATCGCCGTTCCGACTGAGTGCGGCGGCGCGTGCCGGCAGGAGAAGAAATTTGACCGAACCGCGCGTGCCGCGCCTCGCCGTCGACATCGTGTCCGACGTGATGTGCCCCTGGTGCATCATCGGCTGGCTGAAGTTCCGGAAGGTCATGGACCATTTTGCGGGGCGGCTGGATTTCCGCGTCCAGTGGCATCCGTTCGAGCTGAATCCCGACATGCCGGCGGAGGGCGAGGACGCCGCGGCGCATGTCATGCGCAAATATGGGATCAGCGCCGAGCAGAGCCGGACGAACAGCGGCAGGATGGCGGGGGTCGCCGCCGACCTTGGCTTCACCTTCAATCGCGGGCCGGAGTTCCGGATGCGCAACAGTTTCGATGCGCACCGCCTGCTGACCTGGGCGGGCGCGCTTGAGGAGCCCGAGCAGGATGCCGCGACGGGCGTGCAGACCGCGCTGAAGCTCGCGTTGTTCACCGCGCACTTCACCGACAATCGCGACGTTAGCGATCATGCGGTACTCGCCGATGTCGCGGCCTCGGTGGGACTCGACCGCGCGCGCGCGGCGGCGATCCTGGCGTCGGGCGAGTTTGGCGAGATGGTGCGCACCGAGGAAGCCTATTGGGCCGATCAGAATATCACCGGGGTGCCCGCCTTCATTCTCGGCGGGCGGATGCTGATCCCGGGGGCGCAGGATCCCGAGGTTTTCATTCGCGTGATCGAGACGAAAATACTGGCGGCCGCCGCCTGAGGAACGGCCGCGCGATCCCGCGCGTTTCCCGGCTATCCCCTGAAAGGAGCCGGCCATGATCGACGATCCCCGCAGAGCAGATGCCCAAGCCGATGAAGCGCCCGAAGCGCGCAATCGCGAGCAGGATGACGAGGATGCGCAGGCGCAGAGCGTCGCCGAAGCCGCGCGCCGCGACCGGCCGCAGGAAGACAGCGACAAGGTCGGCCGCGGCGACGATAGCGACGATGTGCAGGATCTGGTCGATCATATGACCCAGATGGAACGGTCGGGCGTCATCGACATGGACGCCTATCGCGGCGAACGCAGCGACGACGACGAGGATGACGAGCTTGGCCCGGGCGGGGTCGAGGACGACGAGCCACGCGGCGCGCCCTGACCTCCTTGGATTAAGAGTCAAAACGGCGCCGTAGCGGGCGCGATTGACCTGCTTTGCCGGTCAAAGCGGTGCAGCCTCGCCGGGATTCTGCCAAGCCCCGACCGCTAGGGTCGCGGCATGTCCGGACCCGATTTTTACGATCCGCTGCCGGTGCGCCGGCGGCGCACTGCCCGATCGAAGCTGTGGCTGAAGCCGGCGATGGCGGTCGTCTTCGTCGCTGCGCTCGCGACCTTTCGGGGCTTTCCGGGCGGAGCCGAAGCGATGCCCGCGCCCGCGGCATCCATGCTTGCGGGCGGCGAAGGCGCAGCGGCGCGCGACGCGCTGTCGGCGCGTTTCGCACTCTGTCACAGCGGCGGCGGCAGCAATTGCGTCGTCGACGGCGATACCTTCTGGTTCGCGGGCGACAAATATCGCATCGCCGATATCGACACCCCCGAAACGCATCCTGCGCGCTGCGCCGAGGAAGCGGCGCTCGGCGACGCCGCGACCGAACGGCTCCGCGCCTGGCTGAATGCCGGCGCCTTCAGCCTCGAAAGCGCCGGGCGCGACACCGATCGCTACGGCCGCAACCTGCGCATCGTCACGCGCGGCGGGGCGAGCGTCGGGTCGGTGCTGGTCGCCGAGGGGCTGGCGCGGCCATGGGAGGGGCGGCGGCGCCCCTGGTGCTAATCGGTCGGGGTAGCGGTGCGGCGGCGCGATGGAAAGCGGGCGCGGCTTTCGGGCGCTCTGCCTTAGTATAGGGGAGCCGACTCGCTTTTCTGTGCGTATGATGGTCAAGCTCCCCCCTCCCGGAGCGGCAAGGAGAATGACCATGGCAGAGCATGACCATAGCGCGATCAAGGAAGGCCTGAACGTTGTCGGCGCCGACGGCGTCCACGTCGGCACCGTCGACCATCTCGACGGCGAGCGCATCAAGCTGACCAAGGCCGACAGCGGCGACGGCAAGCATCATTACCTGCCCGCGGGTCTGGTCGCGGCGGTCGAGGGCGACACGGTCCGCCTGTCGGCGAACGCCGCGAACGCGGTCGACCTGTTCGAAGAGGCCGAATAGTTTAGGCGAGATAACAGAGGGCCGGCGGCGCAATCGGGCGCGCCGGCACCGAACTGGCCCGCCCCCTCCCCTGGGGCGGGCCATTTTCGTTTGCGGGTGCGGCATAACGACGAAAGGGAGCCGGTGTCCCGGCTCCCTCCCCGATCGCTGGCGCGATGCGGTCTCCTAATTTTCAAGGCGGGGAGCCGAGTGCACCCGGCTCCCCCCAGCGCGGCCACGTCCCTTATTGCAAGGGGTCGCCGCGGCTAGTCCCGATATGTCAGCGCGATTCGATCGCGGCGGTGGTGCGCGCCTGGATTTCGGCGCTCGACAATTTGGTGACGAGGCCGTGGGTCGCACCCACCGCGCCGTGATAGATCTGGGCGATCGGCACATTGTAGAGCTTGCCGCCGCGCACCACGACCGCGGTGTCGCCTTCGACGCTCTGCACCGTTCCGACGCTGTTGCCGCCGGTATCGTAAAGTTCGGCGCCCGCGCGCACCTGTTCGCGCGTTGCGAGGGTCAGATTCGCGGTATCGACGGCCTTGCCGACCGTGCTGTCGACGCGATCGACGGTGCCGCCGACGGGGTTGGTGACGCCATCGACCGCGGCATCGACCGCGCCGCCCTTCAGCCCGACCTTGCCGACCAGATTGATGTTGGCGCTGCCGTCGGGGGCGAGCTGCGCGGGGGCCGGTGCGGACGCGGTCTGCGCGAGCGCGGGGAAGGCGAGGAGGGCGGGGGCGACCGTCAGAAGGGGAAATGCTTTGCGCATGTCTGTCTCCGTCGTGGGACTTGAGTCAGGGGATTTGGGTCAGGCATCGGCGCGCCCCGCGGGGGGGAAGGGGGCGTCGCCGATGCCTTGGCTGGAGAAACTTGTGCAATGTCCGATTGTTGCATTGCGTTTGGCGCATTGCGACGGACCGCCGCGCGTGCGCGACGAGTGGCTAATGCGGTTGCGGACGGGGCGGTTTTCCGGGCGGCCCCGCGATCAATTTATTGAGCGTTGCGAGGCGCTGGCGCGCCGCGGTCCAGTCGCGTTCGGGGTGCGCCTGGATCTGATCGAGGAGGACGCGAACCTCCTTGCGGCGGTCGCCTTCGGTTACAGCCTGCATGGGCTTTCTCCTTTCGCGCCGGAGTATAGCAAGGATCCGGCGCGGGGGGCGGCGATCCGTCGCGCGGCAGGGGCGGTTAGTCCGGTCGGGACGCCGCGTCGCGCCGCTCGTCGCGGCGCACCTGTTCGCGCGCGCGCTGGCGGGCGATCCTGCGGTCGTGGCGGTTGTGGCGCAGGAACGCGATGCCTGCGATGCCCGCCGCGACCAGCAACAGGATCAGACCGTAGGCAATGAGGATTCTGGTCTCGATGATCTCGACTCCTTGGGCGATTGGGCGAATCTGTGTTGTGCTGCAATAATTACGGATGCTGCGCCCGTAGGTTCCCTTTGCGGCGTCGCGGCGCCCGCTCGTCGCCTCCCCGTGCGCACGCTTTTGGCGCCAGGAGAGTGGGAAAAGCGGGCGGCGCGAAGATCGCAAAGATCGCCCACGGAGCGCCCGGGCGAAAGGTCGCGAAGGTCGCGCGCGGGTGCGATGCTTCGCGCCGCGGAGCGGCTGCGGATTTCAACGGTTCAAAGAGCGAGGGGCGCAAGGCTGGCACGCGGCGGTTATGTAGGAAAGGCGCGCGCGGTCCTGTTTCGCATCGGCGCGAAAGGGCATGAGTCGGGGCGGGGTAGCGCGGCGGGGCGGCGATGCCTATTTAGGCCGCGATGACAAACGGGGACCGGAAAATGGTGGTGGTGGCACGGCTGCGCGCGGCGCCGCTGGTGGGGTGGCAGTTCGCCTGCGCGGTGCTGCTCGGCGTCTTGCTGGTGCGGCTCGACTGGGGCGGCGATCCGGTCGATGCCTTTTGGAACATGGTGTTCGGGCAGCCGCTGCTGCTGCTCGGGATCGCGGCGGTGCTCGGCGTCTGGGCCTATATCATCGGCATGTGGCGGCGGCGCGGCGATTATCTGCGCCACGACGGGGTGACGCTCTATCGCGGCGCGAGTGCCCAATGGCCGCTCGCGCTGGTGCGCGATGTGGTGGTGGCGCGCGGCAATATGGGGCTGGATTCGCTCCGGCTGGTCGTCGACGACGACAGCGAGGTCACGCGCGAGCTGATGAAGCTCTATATGCTCGAAGGCCCGCCCGAGGTGGTGCGCGACGGCGTGATGTTCGCGGTCGCGCGTGTGGGCGGGGTGATGCGGCCGGTTACGGTGCATTGAGGGGCTTGCGGACCCACGTCTCTTTTTGTCACCCCGGACTTGATCCGGGGTCCATAAGGCGGCCGTAGAATGGATGCCGGATCAAGTCCGGCATGACGAAGGAGGGCGAGGTGTCACCCGCCCAACGGAGACAATCCCAATTCCTCCGCCAAATCGCGCCATTCCGGGTTCGCCGTCTCGATCAGTTCGATCTTCCACTTGCGCTGCCAGTTCTTGATCTGCTTCTCGCGCGTGATCGCGGCGTGCATCGTCCCGGCGAGTTCGAACCAGACGAGCGTTTTGACGCCGTATCGTTTTGTGAAGCCGTCGAAGCTGCCGCCCCGATGCTGGCACACGCGCTGGATCAGATGGGAGGTGACGCCGGTGTAGAGCGTGCCGTGCCACGCGCTCGCCATGGTATAGACGCAGGGCTGGAAGTCGGCGTGCATGGGATGGAGGCTAGGGCGGCGATGGACCCCGGATCAAGTCCGGGGTGACGAAGATTGGGTCGGATCGGATGCTTCTCTTCGGATCGTCATGCCGGACTTGATCCGGCATCTTGACGCCTGAATGGGACCAAGAATTGGGGAGACAGTGCGCCCTTCGGTGTATTCTACTTGTATTCTACCAAAAGCATCTCATCATATTTTTCGCCGAATTCTCTGGAAAGAGCCATTCTAGTTAAGCCGGTTAAGGTGTAATAAACACCCCTGTTTCTTCTGTCTTCCTCTCTGGAATCGGTTGGAATTTCAGACAATGCCCTCTGCTTGTCATCAAAAACGACGGAGTCCTTGTTACTTTTTAGAATGTCAGCAAATATTTTGCTATCATTGATTTCTAATACAGATAGTTCTTTTAGAATTTCGTCATAGTTTTCGTCATCATCAGCGTTGTCGTTCGGCCATATTTCTGACATCACGGCTCTAACGGTTTCTACATTTAAATCATTCGGCTCACTGACTATGTTCTTTGCCGTCTGGTCATAAGTCTCGCGCTCTTGCTGCAATCTGGCTAATTCTAAATCAACCGTTTCCAACAAAGCCGAAATTCTATGGATAGAGCGTTTCAAGCCTTGAGGCACAGCGTCTTCTCGTTTGTACTGGAGCTTGTGCGACGCCGCTGCCCAGATGTGCTGAGCCAAGGTACGCACCTGCACTTCAAACTTAAAGTCAGTCATGCCCTTCAAAGTTGGAACATTTTCCCATTCTGATTTAATCTTCGCGACAAAATGGCGAGATTGATAGCCAAACTGGCTGTCTGAGAGTCTCGAGCCAGTATATTCGAAATCTATAACGTCAAAAGATTCCCTGAATATATCCTCAAACCTTTGTGCGTCTTTCTCGAAAAGCGTAATTATCCTTATACCTATAAGATCAGACAAGTCTCGTATGTCTGGTAATTCTATCGATTTTCTATCAAATTTTTCTTCTATAGAATCCCAAGATTTTACTCGATGTTCGAGCGGGACGCCGAGTGTTATCTTTTCACGGCTAATTATGGAATGAATTTGAGAAACTAATTCATTCTTTAGAGATTCTGCGCGCCGATAGTTTTCTGAATACTGAGACTTTAACAGCTCATTTACCATGCGCTGGTTCATCGGAATCTCACCCCGCCGCGATTTCTAAGTCGATGTTACATCCAGCGTCGTTTTATCGGTTCTCAAACCGAAAACCCGCCCGAGTTGCGCCGGTTCGAGCTCGCCGCCAGCACCTTCTTGCCCTGCGGGGTCAGCGCCCATTTGGCGCCCTGCTTCACGACGAGGCCCAGCGTGACGAGTTCGTCGCGGATCGGGTCGGTGGGGAGTTGGGGGCGGCGGTTCGACAGACCTTCGAGCGTCGTGCGCTGCGGCTGGCTGAGGATGATGAGTTTCTGTTTTTCGGTCATTTGGTTGGCCTTGTTTTATCTGGGTCGCTGCGGGGTTTGGCGTTTGTGGCCCTCCCCGCTGCGACTAGGGAGCAAGCTCCCAAGTCTCGCTGCCCCTCCCGCAGGCGGGAGGGGTTTTCAGGAAGACATTATTCGGCGGCGATGCCGGCTTGTTTGAACATGTCTTCGCCGTCGCTTTCGGCGTCGTTGACCGGGCTCGCGTCTTCGCTGTTCTTCGCCTTCTTGCGGCTGTCGAAGCTGGTCCAGACGCTGTTCCAGTCGCCGCGCGTCGCGCCCTTGCTGTATTCGGTCGCGCGCGTTTCGAAGAAGTTGGCGTGCTCGACGCCGTTGAGCAGCGGGGCGAGCCAGGGGAGCGGGTGTTCGTCGATCATGTAGATCGGCTGGAACCCGAGCTGTCCGAGGCGCCAGTCGGCGATGTAGCGGATGTAGCGCTTGATCTCCTTCGGCGTCATGCCGGGGACGGGGCCCTGTTCGAACGCCAGGTCGATGAATGCATCCTCGAGCCGCACCGTCTTCTGGCAGGTGTCGATGATGTCTTCCTTCACCGCCTTGGTCAGACAGCCGCGTTCCTTGGTGAAGGTGTGGAACAGCTTGATGATGCCTTCGCAGTGGAGGCTTTCGTCGCGGATCGACCAGCTGACGATCTGGCCCATGCCCTTCATCTTGTTGAAGCGCGGGAAGTTCATCAGCATCGCGAAGCTGGCGAAGAGCTGGAGCCCTTCGGTAAAGCCGCCGAACATCGCGAGCGTGCGCGCAATGTCCTCGTCATTGTCGACGCCGAACTGCTGCATATAGTCGTGCTTGGCGCGCATCTCGTCATATTCGAGGAACATGCCATATTCGCTTTCGGGCATGCCGATTGTGTCGAGCAGGTGCGAGTAAGCCGCGATGTGCACGGTTTCCATGTTGCTGAATGCTGTCAGCATCATCTTGATTTCGGTCGGCTTGAACACGCGGCCATATTTGTCGTGGTAGCAATCCTGCACCTCGATATCGGCCTGCGTGAAGAAGCGGAAAATCTGCGTGAGCAGGTTGCGTTCGTGGTCCGAAATCTTCTGCGCCCAGTCGCGGCAATCCTCGCCCAGCGGCACTTCCTCGGGAACCCAGTGGATCTGCTGCTGGCGCTTCCAGAAATCGAACGCCCAGGGATATTCGAAGGGCTTGTAGGTGTTGCGGGCTTCTAACAACGGCATGGCGGGCTTCCTCGGTCTTTTGCTTCGTCATCCCCGCGAAAGCGGGGACCCAGTGTTGCGTGACCCCGCCCTGGGTTCCCGCTTTCGCGGGAATGACAGGAAGGGGGAGTGCCGTCTTATTGGCAGGCCAGGCACTCGTCGTAGTCGGTGCTCTCCAACTGATACACGGGCGCCTCGGCGGTGTTGTCGGCTTCGACCCCGCCCGCGAAACCGGCGCGCTGCACCGACTTGGACCGCAGGTAATAGAGCGATTTGATGCCGAGTTCCCACGCGCGATAGTGGAGCATCAGCAGATCCCATTTCTCGACGTCCGCCGGGATGAAGAGGTTCAGCGACGCCGCCTGGTCGATATAGGGCGTACGATCGGCGGCGAGTTCGAGCAGCCAGCGCTGGTCGATCTCGAAGCTCGTCTTGTAGCAGTCCTTCTCGTCCTGCGTCAGGAAGTCGAGGTGCTGGACGCTGCCGCCCTTTTCGAGGATCGAGTTCCACACATTGTCGCTGTTCTTCGCCTTGTCGACGAGCAGGGCTTCCAAGTGCGGGTTGCGGATCGAGAAGCTGCCCGACAGCGTCTTGTGCGTGTAGATGTTCGCCGGGATCGGCTCGATGCACGCGCTGGTGCCGCCGCAGATGATGCTGATCGACGCGGTCGGCGCGATCGCCATCTTGCAGCTGAAGCGCTCCATCACGCCCTGATCGGCGGCGTCGGGGCAGGGGCCGCGTTCCTTGGCGAGCAGCATCGACGCCTGATCGACCTGCGCGCGGATATGCTTGAAGACGCGGAGGTTCGACGACTTCGCCATCGCACCCTCGAACGGCAGGCCGCGTGCCTGGAGGAAGCTGTGGAAGCCCATCACGCCGAGGCCGACCGAGCGTTCGCGGCTCGCGCTATATTTGGCGCGCGCCATTTCGGGCGGGGCGCGGTCGATATAGTCCTGGAGGACATTATCGAGCATGCGCATCACATCCTCGATGAAGACCTTGTCGCCGTTCCACTCGTCCCAGGTTTCGAGGTTCAAGGACGAGAGGCAGCAGACCGCGGTGCGATCGTTGCCGAGATGGTCGCGGCCCGTCGGCAGCGTGATTTCGCTGCAGAGGTTCGAGGTGGTGACCTTGAGGCCGAGGTCGCGATGATGCTTGGGCATCATGCGGTTCACCTGATCGATGAAGATGATGTAGGGCTCGCCGGTCGCGAGGCGCGTTTCGACGAGCTTCTGGAACAGCGAGCGCGCGTCGACGGTGCCGCGGACGCTCTGGTCCTTCGGGCTGCGCAGGTTGAATTCGGCGCCGTCGCGGACGGCCTCCATGAACTCGTCGGTGATGAGCACACCGTGGTGGAGATTGAGCGCCTTGCGGTTGAAGTCGCCCGAGGGTTTGCGGACCTCGAGGAACTCCTCGATCTCGGGGTGCGAGACGTCGAGGTAGCAGGCGGCCGAGCCGCGGCGGAGGCTGCCCTGCGAGATCGCGAGGGTGAGCGAGTCCATCACGCGGACGAAAGGAATGATGCCGCTGGTCTTGCCGTTGAGGCCGACGGGTTCGCCGATGCCGCGCACCGCGCCCCAATAGGTGCCGATGCCGCCGCCGCGGCTCGCGAGCCAGACATTCTCGTTCCACGTGCCGACGATGCCTTCGAGGCTGTCGTCGACCGAGTTCAGATAGCAGCTGATCGGCAGGCCGCGGCCGGTGCCGCCGTTCGAGAGAACGGGGGTCGCGGGCATGAACCACAGCTTCGAGATATAGTCGTACAGGCGCTGCGCGTGGTCCTGATCATCGGCATAGGCGTCGGCGACGCGCGCGAAGAGATCCTGGTACGATTCGCCGGGCAGCAGGTAACGATCCTCGAGCGTTTCCTTGCCGAAGTCGGTGAGCAGCGCGTCGCGGCTGCGGTCGGTCACGACCTCGAATCGGCGCGCGTGGACCTTGGGCTCGCTGCTGTCGTTGAGCTTTGCCGCGGGCGCCGCATCGGGAGCCGATTCACCCGTCGATTCGGGTGCCACGGGGGCTTCATTCTTCGTCAGTTCCGCCGTCGCCACGTCGCTCGTCTCCACCCGTTCCGTTTCCCGAAAATCCATCTTATTCGCCCCCGATTTGAACGCGCAACTGGTGCGCTTTGTTCCTGTCTTGTTCGACTCAGGGCGAAGCCCCGGTCTTAGCATCTAAACCTGTCCCCGTGGGCACTTTTTTTGGGCGCAGGGAGGGTTTTCCCGTGTCCATATGGGATGGACGACGGAAATCCGCCAGTTGCAGCCGAATACTATTTCTTGGGGTGCCCCCGTGTGTGACCCACCACCTATAGTGCCACGTCGGCGCCGCGATGCAAGACGCTAAATGACAGATTGGGGACTCAATTCGTCGATAATTTGATTCGTCTCGTCGCGGCAGATGCACGAGCGCGAGGCGCCGCGCCAGCCTTTCCGCGGGTTTGCGGAGCGATTGGCGTCGCCGGATCAAAAAGCGGAATTTTTTGAATGGGAAGACCGGAGCGAAAGGCGACGCCGGTAACGCCCTTCCGGTGCGGATCACCGCACCGGCAAGCGGTCATTCCGCGGCGGCCGTCATGCGGGTTTTGGACAAAAAGAAAGGGCCCCGGCGATGCCGGAGCCCCTCCTGAAACCTAATTCTGCTTAGGCCTGACCGCCAGCACTGTCCGTACCGGTGCCGCCCAGGAATTGCCAAAACCAACCCATGATAAATCTCCTGTTCGCACTGCCCACGAGGAACAGTTAACGGAGCATATACCTTAATTAGTAAGGTAAATCGAGTCTTAACTATAAGCATTGCTGCCAGTTTGGCAGCTATGCGGTGCGGTCTTTGGGAGGCGCGGCGAGCGTTGCGGTTAGTTCGGAAAACAGTTGAGGTTTTCCAAGATGATAGCCCTGTCCGACATCGCAGCCGAGGCCGGCGAGAAGCGCCATGGTTTCGGCGTCTTCGATGCCTTCGGCGACCGCGACGGCGCCGAGGCGGTGCGCGAGATCGATCGTCGATTTGACGACTTCGAGGTTCCGCTGCGAATCGCGCATCGTCATCACGAATCGCTTGTCGATCTTGATTTCGTCGGCCTCGATCTCGGTTAGATATTCGAGGTTTGACTGGCCGGTGCCATAATCGTCGATCGACAGGCGGATGCCGGTGCGGCGGAGCTGGGCGAGCGTCTGGCGCGCCTGGCGGCTGTTTTCGATCTGCGCGGTTTCGGTGATCTCGATCGTCAAAACCTCGGGCGGCAGGTGATGTGCGGTGAGCATGACGCGGATCGTGCCGACGAGGTCGCTGTGGTCGAGCAGGCTCGCCGACAAGTTAACCGACATGTTGATCGGAAGCCCGCGTTCGCGCAGCTGCGCGGCCGAGCGGATCGCCTGATCCATCACGAACAAGGTGAGGCGATAGATGTCCTGGCTCTTTTCGGCCTGGACGATGAACTCGTCGGGCGGGATCGGTCCGCGCGTCGGGTGCGTCCAGCGCGCGAGCGCCTCGACCCCGACGAGCTGCCGCGTCGCGATCTGATATTGCGGCTGGAAGGCGACCCAGATGTCGCCGCCGGTCAATGCGTCCTCAAGCTGCGAGTGGAAGCTCAATTGCCAGCCGGCGTCCTCTTTCTGGCGCGAAGTATATTTGGTCCACAGCGAGCGCGTGCGGATCGCGCGCTCGGCGGCGACGAGCGCCGCGGCGAGGCGCTGGGCGTTCGACCCTTCGAACTCGTCGTTGACCCCGAAGGCGATCGCGACGTCGACACGCAGCTCGCCGATCGTCAGCGGCGCGTTGAACAGCGCGGCAAGCCCCGCGAGTTGCCCTTCGATCTGGCTGTGCTGATAATAGGGGACGAGCCAGGCGAAGGTGCCGTCGAGATCGTGGTGCAGCGTCGTGCCCTGCGAGGCGAGCTGGAGGCGGCGTGTGACTTGTTCGACGAGCTTGGCGATACCGTCGCCCGGAATGAAAGCGGCGAGATCCTCGAAATTGACGACCTTCGCCGCGACGACGGTCGCGCTGCCGAACGCTGCTTGCGACCGCAGCGCCTCGAAATTCGGCAGGCCCGAGACCGGATTTTCGCGTTGTGCGGAAGCGCGGCGGCGGGTGCGCGACACGTTGGCGGCGATAGCGGCGATGAAGAAGAGCGCGGCGCCGATCCACGAGGTGACGAGCATGGTGCCGAGGAAGATCTTGCCGCCGATGAGGGTGGCCGTTGTGCCTAGGGCGATCGGAGCGAAGGCGCGTTGAAAGCGGGGGAGCAGCGCCAGTCCGATCGCCGCGACAGCGAATAGCAGCGGGGGAATCCAGCCGATGTCGACGGGATTTCCGCGCTTCAGCGTTTCCGCGGCGATGACGTGAAGGAAGCCGCCGGGAATGCGATTATGCCCCGGCAGATAGAAATAATCCTGAAAGCTGGGCGCGGTCGGGGCAAAGATCACATCCTTGCCAGCCAGTTCACGCGTGCCCACCTTGCCCGAAAGCAGATCAACTGCGCTATACTCCGGGATTGTCCGGGTGTTGTAGCCGAGATCGAGGCGAAAGCTCTTCGGCGTATCGCTATGCCGGCCGGCAATGATCGCGGCAAATGTCGGAAGCAGCCGCCCTTCGGCGCGATAAGCGATCGGAGCGCTCCAGACCTGCCAAAACTCGCTTTCGATGGCGATGCTCGCCATGGGAACATCGCGGCCAAATTGCTTGCTGGGAAAGGTCGTAACTTTTTCGTCGCTGCCGGGGACCTGGCGCGTCGAGACGGCGAGCACCACGCGGTCGCCCATATTCCTTACCGCATCGACGAATAGCGGGAAGTCGCGGTCCGCCTCCCGCCGGTCGAAATAGAAATCGATCAGGAGGCGCTTGGCGCCGGCCCGGTTCGCGGCGTCGACCACGTTTGCATATTGCGTCATCGAAAAGTTGCGGTTGGGCGATTGCGCCATTGTGCGCTCGTCGAGCGCGACCACAACGACCTGCCCGGTAACCGCGCGATTGGCGAGACGGCCGACGACCGCATCGAGCACCCGGTCGGCGATTTCGCCAGCCGACGAAATGCCCACCGCCAGCGTGATGAGCAGCGACAGTGCGATGGTTCGCCAGCTGATGATCAGACTTTTGACCGGGATGGGCACGCACGTCTCCAGCAATTGCCGGCCGTGCCTAGTCCCAGATGGTTATCATCGCGTTAATTATGAATGAAATCCTGCGCCGCGCGCCGGAGCATCAGGCGCAGGATTCCAAGTGTTTCAGGCGATCACGGGCAGCGGCTCCAGCGCCGCGTCGCCGGCGAGCGCCGAAGCGGCGAGGCCGGTCGCCGCAGGGACGATCTGTTCGAGGTAGAATCGTGTCGAGACGATCTTCGCTTCGAGGAAGGCACGGTCGCCATTGCCCTCTTCGAGCGCAGCGCGCGCGGCTCTGTGCTGGATCGCCATCAGCCATCCGCACGTCGCCGTCGCGAGCATCGTGAGATAGGGATAGCTGCCCGCGAGCCGGTCGCCGGTGTTCGCGCCGACCATCCAGTCCGTGACCGCGCGGCACGCGTCGACGAGCTGCTGCAGCTCGGGGAAATCGGCGGCGCCGTGTGCGATATCGTCGATGAGGCCGCGGACAAGATCGCCCCCCGCCATGCCGAGCTTGCGCCCGACGAGATCGGCGGCCTGGATGCCGTTGGTGCCTTCGTAGATCGGGGCGATGCGCGCGTCGCGATAATGCTGCGCGGCGCCGGTTTCCTCGATGAAGCCCATGCCGCCGTGCACCTGCACGCCGAGGCTCGCGACCTCGCAGCCGATGTCGGTCGCGTGCGCCTTCACCAGCGGGATGAGGATGTCGGCGCGCATCGCGGCGGCTTCGTCGCCGAGCTTGCCGAAATCGATCTGCGCCGCGGCGTAATAAGTGAGGGCGCGCGCGGCCTCGGTCTGCGCACGCATCCGCCACAGCATGCGGCGGACGTCGGGGTGCTGGTCGATCGTCACCGGGGTGCGGTCGGGCGAGCCCGCGAGCGACGACTGGACGCGCTCGGCGGCGAAGCGCTGCGCCTGCTGCGTCGCGCGTTCGCCGATCTGGATGCCTTGGCAGCCGATCATCAGCCGCGCATTGTTCATCATCACGAACATCGCGCGCATGCCGCCCATTTCGTCGCCGACGATCTCGCCGAGGCAGTCTTCGTCCTCGCCATAGACCATCACCGCGGTTGGCGAGCCGTGGATGCCGAGCTTGTGCTCGATCGAGGCGCAGTGGACGCCGTTCGAGTGCGCCGGCTTGCCGTCCGCATCGAGGCGGTATTTGGGGACGAGGAAGAGCGAGATGCCGCGCGTCCCCTCGGGCGCGCCGGGGGTGCGCGCGAGGACGAGGTGGACGATATTATCGGTGAGATCATGCTCGCCGAAGGTGATGAAGATCTTTTGCCCCTTGATCCTGTAGAGTCCGGCATGCTCGCCCTCGGTGACCTTTTCGGCGGTCGAGCGCAGCGCGCCGACGTCGCTGCCCGCGGCAGGCTCGGTCAGGTTCATCGTGCCGTTCCATTCGCCGGTGATCAGCTTGGGAAGCCAGGTCTGGCGCTGTGCCTCGGTGCCATAGGCCATCAGCGCGTGGATCGCGCCGGGGGTGAGGATGCTGCACAGCGAAAAGCCCATGTTCGCGCTGCCGAGCGCCTCGATCACCACCGTCGCGAGGGTGAAGGGCAGGTCCTGTCCGCCATAGTCGCCGGGGCCGTCGATGCTGCCCCAGCCCGCCTCGACGAACTGCTTGTACGCTTGCCTGAACCCCGGGGGCATCGTGACCTTGCCATTGTCCCACTTGGGATTGACCGTGTCGCCGACGCGGTTGAGCGGAGCATAGACGTCGGCGGCGAACTCGCCGATGCCGGTGACGATCGCCTCGACCATGTCGGGCGTCGCGGCGGCGAAGCGCTCGTGGCTCGCCATCGCGTCGACGCGTGCGATATGGTTGAGGACGAAAAGCTGTTCGGTGGTGGGCGGCGTGTAAGTCATGGGAGCCGACTTTCCTGGTGAATATCGTTGCGCGGGCGCTATAGCGCGGCATGGCTGATGGTCAAACGCGCATGACGACCGATATCCGCCGCTTTGGGGCGGAGGCGATGGCGCGCGCCGCGGGGCTGATCGGGGAGGGTTGGCCGGTCGCGGTGCCGACCGAGACGGTCTATGGCCTCGCCGCCGATGCACGCAATCCGAAAGCGGTTGCGCGGATTTATGCCGCGAAGGGCCGGCCCGATTTTAATCCGTTGATCGTGCATGTGCCGGACCTGGCGGCTGCCGAGGCGCTGGGCGTATTCGGTGCGGTCGAGCGGGCGCTCGCGGCGCGCTTCTGGCCGGGGCCGCTGACGTTGGTGGTGCCGCGTACTGATGACTGTCCGGTGGCGAGTATCGCGACGGCAGGGCTCGATACGATTGCGATAAGGGTGCCGGGGCATCGCGCGATGCAGGCGTTGCTGGCGGAGACGGGCGCACCGCTCGCGGCGCCGAGCGCGAATGCCAGCGGGCGGGTGAGCCCGACAAAAGCCGAGCATGTGCTGGCGAGCCTCGACGGACGGATCACGCTGGTGATCGACGACGGGCCGACGATGGCGGGCGTGGAGTCGACGATCGCGCGGGTGAAGGATGGCGCGGTCGAAATCTTGCGGCCGGGGCCGGTGACGGCGGATATGCTCGCGGCGGCGAGCGGGATGGCGGTGACGGGCGTGAAGGGATCGGACATCGTCGCGCCGGGGATGCTTGCGAGCCATTATGCGCCGGGCAAGCCGGTGCGGCTGGGGGCGACCGAGTTTGCCGACGCCGAGTATGGCATCGGGTTCGGTGCGATCGCGGGGGACTATGATCTGAGCGCGGCAGGCGATCTGACCGAGGCAGCGGCGCGGTTGTTCGATGCGCTGCATGCCGGCGCGGCGAGCGCGAAGGCGAAGATCGCCGTGGCGGCGATCCCGGTGGAGGGGCTGGGCGCGGCGATCAATGACCGGTTGGCGAGGGCGGCGGTTTAACTTCTCCCCTCCCATTTATGGGAGGGAGACTAAGCCGCCGCGGGCTCGATCGGGTCGCCGTGCGGTGCCTTGCGCGCGACGATCAGGCAGGCGGCGACGATCAGCAGCGCACCGGCGAACGTCGGCAGCGTGACGGCTTCGTCGAAGAAGAACCAGCCGAAGACCATCGCCCACAGGAAGCCGGTATATTCGGTCGTCGCAAGAATCTGCGTCTCGGCGCGGGCATAGGCCCAGCTCAACAGCAGGAGCGAGGTGGTCGCGAGGATCGCGGCGCCGAGGATGTGCGGCGCATGGCCCGCGGCAGGAACGGCGATGAACCATGGCGCGCCGAGCGTGAGGATCGCGGCGACGAAAAAATTCTGGAAGAAGGCGATCTCCATCGGTTCGGCCATTTTCGCCTGCCGCCGCGCGAGGATGAGGTTGTAGGCGTAGAAGATCGCCGAGAGGAACACTGCGCCGACCGCCCACAAGGCTTCGTCCGAATAATCGCTGCCGCCGAGTTTTCCCGCGACGATCACGATCACCCCGCAAAGGCCGAGCATCGACGCCGCGATCGAGCGCGGGCCGATCTTCTCACCCAGAAAGATCGCGGCCATATAGAGCGCCATCAGCGGCGCGACGAAAGCGAGCGCGATCGCCTCGGCCATCGGCAGCCGCGCGAGCGCCCAGAAGAAGCAGAGCGCCATCCCGGCGACGAACAGCGAGCGCCACGCATGGATCTGCATCGTCGCCTTGCCGGGCCATTTGGGGCGGCTCGCAACATAGAGCGCGCCCGCGAGGAGCGTGCCGGTGCCGGTGCGCCAGAGCACGGCGTTATAGGCGCCGATGTCGATCGACAGCCCCTTCATCAGCACGTCCATCGCCGAAAAGGTCGCGATGCCCGCACAGGCGATCAGGAAGGGGATGACGGGAGAGGCCGAATCGGGACGCATGACGGGGGCTGTACCTTGCCTTCTCCCCTTGGGGGAGAAAGATATGGGGCAAAGATCCTCCCTGTGGCGCAGCCATGGGGAGGTGGCAGCCCGAAGGGCTGACGGAGGGGCCTATGGCGCGACGTCGCGGCCCCTCCACCACTTGCTTCGCAAGCGGTCCCCCTCCCCATCGCTGCGCGACAGGGAGGATGAATCCTACCGAAACGTCGCTTGCCCGGCGCCGTCGATGTTGAGCTTCTGGCCCGAGCAATAGCTGTTCGCGCTCGAGACGAACCACACCACCGCCGCCGCGACGTCGGCGGGGACGGCGACGCGGCCGAAGGGCATTTTGGTGTCGAGGTGGTGGATGTCCTCGTTGCCGGTGATCGCGCGCGACAATTTCTCGCCCATGTCGCTGACGGTAAGCGCGGGGGCGACGATGTTGACGCGGACGCCGTTGCCGAGCTCCTCCTTGGCGAGTGCGTAGGCGAGCGCTTCGCCCGCGGCCTTGGCCATCGTGTAGGGCGCGCCGTTGGGTGAGTGGGAATAGGTCGCGATGCTCGAGGTGACGATGATGTCGCTGCGCGCGTGGCTACGCAGTTGGGGCAGCGCGAGGCGGCTGAGGCGGTGCGGGCCGGCGGCGTGGACGGCGAAGAGCTTGTCGACTTCCTCGGGGGCCGTGTCGGCCACCGCGAGGCCGCGGCTCGCGATGCCCGCGTTGTTGATCAGGATCGACATGGGGCCGAAATCGGCCTCGATCGCGGCGACCATCGCGGCGCAGGCGGCCTCGTCGGTGACCGACGCCTGATAGGCCTTTGCCTTGCGGCCGAGCGCTTCGATCGCGGCGACGGTTTCGGCGGCGGCTTCTTCGCCGCGGGTGTAGTTGACCGCGACGTCGGCGCCCGCTTCGGCGAGGCCGATCGCAATGCCGCGGCCGATCCCGCGCGAGGCGCCGGTGACGAGCGCGACGCGCCCCGCAAGAATCCCGTCGGCCATCAGTCTCTCCCTAGCCCATCAGTTCATTATAGATTTCGTCGTCGCTGCGGCTCGCGGCGTTGCGCCATTTGGGGGCGGCCTTGCGGTTGAGCACGGTGCCGTTCGCATCGAGGATCGCGACGGTCGGCGTGCCCTTGATCCGGAAGCCGAAGCGCTTGGCGACCTCGGGATTGCGACCCGAGCCGCGGATGTGCGGCATGCCGATGTCGGCATAGACGATTTCGTAGCGCCCCCGCACCGGAGCGAAGCGCTCGGTTGCGATGAGGTTGGCGAGCCACGCGCTGTCGTGACACCCGCCGGTGCCCATCACGAGGAGGACGGGCTTGCCCGACTGTTTGGCTTTGGCGAGGGCAGTGTCGATCGCTGCCATCGGGTTCGGGTCGAAGGCGTCGCTTCTGTAAGCATCCGCGACGCCCGGGATCGTGCGCGGTTCGCTGGCGATCGCGGGCGACAGGGCGAGCAGTGCGGCGGTGAAGGCGAGGGTGATCGGGCGGTTCATGCTACGACGATAGGTTTCGGATGACGTTTCCGTCAACGTCAGATAGCCTTCGCGCCATGAGCTGGAAAAATGAGATCGACGAACTCGGGCAGCGCCGCGCGATGGCCGAGAAGATGGGCGGCGAGGAAAAGGTCGCGCGCCAGCACGGACGCGGCAAAATGGACGCGCGGGCGCGGCTCGCGGGGATCGTCGACGAAGGCAGTTTTCGCGAGATCGGCAAGATCGCCGGGCGCGGGCGCTATGGCGCCGACGGCGAGCTGGAGGATCTGGCGGCGAGCAATTTCATCTTCGGGCGCGCGAATGTCGACGGGCGGCCGGTGGTCGCCTCGGCCGACGATTTCACCGTGCGCGGCGGCGCGGCCGATGCGGCGCTGCACCGCAAGTTCGTCCAGTGCGAGGCGATGGCGCATGAATATCGCCTGCCGCTGATCCGCATGATCGACGGCACCGGCGGCGGCGGGTCGGTCAAGACGCTGGAAGATATGGGCTATACCTATATTCCGCACGTGCCCGGCTGGGACGAGATCATCGCGAACCTCGATACCGTGCCGGTGGTGGCGCTGGCCTTGGGGCCGACCGCGGGGCTGGGTGCGGCGCGGGTGGTGGCGAGCCATTACAGCGTGATGGTGCGCGGGCTGTCGCAGCTGTTCGCGGCGGGGCCCGCGGTCGCGGCGGCGATCGGCGATACGCTCGACCGCGAGGAGCTGGGCGGCAGCGACGTGCATACGCGCAACGGCGTCGTCGACGACGAGGTCGCGAGCGAGGCCGACGCGTTTGCGGCGGCGCGGCGGTTCCTGTCGTACCTGCCTTCGTCGATCCATGATCGGGCTTTGCGGATCCAATGCAGCGATCCGGTCGACCGGCGCGACGAGAGCCTGCTGTCGGCGGTGCCGCGCGAGGCGAAGCAGGTCTATTCGATGCGGCGCATTACCAGCGCGGTGTTCGATCAGAGCAGTTTTTTCGAAATGGGCGCGCGCTGGGGGCGGGCGGTGATCACCGCCTTTGCGCGATTGGACGGCTATCCGGTCGCGGTGCTCGCGAGCGACCCGTCGTACCTCGGCGGATCGTGGGATGCGAAGACGAGCGAGAAGGCCGAGCGTTTCGTGAAGATGGCCGACCAGTTCCGGCTGCCGATCGTCCATCTCGTCGACAACCCGGGCTTCATGATCGGCGGCGAGGCCGAGCGGACGGGAACGATCCGGTACGGGGTGCAGGCGATGAATGCGATCTATCGCGCGACAGTGCCGCTGGCTTCGGTCGTGGTGCGGCGTGCCTATGGCATCGCGGGGAGCGCGATGTCGAACGCCGAGCGGTTCCAGTATCGCTTCGCATGGCCATCGGGCGACTGGGGCAGCCTGCCGATCGAGGGCGGGGTCGAGGTCGCTTACAAGAGCGAACTCGAAGCCGCCGAGGATCCCGCGGCGCATCTGGAGGCGATCCGCGAGCGGCTCAATCGCGTGCGTTCGCCGTTCCGCACGGCGGAGAAATTCGGAGTCGAGGATATTATCGACCCAAGGGATACGCGGCCGTTGCTGTGCGAGTTTGCCGAGCTGGCGTGGCGGGTGGTGAAATAGCAGAACTATTCGTCATTCCGGCGAAAGCCGGAATCTCGACCTTGCGTTTGCATCGCGACGGTGAGATCCCGGCCTTCGCCGGGATGACGAAATGGAAGGCGGGAGAGGCTGCCATGAACGCTGGACGCCATCATGGCATGGACTGGCTGCGGATCGGGGCGTTCGGGCTGCTGATCCTCTATCATATCGGCATGTATTTCGTATCGTGGGGCTGGCATGTGAAGATCGCGCAGCCGATCAACTGGGTGCAGCTGCCGATGCTCGCGACGAACAGCTGGCGGCTCGCGCTGCTGTTTCTCGTGTCGGGTTATGCGAGCGCCGCGCTGTTCGCGAAGCTTGGCGGCAGCGGCGCCTTTGCGCGGTCACGAAGCGCGCGGCTGCTGATCCCGCTCGCTTTCGGCATCATCGTCATCATCCCGCCGCAGCCGTGGATCGAGCTGGTCGGCCAGCATGGCTACACGCATGGCTTCCTGCATTTCTGGCTCCATGACTATTTTCGATTCGGATCGCTCGAAGGGATCGTCCTGCCGACGTGGCAGCATCTGTGGTTCGTCGTCTATTTGTGGGTCTATACGATGCTCGCCGCGATCCTCGTGGCGCTGATGCCGGGCGCGATCCGGACCCGGATCGCCGACGGCGCGGCGCGGTGGCTCGGCGGCGCTGGTCTGCTCGTCTGGCCGCTCGCGGCGTGGCTGCTCATCGATGCCGCTTTCCCCGACCATGACGAGACGCACGCGCTGTTCGACGACGGGCCGTCGCATCTTCACTATCTGATCCCCTTTCTTGCCGGCTGGCTGCTCCGGGTGCGGCCGCAGCTGTTCGGCGCGGTGGCGCGCTGGTGGCGCGTGGCGCTGGCCATCGCGGTGGTCGCTTTCGGGGTTGTTGCATGGATCATGTGCCTCTGGCTGACCGGCGCGCAGCCCGCCGACTGGGGCACGCTGCCGTTCGATATCGCGCATCTGGTGCAGGGCTGGACGACGATCGTCGCCTTGGTCGGGATTGCCGACCGTTACTGGAACCGCGATCACCCGTCGCGTACAACGCTCGCCGAGGCGGTGTTCCCCTTTTACATCATCCATCAGACGATCATCGTCGTTGTCGGCTGGTATCTGCTGCAAGCAGGCGTCGCGGCGTTACCGTCGTTCCTCGTCCTCGTGGTGACGACGACAGTGGGATGCTGGCTATTCTACATTATCGGGCGCAACATCGGCTGGCTGCGGCCGCTGATCGGATTGCAGAGCAAATAGGGAGGGCGACATGGGAGCATTGAAGGGCGTCTTGGCGATCGTCGGCATCGCGGCGATCCTCGTCGGCGGGCTCTGGATTCTCCAAGGGCTCGATATCGTGCGCTGGCCGGCGAGCAGCTTCATGCTCGGCGAGACGGTCTGGACCCGCAACGGCGTGATCCTCGCGGTCGTCGGGGCGGTGCTGCTCTGGTTCGCGCGGAAGAAATAATCCGGATCGACTACAAATGTAGTTGATCTGTATTGCCGATATGATACACCTTCTTCCAGCCGGGGCTGGATTGGAGATGAGGATGATTCGTTCTTCGCGTATTTTGCCTGCGCTATTGCTTGCCGCCGGGATGGGGGTCGTGCCGGTACTGGCGCCCCCGCCTGCCTATGCGGCGGACGAGGCAAGCGCCGATGCGGTCGCCGAAAAATATGCGGCCTTGCTCGAACGCGACTATGTCTATCCCGAGACGGGCAAGCGTTATGCCGCGGCGATCCGCGCGGGCATTGCGGCGGGGCGCTACAAGGCGCTCTCCGGCCCCGCGTTGGGGGAGGCGATCGATGCCGATGTGAATGCCGTCGCGCCCGACGGCCATCTGCGCCTGCGCGCGCCCGAGGCCGCGGGCGCGCCGGCAGCCGCAGCGCCGGGCGCTGCCGCGCCCGTGCGCCGCCCGCCGAAGGTGCCCGTCGAACAGGCGGGCTGGATCGCGCCGGGGATCGCCTTCATCCGCTTCAACGTCTTTCCGATGGACGCGGCGGTGACGGCGCAGGCCGCGAAATTCATGGCCGACCATGCCGATGCGAAAGCGATCATCTTCGACATCCGCACGCATAACGGCGGCGGGCTCGACCAGATGGACGTGATCTTTCCGTGGCTGTTCGCCGAGCCGACCCGGCTGGTGACGATGGCGACACGCGCCTCGGTCGATGCGCGCGGCGGCTCGCCGATCGACGGGTTGCCGTCGATGCGCGTGGTAAAGAGCGACGCGGGCATGGTGGCGCGCGAACATTGGGCGACGCCGAACGCCGACACGCGGCTGCGCGATGCGAAAGTCTATGTGCTGACCTCGGGTGCGAGCGCGTCGGCGGCCGAGCATTTCTCGCTCGCGATGAAGCATACCGGGCGCGGCACTTTGGTCGGCGCGCCGACTGCGGGTGCCAATCATTTCGGCAGCGGCGAGGATCTGGGCGGCGGCTATGGCGCCTTCATTCCGGTCGGGCGGACCTATGATCCGGGGACCGGCAAGGATTGGGAAGGCGAGGGCGTTTTGCCCGACATCGCGGTCCCGCCCGCCGATGCGCTGGTGCGCGTGCTCACCGACCTCGGCGTGGCGCCGGCGGAGGCGAAGACGCTGTCCGACGCGCATATGCCGAGCTGGCCGATGGAACGGCGGAAGCCGCGCGGGGCGCGCTAGCTTCCCTCTTTCATCATGCCGGACTTGATCCGGCATCGCGCTTTGCCACGTTGAAGAAGCGGGACCCCGGATCAAGTCCGGGGTGACGAAATCTAGGAGGTCGCGAGCTTCGTCAGCGCATCGCCATCGACGCGCATCACCGTCCATTCGTCCATCAGCTTCGCGCTGAGGCTTTGGTAAAAGCCGATCGCCGGGGCATTCCAGTCGAGCACCGACCATTCGAGGCGCGCGCAGTCGCGTTCGACGCAGAGCTTGGCGAGATGCGCGAGCAGCGCCTTGCCGAGCCCCGATCCGCGCGCTTCGGGGCGCACGAACAGATCTTCGAGATAGATGCCGGGGCGCCCCTCGAAGGTCGAGAAATTGTGGAAGAAGAGCGCGAAGCCCTGTGGGCTTCCGTCGATCTCGCCGATCACCACCTCGGCATAGGGGCGCGGGCCGAACAATTTCTCGCCGAGCTTCGCCTCGTCGAAGCGGACTTCGTGCGCGAGCTTTTCATAATCGGCGAGGTCGCGGATGAACTGCGCGATCAGCGGCAGGTCGGCGGGGGTGGCGGGGCGGATCGAAAGGGTCACCGGGCTATCCTGCTGAGGGGGACGTTGCGGCGCTTTTAACGAGCGGAGGGCAGGGGGCAATGGCGCTTATCCGGTCAGCGAGAAGGTGCGCCCTTGCCGCCGCGCCGGCACCCTGTAATCAGGAACGGCGACAGGGTGGCGCAAACGACGGGAGATGCCGATGCCGATGGTGAGCGCGCGATTGCTGGTGCTGGCGTTGCTGGTGGGGGGCGCGGGCGTTTCCGCCATTGCGCATTCGGCGCCGGTCGCTCTGCCCGCCCAGATCATCCGCGACGGTCAGCGCGATTTCGATTTCGAAATCGGGACGTGGGCAACCGAGGTGCGTGTGTTGCGCAATCCGCTTTCGGGCAAGCCGCCGGTCTGGGCCGAGTATCGCGGCACGAGCCTCGTCCGAAGCCTGATGGAAGGCCGCGCGAACAGCGTCGAGCTGTCGGTTGCTGGGCCCGCGGGGAAGATCGAGGGCATCTCGCTGCGGCTTTACGATCCTGGTGCCCGCCGGTGGAGCCTCAACTTCGCCAGCCTGCGCGACGGGGCGTTGACCCCGCCGGTGGTCGGCGGTTTCGGCCCCGACGGGCGAGGGGTCTTTTATGGCGTGGACAAGCTGGGCGAGCGCCCGATCCGCGTGCGGTTCGTCATCACGCAGGTCTCGGCCGACGAAGCACGCTTCGAGCAGGCTTTTTCCGCCGACGACGGCGCGACATGGGAAGTGAACTGGATCGCGGTCGACCGGCGCGCGAAATCGGCGGCCGCCTTGCCCGTCGATCTCGCGCAGGCGGTGGAAGCCCACAATCGCGCGACGGTGGCCAAGGACATTGCTGCGCTAAGCGACTTGGTGACCGACGATTATCTGCTCGTGAATTCCGACGCGACGACGCAGGACAAGCGCTCCTACCTCGCCGATTTCGAAATGCCCGATTTCCGGATCGAACCGTTCACGATCGAGCAACCGACCTATCGCGTCGATGACGACGCGGCAGTGACGGGCGGGCTAATGACGCTGCGCTGGACGCAGCGCGGACGGCCGGAGAGCCGCCGCCTGCGCATCGGCCATGTCTGGGTCAGGCAGGGCGACCGCTGGCGCATCGCCTACACCCAGCTGACGCGCCTTCCGGATTAGCGCAGGTCGGCGCGCGCGTTCCGGCGCGAAAAGACGATCGCGAGCGCGATGATGACAAGCGCGGGCTGGCCGATCACCGCGGGCGCATCGGCCCAGAAGGTCGCGGGACCGCAGATGCCGGCGGCAACTTCATAAATGTGGAGCAGGCCGTGGAAGGTCAGCCACAGCCCGCCGACAAGGGCGGCGCGCCAGCGGAGCGAGGGGTTGATGGTCGCATAGAGCAGGATCAGCCCCGACCCCAGATAGGCGAGCCCGATGTCGCGGATGAAATGCGCGTTGGGCGGGCCGGTGGTGACGACAGTCGGCACGAAGACATACCAGTCGAGCGGCTTGACCAGCATGAAGATGCCGTTGGCGATCGTCGTGACCGCGGCGATGAGCAGCAGGAGCTGGGCAAGCCGGTCGAGGGCGTCGAACTTAGCGGTCATGTCTCGCCTCCTCGATCAGAATGGCGCGAGGCTAGTCCCTGCTGACACGAATGTAAAAAGCTTTACGCCGCCTTGCCGTGCAGCGTGTCCATGCTCACCGAACTGCCCGCGTCGATCTCGGCCGCCTTCGCTTCGACGAGCTTGACGATGTGGCTGATCATGTCGGCGTCCTCGACATGATGGTCGGTGACGCCCGACAGAAAGACCATATGCTTGCCATTGCCGCCGCCGGTGATGCCGATGTCGGTTTCGCGCGCCTCTCCCGGGCCGTTGACGACGCAGCCGAGGACCGAGAGCGACATCGGGGTCTTGATGTGGCTGAGCGCGTCTTCGAGCGCCTGGACGGTGCGGATGACGTCGAAGCCCTGCCGCGCGCAGCTGGGGCAGGAGACGACGCGGACGCCGCGGGTGCGCAGGCCCAGCGATTTGAGGATTTCGTAGCCGACGCGCACTTCCTCTTCGGGCTCGGCCGAGAGGCTGACGCGGATCGTGTCGCCGATGCCCGCCCACAGGAGGTTGCCGATGCCGAGCGCCGATTTGACCGTGCCGCCGATCAGCCCGCCGGCTTCGGTGATGCCGAGATGCAGCGGGCAGTCGACCGCGTCGGCGAGCTGCGCATAGGCGGCGACCGCGAGGAAGACGTCGCTCGCCTTCACCGCGACCTTATAGTCGTGGAAGTCGTGATCCTGGAGCAGCTTGATATGGTCGAGCGCGCTTTCGACGAGCGCCTCGGGGCATGGCTCGCCATATTTCTCGAGCAGGTCTTTCTCGAGGCTGCCCGCGTTGACCCCGATGCGGATCGCGCAGCCGTTCGCCTTCGCGGCGCGGACGACTTCGCCGACACGCTCGGATGAGCCGATATTGCCGGGGTTGATGCGCAGGCACGCGGCGCCGGCGTCGGCGGCTTCGAGCGCGCGCTTATAGTGGAAATGGATGTCGGCGATGATCGGGATGCGTGACGCGCGGACAATTTTGCCGAGCGCCGCGGTCGACTCGACGTCGGGGCACGAGACGCGGATCAGGTCGGCGCCGGCTTCCTCGCAGCGGCGGATCTGGTCGATCGTTGCCACCGGATCGCTGGTCAGCGTGTTCGTCATCGTCTGCACGCTGATCGGCGCGCCGCCGCCGACGGGGACATTGCCGACCATGATCTGGCGGCATTCGCGCCGCGCAATGTCGCGCCAGGGGCGCAGGCCGGGGTTGTGATCGCTCATGGTGCGGGCTCGACAAAAAAGGGAGATATGCGCCGCTCTTTAGCCGCCCGGGGGCCGCTTGGCAAAGCCCGGCGTGTGCGAGGCGGATTGTTGCTCGAAAGACACAGTTTGACACAGATTAGCAACTGTTGAGCAATTTTTGTTTGTGCGTCGCAGCAAAATCGGCAATTTCATACGCGTTCGACGTTACAGGCCCGTACGAAGAGGCGTGAACACGCAACGGCAGGCTGGGACGATCCGTTTTTTATTTAGGGGGATCACCCATGAAGTTTTTTACCAAAGCGTGTTTCGGCATGCTGCTCGCCGCATCGGCCCTGTCGACGCCCGCCTTCGCCCAGGAAGAAGAAGCGGCCAGCGGCCCGTTCACGCTTTCGGGTGGCATCGCGGTCACCTCGGACTATCGCTTCCGCGGCATTTCGCTGTCGAACGAAAAGGTCGCCGTGCAGCCGACGCTGACCCTCAGCCATGAAAGCGGCCTCTACGCCGGCGTCTGGGGCTCCTCGCTCCCCGACAGCGATGCCTATGGCAAGTTCGAACTCGACCTCTACGCGGGCTTCAACACCGAAATCGCCTCGGGCACGACGGCCGACATCGGCGTGACCTACTACACCTATCCGGGCAGCCATGACGGCGGCGCGCCGACCGACTATTTCGAAGGCATCGGCAAGCTGTCGCACGACATCGGTCCCGTCTCGGTCACCGGTATGGTGGCCTATGCGCCGAAGCAGAATTCGCTCGGCGACGAGGACAATATCTACCTGAACCTCGGTGCCGGATTTGGCATTCCCAACTCGCCGGTCACGCTGACCGCGGGCGTCGGCTATAACGACGGATCGCTCGGCCTTGTGTCGCCCGACGGCAAATATATCGACTGGTCGGTCGGCGCGTCCTTCGTCGCCGGGCCGGCGACCTTCTCGGTCCAATATATCGACACCGACGTCAAAAAGTCGGGCATCAAGGCGCTCGATACGCTTTACGATCCAACCGTGGTCTTTACGCTGGGCGCATCTTTCTGATCGCCTAGCGGGTCAGCGACCACGCGCTAAGGGGACGGCTTCGGGGGAGGCCGTCCCCTTTTTCGTGCGCGAAAGACGGCGGTGTTACCGCCAGCGAAGATTTTGGGGGCCGAGATCCGACAGGGTCTTGGCCCCCATCAATTTCATGCCGCGCTCCATTTCGGCGCGCAGCAGCGCGATCGCGCGCGCGACGCCATCCTCGCCCGCCGCGGCGAGCGCGTAGAGATAGAGGCGGCCGCCCGAGCAGGCCTTTGCGCCGACCGACAAGGCTTTCAGCACATGCGTGCCGCGCGTGATGCCGCCGTCGCAGATGACCTCGACCCGGTCGCCGACCGCGTCGACGATGTCGGCGAGCGCATCGAAGGGGGAGATGCTGCCGTCGAGCTGGCGCCCGCCGTGGTTGGAGACCATGATCGCGGTGGCGCCGATGTCGGCGGCGCGTTTCGCATCCTCGACCGCGACGATGCCCTTCAGGCAGAAGGGGCCGTCCCATTTCTTTCGGATCGCCTCGGCGCGCTTCCAGTCGAGGCTCTGGTCGAGCATCGAGGTGAAATATTCGGCGACCGATTTGGGGACGCTCGACCCTTCGGAGACGTGCGTCGCAAGGTTCGGCAGGCTGAATTTTTCGCGGAGGACATAGTTGAGACCCCAGCCGGGCTTGGCGGCGTAGCTCAGCATATTCGATGCGGTGAAACGCGGGGGCGAGGTGAAACCCGAGCGCAGGCAACGTTCGCGATTGCCGCCGACGATCGTGTCGACGGTGAGCGCGACGGCGTCGAACTTCGCCTCGCGCGCGGCGTCGAGCATCGCCTGGTTGAGCCCCTCGTCGTGGTGGACGTAGAGCTGGAACAGTTTGGGGCCGTTCGTCAGCGCGCCGGCTTCGGCGAGGCTGATCGTCGCGAGGCTCGATATGCCCGCGACGGTGCCCGCGTTCGCGGCGGCGCGGAGGACGGCGCGCTCGCCCTGCCAGTGGAACAGGCGCTGGAGCGCGGTCGGCGACAGGAAGAGCGGCATCGCCATCTCGCGCCCGAACAGCGTCGTCCGCATGTCGACGCTTTCGACCCCGGCGAGGACGCGCGGGATCAGGTCGCAGCTGTCGAAGGCTTCGCGGTTGCGGCGACGCGTGACTTCGTCGTCGGCGGCGCCGTCGATATAGTCGAACACCGGCCAGGGCAGGCGGCGCTTCGCGAGCGCGCGGAAGTCGTCGATATTGTGACAGTCGGTGAGTTTCATGTTCTGGATTTCCGTTCGCATCGAGCGAAGTCGAGATGCCGTGAAGGCATGCGCCGCCGATGGGTGTCTCGACTTCGCTCGACACGAACGGGTTTTGAAATCCAGCTTGTCATCAGAACACCGTGCGCGCCGCCACCGTCCCCTTCGACGCAAAGCTGAAGCGCGGTTCGACCGCGAGATTCTTGTCGAGGATATGCGCTGCGACGCGTTTCCCCACCGCGGGGCCATTCTTGAACCCGTGGCCCGAGCCGCCGCCGACGAGCCAGACGCGTTCCTGCCCCGGGAAACGGTCGATCAGATAATCGCCGTTCGAGCTATTCTCATATTGGCAGACGCGACCGCCGATCAGCGGTGCATTGGCGAGTCCGGGAAAGCGGCGCTGCATGTATGCGCGCGCCTCGGCGATCCCTGCCGGGGAGAGCTGGCGTTCCATCGTGTCGGGGTCGATCGCCGGACCATGGACGTCGATCGCGATCTTGAATCCCGCGCCTTCGAGGTCGGGGATGCCATAGACGATGCGGCCATTGTTGAAATCGGCCCACACCGGAAGCTCGGGCGGGGCGAAGCGGCTGTCGCCCTGCGGCGCGCCGAAATGATAGACCTCCTGCCGCGTCGCGACGATCTTGTTCATCAATTGCTGCGGGAAGAGTTCGGCGAGCCACGGGCCCGCGGCATAGACGAGATGGTCGGCGGTGCCGCCGTCGGGGAGCCTGTGCTTCTTGATGCGCTTCGAAAAGAGCGGTGCGGGCATCACGACGCGCTCGACCTCGATCTGGGCGTCGGCGATGACTTCCTGCACGCCGCGCGCGGCGATCAGCGCGCCCGTCTCGGTCTCAAGAATGCCGGTCTCGCCCTGATAAAATTGGATCTGGCGGTACTTTTCCTGCAGCCAGCGGACGTCGCCATGCTCGTGGCCGACGCGGTTCGCCTGCAGCCAGGCGAGCGACTGCGCGGTGTAGGCGTCGCCCTGCGGTGCGAACCACAGCACGCCGGTGTTGTGGAAGATCGGCGCGCTCGCGGTGTCGGAGAGGTCTTTCCAATATTTGAGCGAGTCGCGCGCCATCTCCGAATAGATGGTGTCGGCGCCGTATCCCATGCGGATGACGCGGCTTTCGCCTCCCGACGAAGCGCGTGCGTGGCCCGCACCATAGGCGTCGAACAGCCGCACCGTCTTGCCCGCGCGCAGCAGATGCCACGCGGCCCACGCGCCGAACACGCCCGCGCCGATGATCGCGACATCGACATGCTGGACCTTGGGCTTCGCGGGTTTGCGTTTCTTGGGCTTGCGTTCCTTGCGCTCGGCGGCCGCGGCGGCCGCCGCGGCGACAGGCAGCGCCGCGAGGCCGGTGAGCAGCGCCCGCCGGGTCGGCACGTCAGCGGCCAACGGTCGCGCCCTCCTTCTTCTTGTAATATCGATAGCCGCCGATCCATGTTTCGAGTGGGGTCATTTTACGAATTTCGTCGGGGCTCGCGAGCATCGGGTCGGCCTCGACGATCAGAAAGTCTGCGCGCATCCCGGGCATCAGCGTGCCGATGCGGTCCTCGGCAAAACCGGCGAAGGCCGCGGTGCGCGTGAAGCCGTCGAGCGCGGTTTCGCGCGTGACGATCTCCTCGGGGCGCCAGCCGCCGAACGGCTCACCCTTGGCATCGGTGCGCGAAATCGCGGCGGCGATGCCGGGGAAGGGGTTCGCGCTTTCGACCGGGACGTCGGAGCCGAAAGCGAGTCGGACGCCCGCATTTTCGAGGCTACGCCATGCATAGGCGCCCTTGAGCCGGTCGGGGCCAAGGCGGGCTTCGGCCATGACGCGGTCGCTCGTCTGGTGAACGGGCTGCATCGAGGCGATGACCTTGAGCGTGGCGAAGCGCGGAATGTCGACGGGGTCGATGATCTGCGCATGCTCGATGCGCCAGCGGCGCTCGCCGGGCAGGTCGGCGGTGAGGTCGGTGATCGCGTCCAAAGCCTCGGCGTTGGCGGCGTCGCCGATCGCGTGGATCGCGACCTGGAACTTGTCCATCGACGCGCGCACCATCTTGTTGCGGAGCTGCGCGGGGGTGAGCAAAGCCAACCCCTTCTGTCCCGGCGCATCGCTGTACGGCGCCTTCAGCCATGCGCCGCGCGAACCCAATGCGCCGTCGAGCAAGAGCTTCACCCCGACCATGCGCAGGCGGTCGTCGTAGAGCCAGGGCGTCGGTTCGGACCCCGCGATGATCGCCATATTGTCGATGTCGGCGCCGTAGCTGAGGATGCGCACCGAAAGCTGTTTTTTGTCGCCGGCGCGGCGATACGCCTGCCAGTCGGCGATGCTGGTGCCCATGTCGGCGATCGTCGTGATGCCCTGTTCGAGCAATTTCTGTTGCGCGAGGTACAGCGCGCGGTCGAGATCGCGCGCGAGCGGTTTGGGCTTGGCGCTGTCGATCAGGCTCATCGCGGCGTCGACGAACACCCCGCTCGGCTTGCCGGCTTCCATCTCGATGCGTCCGCCCTCGGGCGCCTTGCTCGCGGGCGTGATCCTGGCGGCGGTCATTGCCGCCGTGTTGGCCCAGCCCGCGTGGCCGTCGACGCGTTCGAGCCAGACGGGGCGGTTCGGCACCGCGGCGTCGAGATCGGCGGCGGTCGGAAAGCGGCCGAGGCCCCATTTTTCCTGATTCCACCCCGAGCCGATGATCCAGGGCATTTCGGGATTGTCGGCGGCATATTTGCGGATCGCCGCCTGCGCTTCGGCGAGGCTGCTGGTGTTCGACAGGTCGAGCAGCATGAGCTGGAAGCCCAGACCCATGACATGGCCGTGCGCGTCGATCAGGCCGGGGATCAGCGTGCGGCCCTTGCCATCCTCCTTGAAATCGGGGCGTTCGGGGCGCTTGTCCTTGCGGTCGAGCAGCTGCTTCACCTTGCCTTGTGTATCGATGACGAGGCCGGTGAAGCGGACGAGCTTGCCGTCCTTGTCGAGCGTGATGCCGTTGACATTGTCGACCAGCGTATCGGCGTGCGCGGGGGCGGCGAGGGACAGCCCGAGGGCGGTCAGGATCAGGCGCTTCACTTGGGGAGCCTCGTCACGAGCGAGCTGGTGTCCTTTCGCCCGCCGCCGGCCTTTTGCACATCGGCGTAGAATTGATCGACGAGGCTGGCGACCGGCAAGGTCGCGCCGTTGACGCGCGCTTCGTCGAGCGCGAGGCCCAAATCCTTGCGCATCCAGTCGACCGCGAAGCCGAAATCGAACTCGTCCTTCGCCATCGTGCCCCAGCGGTTGAGCATCTGCCAGCTCGCCGCGGCGCCGCCGGAGACCGCCTCGAACACCTTGTCGGTGTCGAGTTTCGACGCCTGCGCGAACCGCAGCGCTTCGGAGAGTCCCTGAACGACCCCGGCGATGGCGATCTGGTTGACCATCTTGGTCGTCTGCCCCGCGCCGGGGCCACCGATATGCACCATGCGCGCGGCATAGGCCTGCATCACCGGCTCGGCGGCGTCGAACGCCGCCTTGGTGCCGCCGCACATGATCGAGAGCGTGCCGTTCTGCGCCCCGGCTTCGCCGCCGGAGACGGGGGCATCGACGCAGAGGAGGCCAAGCCCCTCGGCCTCGACCGACAATTGCCGCGCGATGCGCGCGGAGACGGTGGTATGGTCAACGAACAGCGCGCCCTTGCGCATCGCCCTGAACGCGCCGTCGCGGCCGAGCGTCACTTGCGCGAGATCGTCGTCGTTGCCGACGCAGGTGAGGACGACATCCGCATCCCTTGCCGCTTCGGCCGGGGTCGATGCCGCCGCGCCGCCATATTGCGCGACCCAGGCGTCCGCCTTGGCGCGCGTGCGGTTGTAAACGGTGAGGTGGTGGCCCGCCTTGACGAGGTGGCCTGCCATCGGTCCGCCCATGACGCCGGTGCCGATGAAGCTGATGCGCAATTTTTGTTCGCTCATGGCCAAGTCCATAAGCATAGTTTGCGCGGCGCGCCAGATAGGCTAGTGCGCTTGCCGTTATGACAGATCAACTCACCCTGACCTCCGCCGCCGATTTACCGGCGATCACATTGGACGATGTGCGCGCGGCGGCAGAGCGAATTAACGGCGCGGTCGTGCGCACCCCGACGCTCCATTCGCAGACGCTGTCCGAAATGGTCGGCGCCGAGGTGTGGCTGAAGTTCGAAAATCTGCAGTTCACGGCGGCGTACAAGGAACGCGGCGCATTGAACGCGCTGTTGTTGATGGCGCCCGAAGCGCGCGAACGCGGTGTGATCGCCGCGTCGGCGGGCAATCATGCGCAGGGGCTCGCCTATCATGGCAAGCGCCTCGGCGTCCCCGTCACCATCGTGATGCCGAGCACGACGCCCCAAGTGAAAGTCTCGCAGACCGCGAGCCACGGCGCGACGATCGTGCTGTTCGGCGAGAAGTTCGACGATGCGTATGCGCATGCGCGCGAGCTGGAAGTCGAGCGCGGGCTGACCTTCGTCCATCCCTTCGACCATCCGCACGTCGCGGCGGGGCAGGGCACGGTGGCGCTCGAAATGCTCGAGGATGTGCCCGAGCTCGACACGCTGATCGTGCCGATCGGCGGCGGCGGGCTGCTCGCGGGCATGGGCACCGCGGCGCGCGGGATCAAGAATGACATGCACCTCGTCGGCGTGCAGGCCGAGCTTTATCCGTCGATGTACGCCGAACTGAACGGCGTCGACATGGCGTGCGAGGGCGACACGCTCGCCGAGGGTATCGCGGTCAAGGAGCCGGGTTCGTACACGCGCAAGCTCGTCGCCGAACTCAACGACGACATCGTGCTGGTGGCGGAGCGCCATCTGGAGCGCGCGGTCAGCCTGCTGCTCCAGATCGAGAAGACGGTGGTCGAGGGTGCGGGCGCCGCGGGGCTCGCGGCGCTGCTCGCGCATCCGGAAGAGTTCGCCGGGCGCAAGGTCGGGCTGGTGCTCACCGGGGGCAATATCGATACGCGCCTGCTCGCGAATGTGCTGCTGCGCGACCTCGCGCGCTCGGGCCGTATCGCGCGCCTGCGCATCCGCTTACAGGATCGTCCCGGCGCGCTGTTCAAGGTGATGAAGCTGTTCGACGAGAAGCAGGTCAACATCATCGAAATCTATCACCAGCGCATCTTTACGACGCTGCCCGCGAAGGGGCTGATCACCGACATCGAGTGCGAAGCGCGCGACCGCGAGCATCTCGACAGCCTCGTCGCGGCGCTCCGCGATGCGGGTTATATGGTGACCACCGTCGAACTCGCATAGACTATGTCGAGATTCAGCCCGTGGCGGGCTGCGAACGGCCGTCTCCTGCGCTTCCGGTGCTCACGTACAAAAATACGCTGCGCTCCGGCTCTCGGAGCCAGCCATTCTCGCTCCACCACGAACTGAATCTCGACATAGTCTGGGCGGCCGATGAAGGAATATAGTCTCGAACTCACTGCGACGCCCGAGAGCATCGACGAGCTTGGCCACGTCAACAATGCGGTGTGGGTCCAGTGGATCCAGCAGGTCGCGACGGGGCATTGGGACGCAGCGGCCCCGCAGAGTCACAAGAACGCCTATATCTGGGTCGTCGTGCGGCACGAGATCGATTATCTGCGCGCGCTGGGGCCGGGCGAGACGGTGACCGCGCGGACGTGGGTCGCCGACAAGCCGCAGGGCGCGAAGTTCGACCGCTTCATGGAATTCACCGGCGCCGATGGCAAAGTCCATGTCCGAGCGCGGACGGTGTGGGCGCTGCTCGACAAGGCGAGCGGGCGGCCGCTGCGGGTAACCGCTGAAGTCGTCGCGCCCTTCATCGGCGATGCGGCATGAACG
Source organism: Sphingopyxis sp. 22461 (assembly GCF_052044915.1). NCBI lineage: Bacteria > Pseudomonadati > Pseudomonadota > Alphaproteobacteria > Sphingomonadales > Sphingopyxidaceae > Sphingopyxis > Sphingopyxis sp. 22461. The sequence continues at coordinate 236,440 of NZ_JBQENY010000007.1, forward strand.
GGGCGGGACGGTGGCGGCAGATGGGCGCCGCAGACCTGCCGATGGTCGTCCGCATTTCCGACGTGGTGCACGGCGATTTTACCGAGCCGCTGGAAACCTTCGCCGATCGCCTCGCGCATTATCCCGTCGGCTGTGCGATCCTTGAACGCGATGGCGAGGCTTTGGGCTATCTGATCAGCCATCCTTGGCCGCGGGAGGCCGATCCGCCGAAGCTTGGGGTGCAACTCGGCGCGATTCCGGTGTCAGACAGCTATTATCTCCACGACATTGCGCTGCTGCCCGCGGCGCGCGGAACCGGCGCCGGGGCGACGGCGACCGCTTTCGTCGTCCATCAGGCCGAAGTCGAAGGCTGCCGCGATATCCGGCTGGTCGCGATCCAGGGCGCCGACAGCTATTGGCACGCGCAAGGGTTCGCCTATGTCGGGACCGCCATAGAAGGCCCCTATGGACCGGGGTCGCACCTGATGCAGCGCGCGGTCGAAGCGGCATGACGGCGCTGCTTATCCGTCCTGTCAGACCCGACGACGCCGCCGCGATCTGGGCGATCATCGAGCCGGTGATCCGCGCGGGCGAGACGCTGACGCTTGATCGCGGGATGAGCGAAGCGGCGGCGCTCGCTTACTGGTTCGACACCGACAAGGAGGCGTTCGTCGCCGAAGAGGGCGGCGTCATCCTCGGCACCTATTATCTGCGCGCCAACCAGACGGGCGGCGGCGCGCATGTCGCCAACGCGGGCTATGTGACCGGTGCGGCGGCAACCGGGCGCGGGGTCGCGCGGGCGATGGGCCTGCATTCGATCGCGCATGCGAAGGCGCTCGGCTTTCGCGCGATGCAGTTCAATTTTGTGGTGAGTGCGAATGTGCGCGCGGTCGGGCTGTGGCAGTCGCTGGGGTTCGAAGTCGTCGGCCGCCTGCCGGGCGCTTTCGATCATCCGGTCGAGGGTTTCGTCGATGCGCTGGTGATGTTCCGGACGCTCTGACTAATCCCGGATGCGTTCGCGCAGTGGCTTGTCGGCCAAGGCCTTGAGCGCCTTCAGTATCGCGCCGTGAACGTCGCCGACCTCTTCGAAGAGCGCGCGATAGACCTCGCTTATCCGCCGGCTGTAGGCGTCGATGCGGGCGAGCTGGTCGTGACCCGCATCGGTCAGCCGGAAAATCTTGCGCCGCGCGTCGGCGGGATCGGCGTGCTGGGTGATCAGGCCGAGGCGGAGCAGCGCGGGGCATTTCTGGATGACCAGCTGGTGCGACTGGCCGAGTGCGCGTGCGAGGTCGGCGGCCGAGGCTTCGCCAGCTTCGACGAGCGCGGTGAGCAGCGAGCAGGACCGCACGGGGACGGTGATCCCAGCTTCGTCGAACAAGGGACGCGTCTGTTCCTCGATCCGCTGGCTCAGCGCTTCGCTGAGGCGGCCGAGGAACGAGATGTCGTCGAGATCGGTCGAGATGTCAGTCGAGGCGGGCATAGGTCTGGGTTGTTCCATCGCGGTCGATGCGTTCAAGCGCGGTGACCTTGCCGCCTTTGCGCACGATGCGAAAGCGGAAGTCGCGCACGCCTTCGATCGCGAGCAGGTCGCCGGCGAGCGGATCGAGCGTCAGGCGAAAGCGTTCGCGCCAGGTGTAGAGCAATTTGCCCCCGACGAGGTCGATGCGCCGTCCTTCATAGCGGCCGGCGATGGCCTTGAGCGCGGTCGTGGTCGGCTGCGGGCGCGCGGCGAGCTCGGGGGCTAGCCAGTCGGCGTCGGCCTGCTTCGCCGGATCGGCCTTGGCCAGTTCAGCGAGCGCGAGGCGGTGCGCGACGGCGAGGGCGTCGGCCGACGGGACCAGATGGTCGGGCGTGACGCCCTGTCCCTCGAAATCGCTGCGGTCGATGGGGTCGCGGATCTGGCCGATCGGCACCTGCACGAAAAAGTCGGTGCCGACGGGCTTGCGGTCGACGGGATGCGCGCCGCCCGCGGTGCGTTCGCCGACCAGCGTTGCGCGGCCGAGTTTCTTGAGCGTGTAGGCGAACCATTCGGCGGCGGAGAAGCTGGTCGAGCCGGTAAGGACATAGACGGGTTTGCCGGTCAGCCGTTTCGCGGGCAGCGCGGGGAGCACCCATTGGCCGCGTTCGACGCGGCGGCCGTCGAGATTATAATAATAGTCGAAGAGTTCCTGATCCTTGTCGCCGCGGAAGAGTTGGCTCGCGAGCAATTGCGCCATCTCCAGATAACCGCCATTATTGTAGCGCAGGTCGTAGATCACCGCGTCGCCATTCTCGATAAAGCGCATCGCCGCCGCGGCCGCGTCATAGCCGGGTTCGGGGTCGGCGAAATGCGTCAGGTCGACATAGGCGATATTGCCGTCGAGATAGCGAAGCCCGGCAAAGCCGAAATTTTTCCGCACCTCTTCGCGCCGTTCCGTTTCGCGCAGCGCAGCGGCGCGGGCAGGATCCTGCCGTGCGGCATAGTCGGCGACCCATTCGGGATCGACCCCGACCGAGAAATGCAGGTCGTTGCTCGCGGCGACCAGATCGTCGGTGAGCTCGCTGGCGAGCGTGCGCCGGTCGGTCGCGGCGTCATAATCACCGGCGTCGAGGTGGCGGCGGAGCGTCGCGGCGATGGTCTTCGCCTTGTCGGGAAAGACATAGTTCGCCTCAAGCGTCTGGCCGAGCTGCTCGACGACCGCGCGCTTGTCGGCGGCCGTGAGCGGCGCGTTTTGCGCTGCGGCGGCGCTTCCCATCCATGCGGTGGTGGTGATCAGAATTGCAGCCCAATGCCGAATATTCATGCGTTTTCCCGTCCATTATGCGATTCGTACAATATATTGCGCAATATGTTGTAATTGTCATCGGCGCAAGCCCCGGCGCTCGATTGAGACAGCGGAAACCACCGGAACCATCATGGTGCGAAGATGTTTTGCGTGTGCGGCGCGGGCAGAAGAGGAGTCATCCATGGAAACGCAATTGCTGCACCGCGGGCGGTTGATCGATCATATCCAGCTTGTCGTCGCCGACCTGAAGGCGAGCCGCGCCTTTTACGGCGCGATCTTCGATGTCCTCGGCGTGCCGATTGGCGGAGAGGCCGAGGATTATTTCTGGGCCGATGAGCTGTTCGTATCGACGAAAGACAGTCACGCGGCGCTCGGCAAGCTGACCGGCCGGCATCATCTGGCGTTTCAGGCGGCGGACCGCGCTGCGGTCGATGCCTTTTACAAGGCGGGCCTCGCGGCGGGCGGGCGCGACAATGGCGCACCGGGCGAGCGGCCCTATCATCCGGGCTATTATGCGGCTTTCCTGCTCGACCCCGACGGCAACAATATCGAGGCGGTCTATCATGGTGCGCATGAGCGTAGCGCGCCGTCGGTGGAGATCCGCTTCGAAGGTTGATGTCCGCTTGGGGTAGAGCCGCCTCGGCCATCGCGCCCGTTCCGCCAGTCTTCGGCGCATAAAAATGAAGTCCGCCGGCAAGCCGACGGACTTCAAGAGAGCAAGATGGCCTTGGTTCCACCTTCCTCGGGTCGCACCCGTTCAATGGCCGATTCGGTGGATTGTTTCACTACCCACGTGAGTAGGAGACATAATATTTTCGTTTTATCGCATTGCGCTTGCCTTCGCGTCTCCGCTCCTCTCAAATGAGATCGCTGCGGGTCTTCTGGGGGGAAGTGCATGCAGAGCGACCAGCTATCGACCTTTCCGTCCGACCATAATGCGCCGGCCGAATGGGAGGTGCTCAACGCGCTGATCGGCAAAATCTATGATTCGGTGCTGCATCCCGAAAGCTGGAACGAAACCCTCGCGCGCATCACCGGCACGCTCTGTCCGCTGAGCTGGGAAGCCGCCTTCATCCTCTGGGAAAGCAGCAATCCGCCGAGCGCGCGCTTCGTCGCCGCGACGGGCCTCGCCGCCGGCATCCAGGAAATCTACACCGCGGTCTATGCCGGCAGCCATCCGTGGTCGCGCAAGTTCCAGCGCTATGGCAACGGCAGCGTCATCGATAGCTATGACATCATGACGCGCGAGGAATTCTATGAGAGCGAGTTCTTCCGCAATTTCCTGAAACCCTATGGCATCGACCGGCTTGTCGGGGTGTTGCTTGACCGGCGCGACGGCGACCGGCTCGGGTTGATGATCCCCGGCCCCGGCGACCGCGACGTCGAGCGGTTGAAGCGCGGCCTCCGCGTCCTCGCGCCGCATATCCAGCGCGCGATGCGGATCAGCGACCGCATCGCCTCGCTCGACCTTGCGGCGGGCGCCGCGCGCGCCGCTGCCGACGCCGCGCCCTTCGCGATTTTCAGCCTCGACGACCAGCTCAATATCCTTGCCGCGAACAGCCGCGCCGCGCGCTATGAAAAGGCGGGCTTCATCCGCATCGCGCAGGACCGCTTCGCCTTCACCCATCCCGCCAGCCAGAAACACTTGCTCGACCTCGTCAAAAGCTCCGACCCCGCCGGCCTCGCGTTCCAGACGGTCGGTGATGCGGGCGCCGAATGCCCCGTGCTCGTCGCGCGCGTCACGCGCCAGTCGGCGCAGCAACTCGGCGGCGTGCGCCTCGGCGCGTCGCTGATCGTCACCCTCGGCAGCGCGCCGGGCGAAACCCCCGTGGTCGAAATCGACCGCGTCGCGCAATGGTTCGGACTCACACCTGCCGAAGCCCGCCTCGCCGTCGCGCTCGCCGCGGGCGACACGCTGAAGGACTATGCGGCGCTGCGGGCGGTCAGCGTGAACGCGGTCCGCTTCCTTCTGAAAGGGATCTTCCGCAAGACCGGCGTGACCACGCAGGCCCAGCTCGTCGCGCTGCTCGCGCGGTTGCCTGGGCCGGGAGCGAATTAGGTCAGGCGTAGCCGACCCAGCCGCGCCAGGTGAAGGCGGCGTAAAATTGCTCGACATCGTGGAAACCCGCAGCGCGCAGGGCGTCCTCGTCGGCTTCGGGGCTCAGCATCGCGACGTGGGTGGCAACGGCTTCGCGCCCCTTGGCGACCTGTTCGGGATCGCCGCCCGATGCGATGGCAAAGGCGGCGTAGCGGTCGAGCCAGCGGTCGCGTTCGTGTGCGCCTTGCGGGAAGCTGCCGTGCGCCGCGACGAACGGGGCGCCGGGTTTCAGGCGGCGCTGGATTTCGGCGGCGGTGCGGGTGCGCTCTTCGAGCGCGAGGAAATGGAGGGTGAGGAGGCACGTCGCGCCGTCGAACGGGCCGGCGGGGGCGTCGTCGATATGGCCTTCGATCAGCTCGGCGCGGTGGGCGTTCGGGCCGAGCACCTCGGCCGCGAGGTCGAGCATCGGGCCCGCGGGGTCGACGCCGGTAAAGCGCCAGCCCGGATGCGCCTCGGCCATCGCCTTCATTTCGCTGCCGCCGCCCGCGCCGAGCACGAGGATATGCGCGTCGTCGGAGACGCGTTCGGCAAGCAACAGCCCGGTCATGCGGTGGAGCCCGTCGAGCCCGGGGACAAAGCGCCGCGGCCCTTCGGTATAGCGCGCGACCGCGGCGGGGTCCTTGAAGCTGTCGAGAAAATGCTGGGCGCCTTCAGCCATGGATATGCTCCTGTGTTTGGGGGGATCGCGCGGCCATGCGCGCGTGGAAATCGGCGGCCAGCGCCGCGAGCGTTACTTCGCCGAAGCGCGCGAGCAGCAGCGCCTCGGCATCGCGAAAGCCGGTGTCGAGCGCGGCGTTGACCGCCTGCTCGACGAGGCAGCCGGGCGCTTCGGTGCGGTTGCCCATCGCCATCAGGCTGGGCTGGCCGATCGCGTCATAGACGTCGCGCATCGTGATTTGACTAAGGTCCTTCGCGATGGTCCAGCCGCCGCCGTGGCCCTTTTCGCTGTGGACGAAACCCGCATCGCGCAGCCCGCCGAGGATGCGGCGGATCACGACCGGGTGCGTCTGCATCGCCTTCGCGAGCTGGTCCGAGGTCATCGGGGTGCGCTGGTCGGCCATATGGAGGAGGACGTGGAGCACGCCCGAGAGTCGGCTGTCGCGTTTCATGTAACTTTAAATAGTGCGTGAAACGCGACCGTCAAGCGGGGCTTGATCGGGAAACGCGGCGCTGTTAGGTCCGCTCGCGATGACCAACGACCAATCTCTCCGATTCAAGGCGTATTGGCGCTCCTTTACATAGGAGCGGCATGGCATCACCTGTGACCATCGCCGCCGTGTTCGGACAAGGCGAATGGTCATCATCACACCACCAACCCCCGGTCACGGCGTGCGCTTTTTGAAGAAGACGCGACATGACCGATACCTTGCTTGCCCTGTCGACCGACCATTGCCGCATCACGCCGCTTTACGCCGATGATGCGCGCGCCTTGTCCGCGATCACCGACGAGACGGTGACGTCGCAGGTCCATTTCCTGCCCGCACCCTTCACCGAGGCCGACGCGCGCGCGCTGATCGCCAAATCAGGAAGCGGCGATGTGTTTCATGCGGTGCGCGAGGAAAGCGGCCTCGATTTGAGCGGCGTGATCGGCGTCCACCGTCGGATGGGGCAGGAATATGAGATCGGTTACTGGTTCGCGGCGCGGGCGCGCGGGAAGGGGATCGCGACCGAGGCGGTGCGCGCGGTCGTCGGGGCGCTCGCGACGTCGCGGCCGGGCTGTTCGATCGTCGCCGAATGCCATCCCGACAACGAGCGCTCGCGCGCGTTGCTGCGCCGGATCGGTTTCGTCTCCACGGGGCGCGCGGGAAAGCGGCCGGGGCGGATGTTGATGGCGTGGCGCGCGGCGCCCGCCTATCGCATCGACGTCTGCTGACGAACTTAATCCTCCCTGTCGCGAAGCGATGGGGAGGGGGACCGCTCGCGTAGCGAGGGGTGGAGGGGCCGCGTCACAGCCCCTCCGTCAGCGCTTCGCGCTGCCACCTCCCCATGGCTTCGCCACAGGGAGGATCAATCGGGGTCTGAAACCTCTTCGGCCAGCGCCTTGACGATCGCCGCCACCGAGGTGGGCGCATAGGCGAAGCCCATATGGCCGCAATCGACCTCGACCTGCCGGTCGCTTTCGTGCGGCTGGCCGCGTGCGCTGCTGACCGCGACGACGCCGTCATGCTTCGACCAGAGCGCGAAGGTCGGCATTTCGGGACGCGGCGCGGGGTGGAAGTCGATCGGCGGATTGTCGACCGGGTGGCGCGCGACGAGGTGATAGAGGCGCCACGCGCGGTTGGCGCGGCGGCTGCCCGAAAAGGGCGAGCCCAATGTGACGACGCGAGCGACCTTGTCCGGGTGATGCTTGGCATATTCGCGCGCATAGATGCCGCCAAGGCTCCACCCGACGAGCGCGGGGGCATAGCCGGTGCGGTCGATGATCCATTGCACGCGGGTGTCGATGCGATCGATGATGTCGGGGGTCGCGCCGCGGTTGAAGCCGAGACCCCAGGCGTAACAGCGAAAGCCGGAGCGGCGGAGGTCGGCGCGCAGCCCCTTGGTTGCCCAGTCGCCCGACAGGAAGCCCGGGAGGACCATCACCGGCGGATGCTCGCTGTCGGGATTGGGTTCGGGCGGCAGCGGCCGGATGCGGCCGCCGATGGCGCGCGCCAGCGACCCGATCTCGCGCCACAGCAACGCCAGCGGCGGCAGTGCGTCGGGATCGGGAATGCGCGCGGGCCATTCGGCGCGCCGGGTGAGGAAGCCGCGGATCATGGGAAGCATATAGTCATGGTTGTTCCCCGGCGAAAGGCGCCCGGAGGCGCGTGACTCCGGGCGCGGTCCAGAAACATCGCGCAATCTATCATGGGCCCCGGCTTGCGCCGGGGAACAGAAAGGACGCTATTTCTTCGGAACCAGCCTCACCAGCTTGCCGTCCTCACCGTCGGTGAGCAGCCAGATCGTGCCGTCGTCGCGCACCTCGACTTCGCGGATGCGCTGGCCGAAGTCCCAGCGGTCGGACTTGTGGAGTTTATCGCCGTCGACGGCCATGCGGATCAGCCCTTCGCCCGACAGCGCGCCCATCAAGAGGCTGTTCTTCCAGCCGCGATAGAGGTCGCCGTCATACCAGACGAGCCCGGCGGGCGAGACCGACGGGTTCCACCAGAGTTTGGGCGCGGCGAATTCGGGGCGCGTCGGATGATCGGGAATATCCTTGCCGTCATAATGGTCGCCGTTCGACACGATCGGATAGCCGTAGTTCGCCTTCGCCTCGACCAGATTGACCTCGTCGCCGCCCTTCGGTCCCATTTCCTGGTTCCACAGCTTGCCGGTGCCGTCGAAGGCGAGGCCGAGGATATTGCGGTGGCCGAGCGACCAGATCTGCGCGGTGACGCCGCCCTCGCTGGCGAACGGGTTATCCGCGGGGACGCTGCCGTCGGCGTTGAGGCGCAGGATCTTGCCGAGGTTGCCCGTCATGTCCTGCGCGGGCGTGAACTTCTGGCGCTCGCCCGATCCGATGAAGAGATATCTGCCGTCGGGCGAGAAGAGAAGGCGGTGTGAATAATGGCCCTGGCCGGTGACCTTGGGGTTCTGTTTCCAGATGATCTGGAGCCCCTCGAGCGCAGGAGCGACGCCCTGTTTGAGCTTCGCCTTGCCGACGACCGCGCCATAGGTCTTGCCGGGACCGGGTTCGACCCAGCTCAAATAGATCGTGCCGCTGGTCGCAAAGTCGGGCGCGACGATCACGTCGCCGAAGCCGCCCTGACCGCCATAGGCGACCGCTGGGACACCCGCGACGTCGAGCGTCGGGCCGCTTTCCTGCCAGAGTTTCAATTTGCCCGATCGCTCGGTGATCAGCGCCGCGCGCGTGCCGGGGACGAAGGTCATCGCCCAGGGTTCGTTGAAGCTCGCGATTTCCTTGACCGTGAAGGGCGCGTCGGCGAGCGGCGTCGCGGGCTGCGCGCCCGATGCGTCGAGTTTGGCAGTGTCGGCGGGCGCCGCTTCGGTCGATGCGGGAGCGGCCGAGCAGGCGGCGACGGCCAGCGCGGAAATCAAGGCAAGATGCGGCAGGTTTTTCATCGAAAGGGGCTCGCTTTGCTGGGGAAGGACGCGTCGTTCTGACGCGACGGCTGCCGGTTGTCGAGAGGTACGAGTATATCGTCGCCCCCGCGAAGGCGGGGGCCGCCGTCGGCCTTGCGCTATGTAGCCAGCGGCCCCCGCCTTCGCGGGGGCGACGGGGAACTAGCGGTTCGCCGCCTCGCGCCGCGCGGTGATCGTCTCGACGCTGTCCATGATCGCATCGACCGCTTCGCTCGACGGCGGCGCGTCGGCGCGCTTCTGCGAAAACTGGCCGCTGTTCATGATCTCTTCAAGCGCCGCGCGCGCGCGCGAGACGCGGCTTTTCATCGTACCGAGCGCGCAGTCGCAGATGCTGGCGGCTTCCTCGTAGGACAGTCCGCCGGCGCCGACGAGGATCAGCGCCTCGCGCTGGTCCTGCGGCAATTCCATGAGCCCGCGCTGGAGGTCGGCCATCTCGCCGCTGTCTTCCTGGCTGGCGGGGGTCGACATCGTGCGCTCGACCGCGGTCTCGTCATATTCGCCGACAAATTTGTTGCGGCGCATCTGCGACAGAAAGGTGTTGCGCAGGATGACGAAGGTCCACGCCTTGATCGAGGTGCCGCGTTCGAACCGCTCGCGCGACGCCCACGCCTTGACCATCGTGTCCTGCGTCAGATCGTCGGCGAGGTCGGGGTTGCCCGACAGGCTGCGGCCATAGGCGCGCAGGTGGGGGATGACACCGGCAAGCAGCGTCTTGAATTCGCTGTCGGACAGGGTTTCGGCCTGCGGCTGCGAAGCAGCGGCGGTGGGTCCGGTCATTATTGCTTCGGGCTTTTCTGATCGAGCTGAGAAAGAAGGTCGAGCATATTGTCGGGCAGCTTTTCGGCGACGACATTGCCATAGATCATGCGCAGCTTCGCGCTCACCGGCTCGGGCGCCTGCCGCCCGGTCAAGGTGCGATGCCACTGGTCGCCAGTCGTGCCGGGAAAGCTTCCCGGCGTGCGACGTGCATCGGCGCCGGGGGGGAGGGGGCCCTTGCCGTTCATCCTGTTGTTGCCTTGCGTAGCCATGCCGGAGCAACGACGAAAACGGCCGGGGGTTCCCCGCTTGCTGGTTTTTTCGACGAACGGTGTTGCGATAAAAGCACAATGTCAGGCCCGGCCGGCGTCGGTTACTGCCTCTTTGGGTGCGCTTTTGGTTCCCATAAGGGATTCAACCCGCTAAGCCCCTGGTCCATTCAGCGGTGCTTCAGGGCGCCCAAGCGATCAGGATTGTGTGACTAGCGACGAAACGCCTCAGCCGCTCGACGATGCCAGCTTCAAGCGTGAACTCGCGGCGATGTTGCCGCATCTGCGCGCATTCGGGCGCAGCCTGACGGGTAACGCCGACCTTGCCGATGACCTGGTGCAGGAAACGATGCTGAAGGCGTGGAAGGCGCGCGCCCAATATGTGCCGGGGCCCGCCAGCATGAAGAGCTGGGCGTTCGTCATCCTGCGCAATTGTTTCCTGTCGCAGATGCGGCGCAAGAAATTTACCGCCGAATATGACGAGCTCGCCGCCGAGCGGTTGCTCGTCGCGCCCGACGATCAGGACGACAGCCTGCACCTGGCCGACGTGCAGCGCGCGCTGATGATGCTGCCGGTCGACCAGCGCGAGGCGCTCGTGCTGATCGGGGCCGGGCAATTATCCTATGAGGAAGGTGCGGCGATCTGCGGCTGCGCGGTGGGCACGATGAAGAGCCGCGTATCGCGCGGCCGTACCGCGCTGCAAGCGATATTGGAGAGCGGCGAAATGCCGCGGCGCAGTACCGACGTCATGCCATCGAGCGAGGCGTTTCGCACGATCATGGACAATGTCGATCAGCTGACCGCGAACGGTCCCGCCGGCGATTGACGAAAATTGCCGTCATTCCCGCGAAGGCGGGAATCCCGCTCCTTGTGCCGCGTCTGGTAGGACGGCTACCCGTATCGCAGGCAGGATAAAGCGGGATTCCCGCCTTCGCGGGAATGACGAATTGGGAGAAATGGGGCCTTTACGCCGCGAGCTGCGGGGTGAAGAGCAGGCTCTGGCTGATCGCCGCGCGCACGGTGTTTTCGCGGAACGGCTTTGAAATCAGGAAGGTCGGCTCGACGCGGCCGCCCGTGAGCAATTTTTCGGGAAAGGCGGTGATGAAGATCGCCGGGACCGGCGCGATCGCCAAAATGTCCTGCACTGCGTCGATCCCCGACGATCCGTCGGCAAGCTGGATATCGGCGAGAACGAGGCCTGCGTCGGTCCGTTCGAACGCGGCGACCGCATCCTCATGCGTCGTCGCGATGCCCGCGACGCGGTGGCCGAGATCGCGCACGATCTGTTCGAGCTCCATCGCGATCAGCGGCTCGTCTTCGATGATCAGCACCGAGGTTTGCGATTCGCGGTCGAGTTCGCCGACCGCATCGGCGAGCAGCGTTTCGACCGTCGGCCCGTCGGTTCCGGTGATCAGCCCGGCCTCCTCGACCGAAAAGCCCTCGAGCGCGGTGAGCAACAGGATCTGCCGGCCGAGCGGCGTGATCTGGACGAGGCGCCGATGCGCGGCGCGGACGAGCGGGTGCTCGCCCTCATCGCTGTCTTCGCCCTCGTCGATATAGGCGCTTTCCCAGATGCGGTGAAAATTGCGGTAAAGGTCGATCCGGGTGCCGTCGCCGCTGTGGAATTCGTCGGGGGCAGCGACGATGACTTCGAGCGTCGTGTGGACGAAATTGTCGCCATGCTGCTGGCTGCCCGTCAACGCGCGCGCGTAGCGGCGCAGGAAAGGCAGGTGCCCGCGAAGTTCCTCACCCAATGTCATCAAAATTGCTCCCTCTTGTGACCAGTCATACGCCTCCCGGCGCGGGTCGGTTCCGCCTGGCGGCGTAAAGAGCGACGCCGGCCGTTGCAACTTGTCGCGCCCCAATGCGTAGAGTCAGCCGGGACGCGATGAAAATGCGGCGTAAGTAAGTGGAATATCACCGCTTTCCTGTATCGCCGCAAGCACGCTTTTGTAGGGACCATTTTCATGGCAGAGCGGCGCCCCGAGGATATGAGCGATGCGGGGCCATCAGCATCGCAGGGCAGCGAGGGACGAGGTTTGGCGGACGGGGGAGACGAAGCTGCAGCACGCGCCGAAAGGCTGCGTCTCGACACGCTTCGCGAATATCGCATCATGGACACTCCGCCCGAACAGGCGTTCGATCGTGTGACGAAAATGGTCGCCGACCTGTATGGCGTGCCGATCGCGCTGGTCTCGCTGGTCGACGATTGCCGCCAATGGTTCAAGTCGGCCTATGGCCTCGATACCCCCGAAACGCCGCGCGAGTGGAGCTTTTGCCAATATGTCATCGCCGACGACCGGCCGGTGATGGTGACCGACGTGCTGGGCGATCCGCGCTTTCGCGACAATCCGCTGGTGACCGGCGAACCGCACATCCGCTTCTATGCCGGGGTGCCGCTGCGCGCTTATAACGGCGCGATCCTGGGCAGCCTTTGCGTGATCGACCGCGATGAGCGCAAAGCGCTCACCGATATCGAGCTCGAACGGCTCGAGGATTTCGCCGGGATCATCATGGCCGAAGCCGACCTGCGCCGGATCGGCGCCGAGCGCGACGAGGCGCGCCGCACGCTCGAACGCGCGCTCGATTTTTCGGGAATCGCGTCGTGGCAATATGATCCGCGGACCGACCGGCTGCGCACGCAGGGCGCCGGCGCCGAACTATGGGGTTCCGAATTCCAGGCGATGCTGGCGACCGGCAACGGATTTTTCGACCTGGTGCATCCCGACGACCGCGCCGCGTTGCGCGAGATATTGAAGGAAGCGATCGCAAACGGCACGCCCTATGCGGCCGAATATCGCGTCCTCAATCCCGAGCGCGGGCTGCGCTGGAATGCCGTGCGCGGCGACTGGGACGTGCGGGCGGACGATGCGATGCTGACCGGGGTGAGCATCGACATCACCGAACAGAAAAGCCGGCAGGAAAATGCCAATCTGCTGATGCGCGAACTGCACCACCGGATGCGCAACCTGTTCGCGACGGTCAGCGCGATCATCTCGTTGACCCGCCACGCCGCGCGTGACGTCGACGATTATGTCGAACGGATCAGCAGCCGGCTCGACGCGCTCAACCGCGCACAGAATGTGCTGCTCGGCGCCAATTTCATGACCGGGTCGATGCACGCGCTGATGCGCGAGGTCGAGGCGGCCTTTCCGCGCATCCGCTGGTCGGGCCCCGACCTGCTGCTGCCCGAAAATGCGCTGGTCGCGATGGCGCTGGTGTTCAACGAACTCGCGACCAATGCGGTCAAGCATGGCGCACTGATGAACGACGGAGGACGCGTCGAGATCCACTGGTCGCAGGACCCGGAAGACAACGAGTCGCGGATGTTTCGCCTGACCTGGACCGAAACCGGAACGCAGGGGTTGGTCGGGCCGCCCGACCGTACCAGTTTCGGCACGTTGCTGATGGAACGCAGCGTGCGCAACAATCTGGGCGGCTCGATCGCGCGCCACTGGGAGCCGACCGGGCTGGTGGTCGACATCGCGCTGCCCGCAAAGTGGCGCGAGGCCTAAACGCGCCGAACCGATTTGTTCTCTCTATGTTCCCATGCTAGACCTGGGACATGTCCGCTAAACCGATTCTGGAAAAGCTGGCCGTGCTGGCCGATGCGGCGAAATATGACGCGTCGTGCGCGTCGTCAGGGACGGTAAAGCGCGACTCTGTCGCGAGCAAGGGCATCGGGTCGACCGAGGGCATGGGCATCTGCCACAGCTATGCTCCCGATGGCCGATGCATTTCGCTGCTCAAGATCTTGCTGACCAACTTCTGCATTTACGACTGCCGTTTTTGCATCAACCGCGCGTCGAGCAATGTCGAGCGCGCGCGTTTCAGTCCGCAGGAGGTCGTGCGGCTGACGCTCGATTTCTACAAGCGCAACTATATCGAGGGACTGTTCCTCTCGTCGGGGATCATCCGTTCAGAAGATTATACGATGGAGCAGCTTGTCGAAGTCGCGCGTATCTTGCGCGAGGAACATCGCTTTCAGGGGTATATCCATCTGAAGACGATCGCGGGCGCCGATCCCGGATTGATCGCGCTCGCGGGACTCTACGCCGACCGGCTGTCGACCAATGTCGAATTGCCGACGGAGGCGGGCCTGTTGAGCTTCGCGCCCGAGAAAAAGCCCGAGACGATCCGCAAGACGATGGCATCGGTGCGCGTCGGCGCCGAGGCGGCGAAGAGCCGGCTGATCGGCAAGGCGACGCCGCCGCGCTTCGCGCCCGCCGGGCAATCGACGCAGATGATCGTCGGCGCCGATGCGGCGCGCGACGACGATATTTTGAAGACCGCGACGAACCTCTATTCGGGCTATCAGCTCCGCCGCGTCTATTATTCGGCGTACAGCCCGATCCCCGATGCGAGCAGCGACCTGCCGCCGGTGCGTCCGCCGTTGATGCGCGAGCACCGCTTATACCAGGCCGACTGGCTGCTGCGTTTTTATGGCTTCGAGCGCGCCGAGATCATGGAGGGTGCGAGCGGCGGCATGCTCGACCTCGCGATCGATCCCAAGCTCGCGTGGGCGCTGATGCGGCGCGAGGCGTTTCCGGTCGACATCAACCGCGCGCCGCGCGAGCTGCTGCTGCGCGTGCCGGGGCTCGGGACGCGCGCGGTCGACCGGATCGTTGCGGCGCGGCGGCTGGGCAAGCTCAGGCTCGGCGACCTCGCGAAGCTGACCGCGTCGGTGAAGAAAGTTCTGCCCTTCATCGTCACCCTCGACTGGCGGCCGGGGAAGCTGACCGACAGCGCCGACCTCCGCGCGCGTTTTGCGCCGCCGCCCGAGCAATTGGCGTTGGCGCTGTGAGGGAGGTCATTCTCGCCGAGCCCGGCGATTTTGCCGAATGGCGGAGTGCGGCGAGAAGTCTGCTCGCGGGCGGCGTGGCGCCCGAGGATGTGAGCTGGCGTGGCGGCGACGAAGGCGCATCGCTGTTCGGCGACGCGGTGGTGGCAGCGCCCGCGGGCGCGGTGTCGCTGCCGCGCGAATTGCTCGAAATCGCCGAGCGCGTGATCTGCCACCGCGACCCGGAAGTTCCGGCGCGGCTTTATCGCATCGTCTGGCGCGCGGCGCGCGACCGGCAATTGCTCGCGCGGACGACCGATGCCGAGGTCGACTGGTTACGAAAGGCCGACAAGGCGATCCGCCGCGACGTCCACAAGATGCATGCGTTCGTGCGCTTCCGGCGGCTCGGCGAGGAGGCGGGGCGCGAGAGCTTCGCGGCGTGGTTCGAACCGACGCACCGCATCCTGCGGCTCACCGCGCCTTTTTTCCAGCGCCGCTTCTATGGCATGGACTGGGCGATCGTGACGCCCGATGCGCGCGCGATCTGGCAGGACGAAACGCTGAGCTACGGCCCCGGCGGGACGAAGGACGAGGTGCCCGACAGCGATGTGGTCGAGGATCAGTGGCGCACCTATTATGGCGCGATCTTCAACCCCGCGCGGGTGAAGATCGACGCGATGCGCGCCGAAATGCCCAGGAAATATTGGAAGAACCTTCCCGAGGCGCAGGATATCGCGCCGCTGCTCGCGGGCGCCGGGGCACGGGTGGAACGCATGCGCGAAGCGGCCGTTTCTCTCGCTAACCCTCTGACCGACAAATGGCGGACGCGCGTGCCCGACGAATTGGCCCTCGATGATGATGTGAAGACGCTGAGTGACGTCGCGCGCGCGGTTGATCGCTGCACGCGCTGCCCGCTCTATTGCAACGCGACGCAAGGCGTGGCGGGCGAGGGGCCGAAGGATGCACGCATCATGCTCGTCGGCGAGCAGCCGGGCGATCAGGAGGATTTGCAGGGGCGGCCGTTTGTAGGACCCGCGGGGCAAGTGTTGAACGAGGTGCTGGAGGAGGCGGGGCTCGACCGCGCGCGGCTGTTCCTGACCAACGCGGTCAAGCATTTCAAGTTCGAGCCGCGCGGCAAGCGCCGCCTGCACCAGAATCCGACGACGGGCGAGATCGACGTCTGCCGCTGGTGGCTCGACAAGGAGCGGCAGTTCGTCCAGCCCGACCTGATCGTGACCTTGGGCGCGAGCGCGCTGCGCGGGGTGACCGGCAAGAGCGCGAGCATCAAGTCGATGCGCGGCGCGGTGCATGCGCTGGAAGGGGGAAGCAAGCTGATCGCGACGATCCATCCCTCGTTCCTGCTACGCCTGCCCGACCGCGAGCGCGCAGCGGAGGAACGCGCGGCGCTCGTCGCCGACCTGATCCGCGCGCGGAAACTCGCCGCCTGATGGCGAAGGCCAAATCCTGGATCGAGCCGCATCCGGGCGGCATCTATGTAAAGCCCGCCGACCTGTGGATCGACCCGTCGCGCCCCGTCGAGCGCGCCGCCGTGACGCATGGCCATGCCGATCATGCGCGAAGCGGCCATGGCGCGGTGTTCGCCACGCCCGAGACGCTGGCGATTATGGCGCTGCGATACGGCGTCGATGTCGAGGCGAGCCATAATCAGGCGTATGAATATGGCGACGGGTTCGAGAGCGGGGGAGTGCAGTTCAGCTTTCATCCGGCGGGGCATGTGCTCGGCAGCGCGCAGATCTTGATGGAGTATGCAGGCGAGCGGATCGTTGTGACCGGCGATTACAAGCGCCGCCCCGACCCGACCTGCACGTCGTTCGAGGTTGTGCCCTGCGATATCTTCATCACCGAGGCGACCTTTGGCCTGCCGGTGTTCCGCCACCCGCCGACCGCCGATGAGATCGCCAAGCTGATCGGCGCGGTGCGCGCCGAGCCCGATCGCTCGGTGCTCGTCGGCGCCTATGCGCTCGGCAAGGCGCAGCGCGTGATCGCCGAACTGCGCGGTGCCGGGTGGGACGCGCCGATCTATATCCACGGTGCGCTTGAGAAGATGTGCGAGCTCTATGCGGTGCATGGCGTCGATCTTGGCGAGCTCCGGCTCGTTTCCGAAACCGACAAGGCCGAGATGGCGGGGCAGATCGTCCTCGCGCCGCCCTCGGCGCTGAATGATCGCTGGTCGCGGCGGCTGCCCGATCCGGTGACCGCGATGGCCTCGGGCTGGATGCGCGTACGCCAGCGCGCGCGGCAGCGGATGGTCGAACTGCCGCTGGTGATTTCGGATCATGCCGACTGGGACGAACTGACGACGACGATATCGGAGGTGAACCCAAAGGAGAGCTGGATCACGCACGGCAGCGAGGACGGGCTGCTGCGCTGGTGCGAGCTGCATCAACGCAAGGCGCGCGCGCTGCACCTCGTCGGCCGCGATCTGGAGGAGGAGGTGTGAAGCGCTTCGCGGCCCTGATCGACCGGCTGATCTACACGCGCTCGCGCAATACGAAGCTCGCGCTGATTGTCGATTATCTGCGCCATACGCCCGATCCCGACCGCGGGTGGGCAATCGCGGCGCTGACCGAGAGCCTAGATTTCCCGGCGGTGAAAGCGGGGACGGTGCGGACGTTGCTGGCGACCCGCGTCGACGAGGAATTGTTTCGGCTGTCGCGGCACTTCGTCGGCGATACGGCGGAAACCGCGGCGCTGCTGTGGCCGGAGCCCTTGTCTCCCTCCCCTTTAGGGGAGGGTCGGGGTGGGGCATGTCAGGCCGGGATAACCTCGACAGGCCCCACCCCAACCCCTCCCCTGAAGGGGAGGGGCTTAACGGTTAGCGAAGCTGTCGACGCCCTCTCCGCCGCCACCCGCAGCGATGCGCCTGCGGTCGTCGCCTCGCTCCTCGACCGCCTCGACGCCGACGGGCGCTATGCGCTGCTGAAACTGGCCTTGGGCGGGATGCGCGTCGGGGTGTCGGCGCGGCTTGCGAAACAGGCGTTCGCGCAGGCGTTCGACGTGCCCGTCGACGATGTCGAGGAGCTGTGGCACGCGATCCCGCCGCCCTATGCGCCGCTGTTTGCGTGGGGCGAGGGACGGGCGGAGCGGCCCGACCTTGCCGACGTCGCCTTCTTCCGTCCTTTCATGCTCGCGCATCCATTGGAAGAAGAAAGCGTCGACCTCGCCGACTATGCCGCCGAATGGAAATGGGACGGCATCCGCGTCCAGATCGTGCGCGGTGGCAGGGGGGGCGGCGGTGAGACGCGGATCTATAGCCGCGGCGGCGAGGAGATCAGCGGCGCGTTCCCCGAGCTCGTCGCGGCATTCGATCAGGATGCGGTGATCGACGGTGAATTGCTCGTGCGCGGCGAGGTGCAGGGCGGCGAAGCCGCGAGCTTCAACGCGCTGCAACAGCGGCTCGGGCGAAAGACCGTCTCGAAGAAGATGCTCGCCGATTATCCGGCGTTCGTGCGCGTGTACGATCTGCTTGCGGTCGACGGCAACGATCTGCGCGGGCTGCCGTGGACCGAACGGCGGCGGCAGCTCGAAGCGTTCGTCCCGGGGCTCGCCGACAGCCATTTCGACCTGTCGCAAGTAATCGATGCCGCCGATTTCGGCGACCTCGCCGAGCGCCGCGCGGGCGCGCGCGATGCGGCGATCGAGGGGGTGATGCTCAAGCGCCGCGACGCCCCTTACGTGGCGGGGCGCCGCGCGGGGCTCTGGTATAAATGGAAGCGCGATCCGCTTACCGCCGATTGCGTGATGATGTACGCCCAAAGGGGCAATGGACGCCGCGCGAGCTTCTATTCGGACTATACCTTCGGTTGCTGGTCCGACGCGGGCGAATTGCTGCCCGTCGGCAAGGCCTATTCGGGGTTCACCGACGAGGAATTGAAGTGGCTCGACAAGTTCGTGCGCGACAACACGCTGAACCGCTTCGGCCCGGTGCGCGAGGTCGAAAAATCACTGGTGTTGGAAGTCGCCTTCGATTCGATCCACGCGTCCAAGCGCCACAAGTCGGGGCTCGCGATGCGCTTTCCGCGTATTTCGCGCATCCGCCGCGACAAGCCCGCCGAAGAGGCCGACCGGATCGCGACGTTGCAGGCAATGGTGACGTAATTCTCCCCTCCCTTTTAGGGAGGGGGTGTTGCGAGGCACGTGACTCGCAGCACGGGTGGGTAGGCGGCCAAGGAAGAACGCCTGCGGCGACCCACCCCTAACCCCTCCCTAAAAGGGAGGGGAACAATAGGAAAATTTGCGGTCACAGGGTTGCAACCCGCGGCCGCGATACCGAGTTTAAGGCCGCAAACCCCCTCGATAATAAAATGGAGACTGCCATGACGATCGCCCATCCTCCCCTGCCGTACGCCCAGGACGCGCTCGAGCCGCATATCTCGGCCGACACGCTGGCGACGCACCATGGCAAGCATCACAAAGCCTATGTCGACAAGACCAACGCCGCGATCGAAGGCACCGACCTCGCGTCGAAGCCGCTCGAAGAAATCGTCCACCACGCCGAAGGATCGGGCAACAAGGGCCTGTTCAACAATGCCGCGCAGGCGTGGAACCACGCTTTCTATTGGGAAAGCCTGAGCCCGTCGAAGACCGCGCCGAAGGATGATCTGCTCGCCGCGATCGAACGCGATTTCGGTTCGCTCGATGACCTGAAAAAGAAGCTCAAGGAAACCGCGGTCAACCATTTCGCGTCGGGCTGGGCGTGGCTCGTCTCGCGCGACGGCACGCTGTCGGTCACCGACACGCACGATGCGGGCACCGAGCTGGTTGCGGGCATCAAGCCTTTGCTCGTGATCGACGTGTGGGAGCATGCCTATTATATCGACCGCAAGAACCTGCGTCCGGCCTATGTCGATGCGGTGGTCGACGACCTGCTCAACTGGGATTTCGCGGCGGAGAATTTCGCGCGCGATACGACCTGGACCTATCCGGCGTAAGCTTGTGATCCTCCCTGTCGCGAAGCGATGGGGAGGTGGCAGCCCGCAGGGCTGACGGAGGGGCAATGACGCACCGTCGCTGCCCCTCCACCACCTTCGGTGGTCCCCCTCCCCATCGCTGCGCGACAGGGAGGATTTATTGCAAGCCGTAACGAAAATTGGCCCGCGTGGGCCTATCGGGATCGTCCGCCTTCTCCTATAGCGCCGCCATGACGATCAGCCTGTTCGAACTCTTCAAAATCGGTGTTGGACCCTCCAGCTCGCATACCGTGGGCCCGATGGTTGCCGCCCGGCGTTTCACCGTCTGGCTCGACGAGGCCGGGCTTCTTGGCAAGACGGTGCATGTCGAAGCCGACCTTTATGGCTCGCTCGCGTTGACCGGAAAGGGCCACGCCGCCGACACCGCGATCGTTGCAGGTCTCGCCGGCGAAATCCCCGCATCGACCAGCCTCGCCGCGATCAAGGCGCATTGGGACCGGGCGGAGAGCGAAGGCTTTATCTACCTGCTCGGCCGCCAGCGCGCGCGCTTTCAACCGAAAAGCGACCTGCATTTCCAGATGCGCCAGCGCCAGCCTTTCCACAGCAATGCCATGAGTTTCACCGCGCGCGATGGCGATGGCGAAATCCTCGCCAAGCGCATGTATTTTTCGATCGGCGGCGGCTTCGTCGTCGACGAGGATGAGGCGGGGCGCAACAGCCGCGGCGCCGAGGATGAGGTCGAACTGCCCTTCGCCTTCACCTCGGGCGCCGATCTGCTCGAAATGGGCGCGGCGTCGGGCAAGAGCTTTGCCGAAATGATGCTCGAGAATGAGCTCGCGCATCGCAGCCTCGACGAGGTGAACGCGGGGCTCGATGCGATCGCGGCGGCGATGGACGCGTCGATCGACGCGGGCTGCTGCAGCACGGGGGTCCTGCCCGGCGGGCTGAAGGTCAAGCGTCGTGCGCCGCAGATCGCCGACGACATTCGCAACCGCCACGAGGCGAATCTGACCGACCCGCTCGCGATGATGGACTGGATCAACCTGTGGGCGATGGCGGTGAACGAGGAAAATGCCGCGGGCGGCAAGGTCGTCACCGCGCCGACCAATGGCGCGGCGGGGATCATTCCGGCGGTGATTCGATTTTACCGCCGCGGCTATCGCGGCGACGATGCGGGGGTGCGCACCTTCCTGCTCGCCGCGGGCGCGGTCGGCGCGCTCTACAAACGCAACGCCAGCATCTCGGGCGCCGAGGTCGGCTGCCAGGGTGAGGTCGGCGTCGCCTGCTCGATGGCGGCGGCGGGGCTGACCGCCGCGCTCGGCGGCACCAACGCACAGGTCGAAAATGCCGCCGAAATCGGCATGGAGCATAATCTCGGCCTGACCTGCGACCCGATCGGGGGGCTCGTCCAGATCCCGTGCATCGAGCGCAACGCGATGGGGTCGATCAAGGCGATCGACGCGAGCCGCATCGCGATGATCGGCGACGGCACGCATGTCGTCAGCCTCGACACGGTGATCGCGACGATGCTGCAGACCGGACGCGACATGCGCGACAAATATAAGGAAACGTCGAAGGGCGGGCTCGCGGTCAGCGTGGTGGAGTGCTGACGCGCTGATCTTCTGACAGCGATGCCATAGCTATGTTTCCGCGGGCTTGCTCTTGCATTGCGGCGGCGTTTGCGGGATGGGAACGCGCGAAAGGGAGATACGCCATGAAGACCCGTGCCGCCGTTGCGTTCGAAGCGAAGAAGCCGCTCGAGATCGTCGAACTCGACCTCGAAGGCCCGAAGGCGGGCGAGGTGCTGGTCGAAATCATGGCGACGGGGATCTGCCACACCGACGCCTACACGCTCGACGGCTTTGACAGCGAGGGCATCTTCCCGAGCGTGCTGGGGCATGAGGGTGCGGGCATCGTGCGCGAGGTCGGCGCGGGCGTGACGAGCGTTGTTCCCGGCGACCATGTGATCCCGCTCTACACCCCCGAATGCCGCCAGTGCAAAAGCTGCCTGTCCGGCAAGACCAACCTCTGCACCGCGATCCGCGCGACGCAGGGCAAGGGGCTGATGCCCGACGGCACGACGCGCTTCAGCTACAAGGGCCAGCCGATCTTCCATTATATGGGCTGCTCGACCTTCTCGAACTTCACCGTGCTGCCCGAGATCGCGGTCGCGAAGATCCGCGAGGACGCGCCGTTCCAGTCGAGCTGCTACATCGGCTGCGGCGTCACCACCGGGGTCGGCGCGGTGATCAATACCGCCAAGGTGCAGGTCGGCGACAATGTCGTCGTCTTCGGGCTCGGCGGCATCGGGCTCAACGTGATTCAGGGCGCGCGGCTTGCGGGCGCCAACAGGATCATCGGCGTCGACATCAACCCCGCGCGCGAGGAATGGGGCCGCAAATTCGGGATGACCGATTTCCTCAATACCAAGGGCATGAGCCGCGAAGACACGGTCGCCGCGATCGTCCAGCTGACCGACGGGGGCGCCGATTATACGTTCGACGCCACGGGCAATACCGAGGTGATGCGCACCGCGCTCGAAGCCTGCCACCGCGGCTGGGGCACTTCGATCATCATCGGCGTGGCCGAGGCGGGCAAGGAAATCGCGACGCGTCCGTTCCAGCTTGTCACCGGCCGCAACTGGCGTGGCACCGCGTTCGGCGGCGCCAAGGGCCGCACCGACGTTCCCAAGATTGTCGACATGTATATGACCGGCAAGATCGAGATCGACCCGATGATCACGCACGTCATGGGGCTCGAAGAGATCAACAAGGGGTTCGACCTGATGCACGCGGGTGAGAGCATCCGTTCGGTCGTGGTTTTCTGAGGCCGGCATGTTCAGCCATGTCGCGCTGGGCGCCGACGATATCGAAGCCGCGCGCCGTTTCTATGACGCGGCGCTGGGCGCGCTCGGGGTGTCGCCGGGCGTCGTCGACGAATGGGGCCGGCTCATCTATTCGCACGCCGGCGGGCGCTTTTTGCTGACGAAGCCGCTCAATGGCGCGGCCGCCAGCGGAGCCAATGGCGGAACGCTGGGTTTCGTCGCCGCGTCGACCGGGGCGGTCGATGCGTGGCACGCCGCGGGCGCGGCGAACGGCGGCACGATGATCGAGGACCCGCCCGGCATTCGTCAGGTCACCGCGGGGCGGACGGTCTATCTCGCCTATCTGCGCGATCCTGCCGGCAACAAGCTGTGCGCGACGCACCGGCTGGCATGACCGAAATGGACCAGCCCGCCTTTGTCCTGACCTTCAGCTGTGTCGACGCCGTCGGCATCGTCGCGGCGGTGACCGGGCTGCTCGCGGAACGCGACGGCTTCATCCTCGACAGTCAGCAATATGCCGACCTCGATTCGGGGCGCTTTTTCATGCGCGTCGAGTTCCGCG
The DNA here is from genome assembly GCF_052044915.1 of Sphingopyxis sp. 22461. Lineage (NCBI taxonomy): Bacteria > Pseudomonadati > Pseudomonadota > Alphaproteobacteria > Sphingomonadales > Sphingopyxidaceae > Sphingopyxis > Sphingopyxis sp. 22461. The sequence goes on from NZ_JBQENY010000007.1 coordinate 259,487, forward strand.
GCGCGGGCCCCCGTTTTCCGGGCGAGCTGGCCGCGGTACAGGAAGCCTTCGCGCCGATCGCCCGCCGTTTCGCGATGGATGCGCGGATCAGCGACAGCCGGGTCAAGCCGCGCTTCGTCATCGCGGTGTCGCAGGGCAGCCATTGCCTCAACGACCTGCTCCACCGCTGGTCGACGGGCAATCTCGCGATCGACATCGCCGCGGTGGTGTCGAACCACGAGCATCAGCGGCGGCTGACCGAATGGCACAGCGTGCCCTTCCATCACCTGCCGGTCAGCGACGCCAACCGCGCCGAACAAGAGGCCGCGATCGTGCAGATCATGGCCGATGCGGGCGCCGAGCATCTGGTGCTCGCGCGCTATATGCAGGTGCTGTCGCAGGATCTGTCGGCGAAGCTGTCGGGGCGCTGCATCAACATCCACCACAGCTTCCTGCCGGGCTTCAAGGGCGCCAAACCCTATCACCGCGCGCACGAGCGCGGGGTCAAGCTGATCGGCGCGACCGCGCATTTCGTGACGAGCGACCTCGACGAGGGGCCGATCATCGAACAGGCGGTCGAGCGCGTCGATCACCGCGATTCGGTGGACGAACTGATCCGCATCGGCCGGGATACCGAGGCGCAGGTGCTGGCGCGCGCGGTGCGCTGGGTCGCCGAGCAGCGCGTTTTGATCGATGGCCGCAAAACCGTGGTTTTCCGTTAGGAGCCTTAAGCGGCGCGCCGGTTCGTCATTTTGACGAATCCGGAACAGAAAGGCGGCTGGTCCTGCCCGGCGGGACAGCGTAGGTATCGATTCGCAACCAAAATCAGGAGGAGCAAAAGGCGATGTACAGTCACAATATGGTCGGGGCGAACGACCTCGAAGCCGCCAAGAAATTCTATGACGCGACCTTTCAGGCGATCGGCGGCAAGCCCGCGATCACCGACGACAAGGGCCGCCTGATCTATATGTACAATGGCGGGCTGTTCCTCGTTGGTGCGCCGATCGACGGCGAACCCGCGACCGCGGGCAACGGCTGCACGATCGGCTTTGCAATGGAAGGCCCGGAGCAGGCCAAGGCGTGGCACGACGCCGGCGTCGCCAACGGCGGCACTTCGATCGAAGACCCGCCGGGCGTGCGCGAAGGCGGGTTCGGCCAGCTCTATCTCGCTTACCTGCGCGATCCGTCGGGCAACAAGCTCTGCGCGCTCCACCGCGTCGTCTGAGCCGATACTATGATGCGAGGCGAAGCGGGATTGCTGGCCGATTTGGGTGTGCTCGCGATCCCCTTTGCCGCGCACGAACATGAAGCGGTGTTCACCGTTGCCGAGAGCGACGCGGTGCACGCCGCGATGCCGGGGGCGCACACCAAGAATCTGTTCCTGAAGGACAAAAGCGGCGCCTTCTGGCTCGTCACCGTGCCGTCCGACGCGCGCGTCAATCTGAAGGCACTGCCCGGCGCGATCGGATGCAAGCATGTGAGCTTCGGCAAGGCCGAGGATATGGAGCGGTTGCTTGGCATTTCGCCGGGGTCGGTGACGCCGCTCGCTGCGATCAACGCCGTGCCGGGGAGCATCACCATCGTGCTCGACGAAGTGCTGGCGATAGCGGAAACGGTCAACGTCCATCCGCTGCGCAACACCGCGACGCTCGGGCTGCCGGGCGCAACGATCCTCGACCTGCTGCGTCATTGGGGGCATCAGCCACTTGTCGCCGCCGTCCCTGTGCAGGAAGAATCATGACCCTCGAAACCCTCTCCACCGTTCGCAGCCATGGCGGCACGCAGGGCGTGTACAAGCATGCGAGCACGACCACCGGCACCGACATGATTTTTGCGGTCTTCATCCCAGATCACGCGCCGGGGGCCAAGCTGCCGGTGCTCTGGTATCTGTCAGGGCTGACCTGCACCCACGCCAATGTGATGGAAAAGGGCGAATATCGCGCCGCGTGCGCCGAGCATGGCGTGATCTTCATCGCGCCCGATACCAGCCCGCGCGGCGAGGGTGTTCCCGACGATCCCGAGGCGGCGTGGGATTTCGGGCTGGGCGCGGGTTTCTATGTCGATGCGACCGAAGAGCCGTGGGCGAAGAATTACCGCATGCGCTCGTACATCGAGGACGAGCTGCCTTCGCTGGTGCTGCGCAATTTTGCGGCCGCGGACCTGACGCGGCAGGCGATCACCGGCCATTCGATGGGCGGGCATGGCGCGCTGACCATCGGCCTCCGCAATCAGGATCGCTTTCGTTCGGTCTCGGCCTTCTCGCCGATCGTCGCGCCGCTGCAATGCCCGTGGGGTGAAAAGGCGCTCGGCAATTATCTCGGCAACAACCGCGAGGACTGGCACGCCTATGACGCGTGCGCATTGCTCGATCAGGGGCTGCGCGTGCCCGACCTGCTCGTCGATCAGGGTGACGCCGACAATTTCCTGGTGGAGCAATTGAAGACCGAATTGCTCGTCGCGGCGTGCGAACGTGCGGGGCAGAAGGCCGAAATCCGGATGCAGCCGGGGTATGACCACAGCTATTATTTCATCTCGACCTTTTTGGCCGAGCATGTTGCATGGCATGCGGAGCGGTTGAAGGCGTAACGTCGCCCCCGCGAAGGCGGGGGCCGCTATCGGCCTTTTGCTACATCTCCAGCGGCCCCCGCCTTCGCGGGGGCGACGGTTAGGAATGCTCCGGAATCAGCAGCGTCGACCCCGTCGTGCGCCCCGCCTGCAAATCGGCGTGTGCTCTTGCCGCATCCTGCAACCCGTAGCGCTGGCCGACGGTGATCTTCACCGCGCCCGATGCGATCATCTCGAACACGCGCGCGGCGCCCGCAGCGCGTTCACCGGGAAGGTGATAATAATCGAACAGCGTCGGCCGGGTGACAAACTGCGATCCGTGCTGCGCGAGGATGCCGAGGTTGACGCCGGTCACCGGGCCGCCCGCATTTCCATAGCTGACAATCAGCCCGCGCCGCGCGGTGGCCTTTAGCGAGACGTCCCACGTCGCCATGCCGATGCCGTCGAAGGTCACGGGCACGCCCTGGCCGTCGGTGATTTCGCGGACGTGCGCGGCGACGTCGTCGGCCTTGTACATCAGCACATGGTCGGCGCCGGCTTCGCGCGCGGTGTGCGCCTTGGCCTCGGTGCTGACGGTGCCGATCACAGTCGCGCCGATCGCCTTCAGCCACTGGACGAGGATGAGCCCGACCCCGCCCGCGGCGGCGTGGACGAGCACGGGCGAGCCGGCCTGAACCTTCGCGCAGCGTTCGACGAGCATTTCGACGGTGCAGGCTTTCAGCAGCGCGGCGGCGGCGGTTTCATCGTCGATGTCGGCGGGGAGCTTGAACAGCGAGGCCGCGCCGACGATCCGCGCGCTGGCATAGGCGGTGCGTTCGGGGCCGAAGGTCGCAACGCGGTCGCCGGGCTGGAGGCCGTGGACGTCGGCGCCGACGGCGATGACTTCACCCGCCGATTCGACGCCAAGCCCGCTCGGCAGCGGAACGGGATAGGTGCCGTCGCGGTGATAGGTGTCGAGATAGTTGAGCCCGACGGCGGTCTGGCGGAGCAGCACCTGGCCGGGGCCGGGTTCGCCAAGCGTCACCTCGCGCCAGTCGATGACCTCGGGTCCGCCCTGGCTTTCGATAAAGGCTTCGATCGCTTGCATGCGCCGCTCTCCTGCTGTCCGGACCATCTGGTGGGCCGGACGGAAGAGCGCAAGGGCGGTGCGATAAAAGCCCCTCCCCGTCGGGGGAGGGGTTCAGGGTTTATTTCGACGGACGGCGCGGACTGCGCTGACCGAAGGGCTTGGGCTTGTAGCGTTCGTTGCCGCCGGGACCGCCGGGGCCACGCGGGCCGCGCGGACCCGAACGATCGCCGAAACCGCGATCGCCGCCCGGCGCACGGCCGAGCGTGCTGCGGGGCGCGTTGTCGCGCGGACCCTTGTCGCGGCGCGGCGGATAGGTCGGCCCGTCGGGCGCTGGCGTGATCGACACGCCGCTGTCGTCCTCGCCATCGGCGTTGGCGCTGCGCACCACCGCTTCGGCGAAGCGATCGGCTATGCCACGCGGGATGTTGAACATCGTTTCCTTGGGACCGATGCGGATCGCGCCGATCTCGTTCTTGCTCACATGGCCGCGGCGGCAGAGCAAAGGCAGGATCCAGCGCGGGTCGGCATTCTGGTGGCGGCCGATATTGAGGCGGAACCAGACGCTGTCTTCGAAGCCCTCGCGGTGATCGCCACCGCGCTCCGGACGTTCGAAACGTTCGCCGCGCTCGGGGCGGCCGGCGGCGTCGCGGCCACGCGGGCTGTTGTCGAGGAGATCCTCGGGCGGCGGCATCAGCGCGCGGTGCGCCTGGACGAGCGACGCGGCGATGTCCTCGGGGGTGCGCTCGGCCATCAGGCGCTGCGCGAGTTCGATATCCTCGGGCTCATGCTCGACCGGCGTGAGCAATTTCTCCATCAACCGTTCCTGATCGCGCTTGCGCACGTCGGCGGCGGTCGGCGCGTCCATCCATTCGGCCTCGATGCGCGCCCCGCGCAGCATGCCGTCGACACGGCGGCGGCGCGGGTAGGGGACGATGATGACCGCGGTGCCCTTTTTGCCCGCGCGGCCGGTGCGGCCCGAACGGTGCTGGAGCGCTTCGGCGTCGCGCGGGATTTCGACGTGGATGACGAGGCTGAGCGTCGGAAGGTCGATGCCGCGCGCAGCGACGTCGGTCGCGACGCAGACCTTGGCGCGGCGGTCGCGGAGCGCCTGCAGTGCGGCGTTGCGCTCATTCTGGCTATGCTCGCCCGACAAGGCAACCGCGGCGAAACCGCGCTCGACGAGGCTGGCGTGGAGGCGGCGGACATTGTCGCGCGTGGCGCAAAACAGCATCGCGGTTTCGGCGTCGTGCAGGCGGAGCAGGTTGACGACGGCGCCCTCGATGTCGGCGGGGGCGACGGTCACCGCCTGATAGGCGATGTCGCCATGGCCGCGGTCTTCGCCGACGGTCGAGATGCGCAGCGCATCCTGCTGGTAGCGCTTGGCGAGCTGGACGATCGGCTTCGGCAGCGTCGCCGAGAAGAGAAGCGTGCGGCGCGTTGCGGGGGTGCCGTCGAGGATTTCCTCGAGGTCGTCGCGAAAGCCCATGTCGAGCATTTCGTCGGCCTCGTCGAGCACCGCGACGCGGAGCGCGGTTAGGTCGAGCGCGCCGCGTTCGAGGTGATCGCGCAGACGGCCGGGGGTGCCGACGACGATCTGCACGCCCTGGCCGAGTGCGCGGCGTTCCTTGCTGGCGTCCATGCCGCCGACGCAGGTCGCGATGCGCGCGCCCGCCTTGGCATAGAGCCAGCCGAGTTCGCGGCTGACCTGCAGCGCAAGCTCGCGCGTCGGCGCGACGATCAATGCGAGCGGCGAGGTCGCGAAGGGCAGGCGGCCGTCCTCGATCAGCTCGTCGGCCATCGCGAGGCCGAACGCGACGGTCTTGCCCGAGCCGGTCTGTGCCGAGACGAGCAGGTCGCGGCCCTTGGCTTCGCCTTCGGTGACTTGCGTCTGGACGGGGGTGAGCGCTTGATAGCCGCGCGCGACAAGGGCGTCCGAAAGGACGGGAGAAAGATTTTCGAAAGGCATTTTTATCTCAATAATATGGGCGGTCACCGGTGCGGTGACGGGCCGACGGAAAAGGGGCTCAATGGGCTTAAATCACCTGTCCGGCAGCGTGTCCGCTGGCCCAGGCCCATTGAAAATTATAGCCGCCTAACCACCCTGTGACATCTACGGCTTCGCCGACCGCATAGAGGTTCGGGACGGTTTTGGCCATCATTGTTTGCGAGGATAGGTTTGCAGTCGAGATTCCGCCGACCGTGACCTCAGCTTTGGCGAAGCCTTCGGTGCCGTTGGGGCGGAAAATCCAGCCCGCTAGCTGCGCCTCTGCATCGGCGAGCTTGCGGTCGGTCTGGGCGCCGAGTTCGCCGGGAAGCGCAAGGCGTTCGGCGAGGGTTTCGGCGAGTCGGTCGGGAAGCAACGCCCCCAAGGCGGCGCGCAGGGTGATGCGGGGACGGGTGCGTTTGGCGTCGTGCAGCCAGCCTTGCGGGGCATCGGGCAAGAGGTCGATCGTCACGGGTTCGCCGTGACGCCAATAGCTGCTGACCTGCAGGATCGCGGGGCCGGAGAGGCCGCGGTGGGTGAAGAGCGCGGCTTCGCGGAAGGCGGCCTTGCCCGCGCGCGCTTCGACCGGGGCGGCGATTCCCGACAATTCGCGGAACAGCACATCGTCGCCGCCGAGCGTCAACGGAACGAGCGCGGGGCGCGGCTCGACGACTTTCAATCCGAACTGGCGCGCAAGGTCATAAGCGAAGCCCGTCGCGCCCATCTTGGGGATCGACGGGCCGCCGGTCGCGATGACGAGCGCCGCGGCGGTGAAACTCTGGTCGCCGAAGCGGACGGTGAATTTGCCGTCGGCGTGGGTGACATCGCTCACCGGCTGACCGGTACGCACCTCGACGCCGGCTTTTGCGGCCTCTTCGAGCAGCATCGCGACGATCTGTTTCGCCGAGCCGTCGCAGAAGAGCTGGCCGAGCGTCTTTTCATGATAGGCGATGCCGTGGCGTTCGACGAGCGCGATGAAATCGGCGGGAGTGTAGCGTGCGAGCGCCGATTTCGAGAAATGCGGGTTCGCCGAGATGAAGCGGTCGGGCGCGCTATTCACATTGGTGAAATTGCAGCGCCCGCCGCCCGAGATGAGGATTTTCTTGCCCACCGCGTCGGCGTGGTCGAGCAGCAGCACGCGGCGGCCGCGCGCGCCCGCGACCGCGGCGCACATCAGCCCGGCCGCGCCGGCACCCAGCACGATGGCATCAAATTCATTGGTGGACATGGTGGATCAGTGCAGCTTTGCGATCGAAAGGCTGTCGGCCTTGGCGCGCGCCTTCACCGACTCCTCGCTGCGCGTCAGCGCTTTCGCGATCGACTTCAGCGGCATGCCCTTTTTGGCGAGCGTGTGGAGCTTGTCGATCTCGGCCGGGGTCCACGGCTGTTTGTGGCGTTCGAACTTGTCTTTCATGTCTGCGTCTCCGGATCGGCTTCGGCGGCGAGGATCGCGATCGCATCCTCGCGGTCCTGATATTCGACGCTCTCGCCGGTCTCGGCGCCCATCAGCGCACGCGCGAGCGGAGCGGAAAAGGCGATATGGCCGCGTGCGGGGTCGGCTTCGTCGCCGCCGACGATGGTGATCGTCTTTTCGGCCTTGTTCAGCCGGTACGTCACGCGGCTGCCGATGCCGACGCTGCCATCGGCGGGCGGTGCCTGCACCTCGGCGGTCGATTGCCGCGTATGGAAATAGCGCAGGCGGCGCTGCAACTTCTTGCGCGCGTCCTCGTCGGCGGTTTCCGCGATCTCGCGCTCAAGCCGCGCGACCTCTTCGCCGAGCAGGCGCAGTCCGCGCGGGGTCACCAGGTTCGGGCCGACCGCGATGGGCAGCTCGAATTCGGGTTCCTTATGCTCGTCGTCGCTCTCGCGGCGAAAGGCTACGCTCATGGTCGGGCTTTCGGTTTCGGGGAGAAATTGCCCTCTGGACGCCGAAGGTGGCGACAAGATGGCAGACCGCTGGACAGCGACGACGATCGTGTGTTATGCAAGCAATACACAGAGGAGATTGATGATGCGGAACTGGATGATGGCGATTTTGCCGCTGGCGCTTGTGACCGGCTGCAACGGCGCGGCGCCGAGCAACGACAAGCCGGCCGAACGGGGCGGGCCGCCGGCCAGCGTCGGTCCGATCACGACGCAGACCTATGATCTGACCGGCTTTACCGCGGTCGAGGTTTCGGGTCCCGACGACGTCACCATCCGTCAGGGCGACAGTTTTTCGATCAGCGCGCGTGGCCGCAAGGAAGCGCTCGACCGGCTCGAGATCAAACTCGACGGTCCCGATTTGAAGATCGGCCGCAAGCGCGAGGGTTTCAGCTTTTCGAGCAACGACGAGGATGACGTCGATATCGCGATCACCCTGCCTCGGCTGAACAAGGTGCGCCTGACCGGATCGGGAACGATCGACGCCGACACGGTCGACGGTGACGCGGTTGAGGCGGTGGTCACCGGGTCGGGCGACCTCAAGGTCGCCAAGCTGACCGGCAAGCGCGCCGACATCACCGTGTCGGGATCGGGCGATATCGAGATTGCCGGCGGCACGATCGGATCGGGCGAGCTCAGCGTCACCGGGTCGGGCGACATCGACGCCGACGGGCTCGTCGCGACGACGCTCGAGGTATCGGTCACCGGATCGGGCAATGTCGACGCGCAGGCGACCGGCAAGGCCGATATCCGCATCCTCGGGTCGGGCGATGTGACGCTTGGCGGCGGCGCGAGCTGTTCGACGCGGCAAATGGGTTCGGGCACCGCGACCTGCAAATGATGCCACGCTGGTGCCGCCTGCCCGGACGGGGTAAGGCGGCACCATGACGCTTGCCATAAGATGCGCCGCGATCGCGGCCGCCGCCCTGCTTGCTGCCGGCCCCGCATGGGGCGCCGAAAAGCGTTTTGGCCTCACCAGCTTCGAGACGATCGACGTCAGCGCCGATGTGACGGTCGAGGTCGTGACGCGGGCGCCCGTCAGCGCCGTGGCTACCGGGCCGCAGGACGCGCTCGACCGCCTGAGCGTCGAAGCGCGCGACGGCAAGCTGGTGATCAGCGAGCGCCAGTTCGCGGGCGACGAAAAGCGCCGCGGGCCGCGCGGTCCCGTGACGGTTCGCATCAACGCCGCGAACCTGCGCGCGGCGACGCTTTCGGGCGCGGGGTCGCTCCAGATCGACAGACTGAAAGGACAGCGCGCGATGGTCGGCCTGCGCGGGCCCGGGCGGCTGGTCGTCGGCCAGATTAGTACCGATCGGTTGCAGGTCGCGATGATCGGAAACGGTACGATGACCCTCGGCGGCGCCGCCAAGAACGCGCAGATGACATTGTCGGGTGCGGGCGCGGTCGACGCGGGCGCGCTGGCGGTTGACGAGCTGATCAGCGACAGCGAGGGGGCGGGCGATCACATCCTGCGCGCGGTGAAGAGCGCGGCGATCACCTCGCGCGGGATCGGCAAGACCGTCGTGCTGGGTAGGCCGGTCTGTACGGTGCGCAATGTGGGTAGTGGGTCGGTGACGTGCGGGAACGCAAAATAGCCGGCAAGTTTTCGACCTGACCTATCTATCATCGTCATCCCGGACTTGATCCGGGATCCACGACGACGGTGCGGCTACGGATCCCGGATCAAGTCCGGGATGACGAAGTGGGTGGGGGAACCGCACCTGCTCACCCCGAAGCCGGCGCCACTGCCGAATAGCTCAGTGCGCCGCGGCGCCCAGCCCGTCGATCTTCTTCGACTGGCGGACGATCAGCCCGGGGAACCAGCGCGCGAGGCGTGACAGGCGCTTTGCCATCTTGCCGACCGTGGTGTGGACGCTCGTGCCGTGTACCGCGTCCCACGCCGCCTCGGCGACGCGCTCGACGGGGACGATTTCGAAGCCGCTGTCGGACAGGCGGGTGCGCGCGGGTTCGTTGCTGTCGGCGCTGACCTGATCGAGCAGGGGCGTGTCGATGAAGCCCGGCATCAGCGAACGGACCTTGATGCCATGTTTGGCGAATTCGATTTCGAGCGCTTCGGTGAGGCCGCGTACCGCGAACTTGGTCGCCGAATAGATGGCGAGGCCCGCGACCCCGTAGAATCCCGACGCCGATCCGGTGTTGAGGATCGTCGATCCCGGGGTCGCGCGGAGCAGCGGTAGCGCCATATAGATGCCGTTGACGACGCCGCCGAAATTGATCGCGATCAACCGATCGGCCTCGGCCGGGGGCATATCGGCGAACTGCCCGCCCGTGCCGATGCCGGCGTTGTTGAAGAGGACGTCGAGGCGGCCGCCGCTGGCTTTCGCAAATTCGTCGAGTGCGGCCTTCCACTGGTCGCGATCGCGGACATCCATCACATGGCGCGACGACGCGCCTTCGGGAAGCAGCGCGGCGGTTCCATCGATCCCGGCGCTGTTGACGTCGGCGATGCCGACGAACCAGCCCTGCCCGGCGAAATGGCGCGCAACCGCACGGCCGATCCCCGATCCGCCGCCGGTGATGAAAATCGCCTTTCGTGCCATGGGCCCCTCCTTACATTGATGTCAGCGCGACAAGATGCGAAGTTGACGTTTCCGTCAAGCGGCAATCGCGGCTTGGCAAGGCGAAGCACGGCTCGCTAAGAGGGCGCCGATGATGACCCGCGGCCTTCGCTTTTTCTTCCTGTCGTTGCTGATGCTGTGCGCGGGCCTCACCGCCCCGGCGCGCGCCGAGGTGGTCGTGAGTTTCTACAGCCATGATTTCGGCGACCGGTTCCCGCATGCCTTCATCGTGATGAAGGGCACACTCGATGCGACGGGCGAGGTGGTCGACGCCAATTACGGTTTCACCGCGGTTTCGGTCAGTCCCGCGATTCTGCTCGGGTCGGTGAAGGGCAAGGTGGAATCGTCCGAGCCCGATTATATCGCCAAGAGCGACCGCCAGTTCGACGTGACGGTCGACGATGCGACCTATGCGCTGGTGATGGCCAAAGTTGCCGAGTGGCGCGACCGCGAGCAGCCGAGCTACAGCCTGAACAAGCGCAACTGCGTTCATTTCGTGATGGAGCTGGCCGAAGTCGTCGGCTTGAAGGTCGACCGGAAGAGCAAATTATTCAAGAAGCCGAAGAGCTTTCTGATCGAAGTAAAGGGCTTGAACCCGCAATTGGGATGAAGGGGGAGGGGGCAATGTTGCAATCGGGGATAGCGATCGTGCTGGCGCTGGCTGCGGCGCAAGGAGACGCCGCAGACGTGGAAAAGGGGATGGCACCGGCGACCAATCCGGGAAGCTGGGTCACGAACGACGACTATCCGGCGAGCGCGATGCGTGAGGAGCGCGAAGGAACGACAGGATTCAAACTGACGATCGGCGCTGACGGTCTGCCCACGGGCTGCGACATCATCGCGCCGAGCGGCCATGGCGATCTCGATGCGCTGACCTGCCAGCTGATCCTGCAACGCGCGCGCTTTACGCCGGGGCGCAACGCGCGCGGCGACGCTGTCGGCGGGACATACAGCAACCGGATACGCTGGCAGATCCCCGGGAAAGGCACCTATCCGGTAGCGGTTGCTGGCTTCGACCTCGACCCGGCTCAGGAAAGCTGGCCGCGCGGTGCGATCCCCGACGATGCGTTCAAGCGCATCGACCCCGCCGCCCACTATCCCGCAGCAGCGCGCGCTGCGCGCGAGGAGGGCGTGGTCCACATGGAACTCAATATCGACAGTGCCGGGCAGGTCGCGGGTTGCAAGGTCAATGAAAGCAGCCTGTCCGCCACGCTCGACGCGGCAGCATGCGCGTTGATGCGCAGCGACGGCAAATTCTTGCCGGCGCTCGACAGCGAGGGAAAGCCGACGAAGGGGGTCGTCGCGGCGAAATTCCAATGGGCGCTGCCACGCGACGCCGGGGACGGTGGCGCCGGCGTATCGATTCCGTCCGGTCCGACTTTCCCGTTGGGAGAGCCGGGCAGCGCGACGATGACGGTGCTGCTGGGCGCCGACGGCCGCGTCGAGGAATGCCGCTTTTCGAACACCGGCAAATTCGGTGCTGCACCGAACGGAATGACGCCCTGCGACATGTTCGGCTCGCAGGCGCGTTTCACGCCTTTCGTCGACGCCAATGGGACGAAGGTTGCGAAACGGGTGATTCTGCGAAGCGACCTGACGATCGAGGATGCCCCGGCGGTCGCCAAATGAGCCGCCAGCCCTAGACGGCACACGACTTTCACCCTATGTTCAGGGAACGGGGCGCAATAATCAGGGCTCCGGATGTAGTTAGGGGCGATTCTTGCGGCTGTTGCTGACCCTTTTGGCATTACTGACCGGCCTGGCGACCGCCGACCGGGCCGTTGCCGCGCCTGCCGTTCCGGCGGCGATGGGGTCGCTGGTGATGTTCGCCGAAACCGCGGGCAAGGCCGAAACGAGCGACGTTGAGCGTCGCCCGACCACCACGACGCCGACCCGCCGCGTCTCCAGCGGGAGCGGCAAGCCGCGCAAGGCGGCCCCGCCGCATCTTCCCGGCCTGCTCACCGGCAGCGACCGCGCGCTCGAATAGAGCGGCTTTTTCGCGCCTTTCTTGAGGCGCCGCCCCGCAAAGGGGCCTTTTTCATATGTTCGCGCGGTCGAAGCGCCGCCAATTCATTCTAATCCCAAGGGAAATTCCATGTTTTCTGGCCTTGCCAAGAGCCTGTTCGGCTCGTCCAACGACCGTTATGTCGCCTCGATCCGCAAGATCGTCGACAAGATCAACGCGTTCGAACCCGCGATGCAGGCGCTCGATGACGCCGGGCTGCAGGCGCAGACGCAGGCGTTCCGCGATCGGCTCGCAGCCGGCGAGACGCTCGACGACATTCTGCCCGAAGCCTTTGCGACGGTGCGCGAGGCCGCGGTCCGCACGCTCGGCATGCGCCATTTCGACGTGCAGATGGTCGGCGGCGTCGTCCTCCACCGCGGCGAGATCGCCGAAATGGCGACGGGCGAAGGCAAGACGCTGATGGCGACTTTGCCCTGTTACCTCAACGCGCTCGAAGGCAAGGGCGTCCATGTCGTCACCGTCAACGACTATCTCGCGACGCGCGATGCCGAATGGATGGGCACCGTCTATGGCTTCCTGGGCCTGACGACCGGGATCATCGTCCCGAACCTCAACGAGACGCAGCGCCGCGACGCCTATAACAGCGACATCACCTATGCGACGAACAACGAGCTGGGGTTCGATTACCTCCGCGACAATATGAAGTTCGACCGCCAGCAGATGGTCCACCGCACCTTCAATTTCGGCATCGTCGACGAGGTCGATTCGATCCTGATCGACGAAGCGCGCACCCCGCTGATCATCTCGGGTCCGACCGACGACAAGTCCGAGCTTTATATCCGCGTCAACGAAGTCGTCCTCAACCTGACCGATGATGATTATGAGAAGGACGAAAAGTCCAAGTCGATCAACCTGACCGAGGACGGCACCGAGCATGTCGAGCGCCTGCTCGAAGCCGCCGGCCTGCTCCAGGGCAACAATCTCTACGACATCGAAAACACGCAGGTCGTGCATCACGTCAATCAGGCGTTGAAGGCGATCCAGATGTTCCGCATCGACACCGACTATATCGTCAAGGACGGCAAGGTCGTGATCATCGACGAATTCACCGGCCGCATGATGGACGGGCGGCGCTGGTCCGACGGCCTGCATCAGGCGGTCGAGGCGAAAGAAGGCGTGCAGATCGAGCCCGAGAACCAGACGCTCGCGTCGATCACCTTCCAGAATTATTTCCGCATGTACCCCAAGCTTTCGGGCATGACCGGCACCGCGGCGACCGAAGCCGCCGAATTCTTCGACATCTACAAGATGAATGTCGTCAACATCCCGACCAACCGTCCGATCGCGCGCGTCGACGACGAGGATGAATTCTACAAGAATATCACCGACAAGTTCGGCGCGATCGCCAAGACGATCCGCGAGGCGAACGAGCGCGGCCAGCCGGTGCTCGTCGGCACCGTGTCGATCGAAAAGTCCGAGCTGCTGTCGTCCTTCCTTGAAAAGGACGGCGTGCCGCATAGCGTGCTCAACGCGCGTTTCCACGAAAGCGAAGCGCATATCGTCGCGCAGGCGGGCCGCACCGGTGCGGTCACGATCGCGACGAACATGGCGGGCCGCGGCACCGACATCAAACTCGGCGGCAACGAAGAATTCCGCATCGGCGACGAATTGAAGGACCTGCCCGAAGGCGCCGAGCGCGACGCCGCGATCGCCCGCATCCACGAAGAGGTCGCCGCCGAGCGTGAGGCGGTGCTCGCCGCGGGCGGGCTGTTCGTGCTCGCGACCGAGCGTCACGAAAGCCGCCGCATCGACAACCAGCTGCGCGGCCGTTCGGGGCGTCAAGGCGACCCCGGCCTGTCGAAATTCTACCTCTGCCTCGACGATGACCTGCTGCGTATCTTCGGCCCCGACACCTTGTTCTCCAAGATGATGAACAAAAATCTGGAGGATGGCGAGGCGATCGGGTCGAAATGGCTGTCGAAGGCGATCGAGACCGCGCAGAAGAAGGTCGAGGCGCGCAACTACGACATCCGCAAGCAGGTCGTCGAATATGACAACGTCATGAACGACCAGCGCAAGGTCATCTATGAACAACGCGGCGAGATCATCGACAGCGAGACCGTCGACGAGGTGATGACCGCGATGCGCGCCGAAACGGTCAATTCGATCGTTGCCGACGCATGCCCCCCGGGCAGCTATCCCGAACAGTGGAACGTCGAACAGATGAAGGAGCGGGTAGAGAACATCCTCGACCTTTCGCCGCCGATCGATGCGTGGATGCAGGAAGACGCGGTCGACGCCGAAATGTTCGAAGAGCGCATCCAGGCGGCCGCCGACGCGGTCGCCGCCGAAAAGGCTGCGCTCGTCGATCAGGAAACGTGGAAGGGGATCGAGAAGTCGGTGCTGCTCCAGACACTCGACCATCATTGGAAAGAGCATCTTTCGACCCTCGACGCGCTGCGTCAGGTCGTGTTCCTGCGCGCCTATGCGCAGAAGCAGCCGATCAACGAATATAAGCAGGAAGCCTTCGCGCTGTTCGAGCGCATGCTGCAGAATATCCGCGAGGATGTGACGCGCACCGTCGCGCGGATCGACCTGCGCTTCGAAGAGCCCGAGCCGATGCCGCTGCCCGACCTGCCCGATTTCCTGACCACGCACATCGATCCGTTCACGGGCGAGGACAACAGCGCCGATCTCGACGGTGGTCAGCTGGGCGTGATCGCAAACACGCTGCCGCCGATGCAGATCCCGCGTCCGGACATGCCCGAGGGAGACAATCCCTATGCGACGCTCGACATCAGCCGCAACGCGCCGTGCCCGTGCGGTTCGGGCCGCAAGTATAAGCACTGCCACGGCGCGATTTGACGCGCTCGCCGCCCGCCTTCGGGCGCGCGGCAAGTGTTTGATGTTACGGTAACACCACGGCTTACGCGCCCGCTTGCCAAGGCCCGCGGGCGCGATTAGCATTGGCCTCACAAGCCTGGTGGCCACGTAGCCGTCAGGTAGCGCAGCAGCAGGAACATGAGTGCGCCGCTCGCTCTCGCGCGGCGGATGATGGCATGTTGCGTGGAAAGGGCAGGCGCATTTCATTTTTCGACGAAATGACGAGCCAGGAGGGCGGAACCCGGTCGCCCTATCGCGAATATTGCGGGTGGTTCGAGGCCGAGGATGCGACGCGCATCCAGCGCAAGGCGCAGCAGGCCGAGGCGCTGTTCCGCACCACCGGGATCACCTTCAACGTCTATGGCGCCGCCGACGGCGACGAGCGGCTGATCCCGTTCGATGTCGTGCCGCGGATCATTTCGGCCAGCGAATGGCGCCGCCTGTCGCGCGGCATCGAACAGCGCGTGCGCGCCTTGAACGCCTTCCTTTACGACATCTATCACCGGCAGGAGATTTTGCGCGCCGGGCGCGTCCCGGTCGAGCTGATCGCGGGCAACGAAGCCTTTCTGCCGATGATGATGGGGCTCGATCCGCCGGGCGGCATCTATACGCATATCAGCGGCACCGACATCGTGCGCACCGGCGCGAATGAATTTTACGTGCTCGAGGATAATGCGCGCACGCCCTCGGGCGTATCCTACATGCTCGAAAACCGCGAAACGATGCTCCAGATGTTTCCCGAGCTGTTCGCGAAAGTGCCGGTGCGTGAAGTCAGCGACTATCCGATCAACCTGCTGAAATCGCTCGCGGCGTGCGCGCCGCCCGCGTGCGGCGGCACGCCGACGGTCGCGGTGCTGACCCCCGGCATCCACAACAGCGCCTATTATGAGCACAGCTTCCTCGCCGATCATATGGGCGCGGAGCTGGTCGAGGGGCACGACCTGCGCGTCGTCGATGGCCGCGTCGCGATGCGCACCACCCAGGGGTATAAGGCGATCGACGTCGTCTATCGCCGCGTCGACGATGATTTCCTCGACCCGCTGAATTTCCGTCCCGATTCGATGCTGGGCGTGCCGGGGATATGGGACGTCTATCGCGCGGGCGGCATCACGATCGCCAACGCGCCGGGCACCGGCATCGCCGACGACAAGGCGCTGTACAGCTATATGCCCGACATCATCGAATTTTATACGGGCGAAAAGGCGCTGTTGCCCAATGTGCCCACGTGGCGCTGCTCGGACCCCGAGCACCTCCGCGAAGTGCTCGACCGCCTGCCCGAACTCGTCGTCAAGGAAGTCCATGGATCGGGCGGCTACGGGATGCTCGTCGGCCCCGCGGCGAGCAAGAAGGAGCTAGCGGCGTTCCGGGCCAAGCTTGAGGCGAACCCCGGCAACTATATCGCGCAGCCGACGCTGTCGCTCTCGACCGTGCCGATCTTCACGAAGAAGGGTCTTGCGCCGCGCCACGTCGATCTGCGCCCCTTTGTGCTGATGTCGCCGCAGGGGATCACGATCACGCCGGGCGGGCTGACGCGTGTCGCGATGACCAAGGGGTCGCTCGTGGTAAACAGCAGCCAGGGCGGCGGCACCAAAGACACCTGGGTATTGGAAGACTGATGCTGGGCAAGACCGCAGGCTCGCTCTTCTGGATGGCGCGCTACCTCGAGCGTAGCGAGAATAATGCGCGCCTGATCGACGCGGGCTTCCGCATCGCGCTGACGCGGTCGAGCACGGCGGCGGCCGAATGGAAGTCGGTGCTGGTGACCGCGGGCGTGAACCAGGCGTTCCAGGCGGCGCACGGCGATTACAGCTCGGCGCGCGTGATCGACTTCCTGCTCCGCGATCCCGCCAACCCTTCGAGCATCCTTTCGGTGATCAAACTGGCGCGCGACAACGCCCGCACCGCGCGCACCGCGCTGACCCGCGAGACGTGGGAGGCGGTCAACACGAGCTGGATGACGCTGGTCGCGCTCCTGAAGCGGCCGGTCCGCGAGGACGATCTGCCCGATGTGCTGACGACGATCCGCCAGCAGAGCGCGCATGTCCGTGGGGCATTGAACGGCACTATGCTGCGCAACGACGG
The DNA here is from genome assembly GCF_052044915.1 of Sphingopyxis sp. 22461. NCBI lineage: Bacteria > Pseudomonadati > Pseudomonadota > Alphaproteobacteria > Sphingomonadales > Sphingopyxidaceae > Sphingopyxis > Sphingopyxis sp. 22461. The sequence continues at coordinate 276,517 of NZ_JBQENY010000007.1, forward strand.
CTACCATTTCGCGCTGCTCGGCACGTTCCTGGAGCGCGCCGACAACACCGCGCGCATCCTCGACGTCAAATATTATCTGCTGCTGCCCTCGGTCGCGCATATCGGCACGTCGATCGACAATGTGCAGTGGGAAACGATCCTGCGGTCGGTGTCGGCGCACCGCGCCTATCGCTGGCTTTACGGCGCCGAGATCAGCGCGCTCAAGATCGCGGAATTCCTGATCCTCTATCGCCAGATGCCGCGCAGCCTCGCTTTCTGCTGCGAGCGGATGGAAGCTCATCTGGCGCAGCTCCAGCGGCATTATGGCGACGAGACCGAGGCCTGGCGCCTGGCGCATGCCCTCAGCCACGAGAAACTCGCCGGGCCGATCCAGTCGATCTTCGACGGCGGCCTGCATCAATATGTGACCAGCTTCTTGCGCGACACCGCCGCCCTCGCCCGGCAGGTCGAGCGCGATTATAGATTCGTGGAATGACGATGAAACTGCGCGTCGAACATACCACCCGTTATCAATATGATGCGCCGGTAAGCTATGCGCTGCAGCAGCTGAAACTCACGCCAAAGGACCGGCCGGGCCAGCAGCGCGTTCTCGACTGGACGATCGAGGTCGAGGGCGGCGCGCAGCAGCTGCACTACACCGACCATCACGGTAACGGCGTCGACCTGATCGCGGTGCACGGCGGGGCGACCGAACTGGTCATTCGCTGTCTCGGTGCGATCGAGCTCGAAACATGGGACGGCGTGATCGGCGTGCATCGCGGCGCGATGCCGCTGTGGACCTTTCTGCGACCCACGCCGCTGACGCGTGCGGGGCGGCACGTCCGCGCGCTCACCGCACAGCTCGGCCGTGACCACAGCAATGATATCGAGCGCGCGCATGCGCTGTCGGCGCTGATCATCGACCGGCTGGCGTACCGGATCGGCTTTACCGATGCCGAAACGACCGCCGAACAGGCGCTCGGCAGCGAGGGCGGGGTGTGTCAGGATCATGCGCATATCTTCATCGCCGCGATGCGCCACCTCGGCCATCCGGCGCGTTACGTTTCGGGCTATCTGATGATGAACGACCGCACACATCAGGATGCGACGCACGCGTGGGCCGAGGCGCATTTCGACCATATCGGCTGGATCGGTTTCGACGTCAGCAACGGCCATTCGCCCGACCAGCGCTATATCCGCGTCGCGACCGGGCTCGATTATCGCGACGCGGCCCCGGTTCGCGGCATGCGCTATGGTGCGGCGCAGGAAAATCTGGTTGTTCAATTGCAGGTCCAGCAATAAGCGGGCTGGACGATCAGGACTTTCCGGGCGGGGAAAACGGGATTCGATGACTTATTGCGTTGGCATGCGTTTGAACAAGGGACTAGTGTTCATGTCGGACACCCGCACCAACGCGGGCGTCGACGACATTTCGCAGGTCCGCAAGATGCGCAGCTGGCACCTGCCGGGCGAGCGCGTCATCACGCTGATGTCGGCGGGCAATCTCGCGACAACGCAGGCCGTGGTGAGCCTGCTCGACGAGCGCACCAAGGCCCCCGAAGAACGCCATCCGTCGATCCTCGCCGCGCCGTCGATGTTCGCGGTCGCGACGATCGTCGGCGAGACATTGCGCAACATCGTGATGCGCCACAACGACGAGGGTCCGGCGGCGGAATCGCTCTTCCGCGCCTCGCTGATCGTCGGCGGACAGATCAAGGGGTCCGAACCGCGGCTGTTCCTCATCTATCCCGAAGGCAATTTCATCGAGGCGGGCGAGGATAATCCCTTCTTCCAGATCGGCGAGACCAAATATGGGCGGCCGATCATCGTGCGCTCGTACGACCCGACGATGTCGTTCGAGGATGCGGTGAAGCTGCTCTGCGTCTCGTTCGATTCGACGATCCGCGCCAATGCCGGCGTCGACCTGCCGATCGACCTCCGTGTCCACGAGCGCGACGATTATGCGACGGTGCGTGAGCGGCGGTTCGAGCGCAACGACCCCTATTTCGAAAGCGTCGCCGACGGGTGGGCCGAGGCACTGGGCATCGCGCTGGCAGAGCTTCCCGACTTTCATTTCTGACCGCCTTCGGCCACCGTCCCTTTTCGTGGTTGAACAGGAGGGATCGTGATGTCGCGCTGGATTGCTGCCGCACTTGTTCTGATGGCCAGTCCGGCTGCGGGCAAGGAGACGGGCTTCGACAAGGCACTTGGCGATTTTCGTGAGCTGCACCGCGCCGAAATGCGCCGGGCGAATATTGCGGGAAGCAGCTTCTACCTCGTGCGCGACGGGCGGACCATTGCCGCCGATCATCTGGGCGAGCAGGACGCCGACGCGCATGTCCCCGTCGACGCTGAGACGATCTATCATTGGGCGTCGATCACCAAGACGATGACCGGAATCGCCATCATGCAATTGCGCGATCGCGGACTGCTGTCGCTCGACGATCCAATCGTGCGGTATGTGCCCGAACTCGCCGCCGTGCATAATCCCTATGGCGACACGGGCGCGATCACGCTGCGCCAGTTGATGAGCCACAGCGCTGGCTTTCGCAGCGGGACCTGGCCGTGGCGCGACCATGACTGGCAGCCGTTCGAGCCCAAGGGCTGGGCGCAACTCGCGGCGATGCTGCCTTATACGCAGGTCGAATTCAAACCGGGCAGCCGCTTCAGCTATTCGAACCCCGGCATCGTCTATCTGGGGCAGGTCATTGAGCGTTTGTCGGGCGAGGATTATGAAGTCTATGTCGACAAAAATATCCTGAAGCCGCTGGGCATGCACGCCAGCTATTTCGACCGCACCCCGCCGTACCTGCTGTCGCATCGGTCGCACAGCTATTATATCAAGGGCGGCAGGCGGGTCGCTGCGCCGTTCGATGTCGATACCGGGGTGACGGTATCGAACGGCGGGCTCAACGCGCCGATGTCTGATATGGCGAAATATGCGGCGTTCCTGCTCGGCGATCCGGCGCGCCAATCCGAGTTCGACCTGGTGCTCAAACGGTCTTCGATCGAGGAAATGTGGACGCCGCAAATCGCGGCGGGTGAGGATTTCACGCAGGGCCGCATGGCCAAGACGACGCAGGCCGGCCTGTCCTTCTTCATCGACCGCAACGCGGCGGTGCGTTTCGTCGGACATAATGGCGACCAGAACGGCTTTCGCGCCTATCTCAGCCTCTGCCCCGACCAGCGCCTCGGCAGCCTGCTGGCGTTCAACACCGAAACGCGCGGTGTCGAGAACAGCGCCGCCAATCGCAAAACGGCGGAATCGCGCATCGCGCTTGCGACCGACAGCCTGTGCGAGGCGCTGGCGAAATAGTCACTTTCTCGTCACCCCGGACTTGATCCGGGGTCCACGGACGCGCGGTCGCAATGGATCCCGGATCAAGTCCGGGATGACGATTGGGGTTATTTGTTCTTCCGTCCTTCGATCAGCCCGTCGACGAGGCTCGGATCGGCGAGCGTCGACGTATCCCCCAGTGAACCGAAATCATTCTCGGCGATCTTGCGCAGGATGCGGCGCATGATCTTGCCCGAGCGCGTCTTGGGAAGCCCCGGGGTCAAATGGATATGGTCGGGGGTCGCGATCGGGCCGATTTCCTTGCGGACCTGCTGCTTGAGCGCCGCGGCGACCTCTTCGGTCGGCTCGACCCCGGCGTTGAGCGTCACATAGGCGTAAATGCCCTGACCCTTGATGTCGTGCGGGAAGCCGACAACCGCGGCCTCGGCAACGAGGTCGTGGAGGACGAGCGCGCTTTCGACCTCGGCGGTGCCCATGCGGTGGCCCGAGACGTTGATCACATCGTCGACGCGGCCGGTAATCCGCCAATAGCCGTCGGCATCGCGGCGGCAGCCGTCGCCGGTGAAATATTTGCCTTTGTAGGTCGAGAAATAGGTTTCGGCGAAGCGCTGATGGTCGCCGTAGATCGTCCGCGCCTGCCCGGGCCAGCTGTGCGTGATGCAGAGGTTGCCCTCCGATGCGCCGCCGGTCTGCTCGTCGACGAGCACGCCGCCCTCGGCATCGACGAGCTGCGGGCGGATGCCGAAGAAGGGCTTGCCCGCGCTGCCGGGCTGCATCGGATGCGCGCCGGGCAGGGTGGTGATCATGATGCCGCCGGTTTCGGTCTGCCACCATGTGTCGACGACGGGGACGCGGCCCTTGCCGACGATCTGGTGATACCAGCGCCACGCCTCGGGATTGATCGGCTCGCCGACGCTGCCGAGCAGCCGGAGGGAGCTCAAATCGTGGCGCGTCACATAGTCATCACCCTCGCGCATCAGCGCGCGGATCGCGGTCGGCGCGGTGTAGAGGATGTTGACCTTGTGCTTGTCGACGACCTGCCAGAAGCGGTCGTGGCCGGGGTAATTTGGCACGCCCTCGAACATCAGCGTCGTCGCGCCATTCTGAAGCGGGCCGTAGACGACGTAGCTGTGGCCGGTGACCCAGCCGATGTCGGCGCTGCACCAGAAGATTTCGCCGGGACGATAGTCGAAGCCATAATAGAAAGTGCTCGCGGTCCACACGCTGTAGCCGCCGACGGTGTGGAGCACGCCCTTCGGCTTCCCCGTCGAGCCCGAGGTGTAGAGGATGAATAGCGGATCCTCGGCACCCATCGGCTCGCACGGGCATTCGGCGTCGACGTCGGCCGACAGCGCGTCGTACCAATGGTCGCGGCCCTCTTTCATCGCGACGTGGCCGCCGGTGTGTGCGATGACCAGCACAGCCTTCACATCGACGCGCTCAAGTGCCTTGTCGACATTGGCTTTCAGGGGAACGACCTTGCCGCCGCGCAACCCTTCGTCGGCGCAGATCACCCAGTCGCTCGCGCAATCCTCGATGCGGCCGTGGATCGCCTCGGGCGAAAAGCCGCCGAAAACGACGCTGTGCACAGCGCCGATCCGCGCGCAGGCGAGCATCGCCACCGCACCCTCGGGTATCATCGGCATATAGATGGTGACGCGGTCGCCCTTTTGGACGCCCATCTTCTTCAGCGTGCTCGCGAAGCGGATGACGTCGGCGAGCAGCGTGGCATAGCTGATATGGCGCGTTTCGCCATCGGGGGCGTCGGGTTCGAAGATGATGGCGGTGCGGTCGCCGTGGCCCGCCGCGACATGACGGTCGACGGCGTTGTGGCATAGGTTGAGGACGCCATCCTCATACCATTTGATCTCGACGGGATCGTAGGACCAGTTGCCGATCGTGGTCGGCGGCGTGATCCAGTCGATCCGCTTCGCCTGTTCGGCCCAGAAAGCATCGGGGTCGTCGATGCTCTGCGCGTAGAGCCGGTCGTAATCGGCGGCGCTGCAGTGCGTGTTCGCCGCGGCATCGGCCGGAACGGGAACAAAGGGCTCGGACGGCGACAATTCGGACAAGGACGACTCTCCCATTCGGGTTTGCATTGTTCGCCCGCTGCGATAACCCGCGAGCCACAAACTGCAAGGGCGTGTCGGCCCAATGAAGGGACAGATGATGGTTCAATTGGGCCAGGATATTGATGGGCTCCTCGGCAGGCTAGGGGTCGACCGCGCATTGTGGACCGAAGGCTCGATGCCGTCGGTCACGCCGCTGACGGGCGAAGAGCTGGGAATGGTGCGGGTCGCCGATGCAGCGGCAATTGATGAGACACTCGACAAAGCGAGGGCAGCCTTTCGCGCATGGCGCAATGTTCCCGCCCCGCGCCGCGGCGAACTCGTTCGATTGTGGGGCGAGGAATTGCGCGCGGCAAAAGACGATCTGGCCAGACTGGTGACGATCGAGGCGGGCAAGATCCCGTCCGAGGGCGCGGGCGAGGTACAGGAAATGATCGACATCTGCGACTTCGCGGTCGGGCTGTCGCGCCAGCTTTACGGGTTGACCATTGCAACAGAACGGCCGGGGCACCGGATGATGGAGGTCTGGCATCCGCTGGGTGTCGTCGGGGTGATCTCGGCGTTCAATTTCCCGGTCGCGGTGTGGGCATGGAACGCCGCGATCGCGCTGGTGTGCGGCAACAGCGTCGCGTGGAAGCCCTCCGAAAAGACGCCGCTGACCGCGCTGGCGACGCAGGCGATTTTCGAGCGCGCGCTGGCGCGCTTCGGCGATGCGCCCGAGGGACTGGCGCAGCTCTTGATCGGCGGGCGCGAGGTGGGTGAGGCGCTGGTCGACGACACGCGCGTGGCGCTGGTATCGGCGACGGGTTCGACGCGGATGGGCCGCGCGGTCGCACCGCGGCTGGCGCAGCGCTTTGCGCGCGCGATCCTCGAACTTGGCGGCAACAATGGCGTGATCGTCACGCCGTCGGCCGACCTCGACCTCGCGCTGCGCGGGGTGGCGTTCGGGGCGATGGGGACCGCGGGACAGCGCTGCACGACGACGCGGCGATTGTTCCTGCACGACAGCATTTACGATGGCTTCGTCACCAAGCTGAAGGCCGCCTACAACAGTGTCGGCGTGGGCAATCCGTTGACAAGCGAGGTGCTCGTCGGGCCGCTGATCGACCGCGCGGCCTATGAGATGATGCAGGACGCGCTGGACGCGGCGCGCGCCGCGGGCGGGGTCGTCCATGGCGGCGAGCGGGTCGGCGAAGGTGCGAGCTTTTACGTGAAGCCCGCGCTCGTCGAGATGCCGGGGCAGGTCGGACCCGTGCTCGAAGAGACCTTCGCGCCGATCCTTTATGTCATGCGCTATTATGATCTGGACGGGGTGATCGAGCTGCACAACGATGTCGCGGCGGGGCTGTCGTCGGCGATCTTCACGACCGACATGCGCGAGGCCGAGCGGTTTCTGGTCGCGAGCGACTGCGGTATCACCAACGTCAATCTCGGCACCTCGGGTGCCGAGATCGGCGGCGCGTTCGGCGGCGAGAAGGAAACCGGCGGCGGGCGTGAAAGCGGCTCCGACAGCTGGAAGGCCTATATGCGGCGGGCGACGAATACGCTGAATTATTCGGACACGCTGCCACTGGCGCAGGGGGTTTCATTCGAAATCTAGTTCCCCTCCCGCTTGCGGGAGGGGCTAGGGGAGGGCATGTCGCGCTCCTGCATTTCGGTCCCGGAACAGGCCCTCCCCCGACCCCTCCCATAAATGGGAGGGCAGAGGCTTACGCCCGCCAGCCGAAACCTTCATCGAGCGCGACGACCTGACCCGCCGCCCCGACCGGCTCCTGTTTACCGTCGGTGAGGAACGCCAGCATCGTCGTATCGCTTACATCGACATGCGCCAGCGTGCGCTTTCCGTCGGGCGTCCGCGCCACCACAACACCCGCTTTCGGCGCGCCATCGCGGCCGTAAAACACCGTATAGCTCTCGATCGTCGCCGGCCCGGCATAATCTTCCACCAGCTCGGGCACCGGCCCGCGCTTCGCCTCGGCCTCGACCTGATAGTCGAAATCCTGCGGAAAGCTCGCCGCCGCAATCGGCTTATTGCCCAGCACGATGCAATGATTGTCGGTTGCGAAGCCGCCATTGGCGAAGAGGAAGCCATAGCGGCCTTCCTCGCGCAGTTTCTCGACCATCGAAACGATCGCATGGCTCATATAATTGGCGATCGGCCCGCCGCCGAAGGTGAGGCCGCCGAACACCGTCGCGGGTCGGTCCCACGGCCAGCCGAGGATACGCCGCGCCATCTTGGGGACGCACGGGAAGCAGCTGTAAAGCTCGACGAAATCGAAGTCCGCGGCGGTCATCGCGTTCAGTTCGAGCGTGCGGCTGATCGAGGTCTCCATACTGACGCTGCCGTCATAGCGGTCGCGGTGGAGGATGCTTGCCGGCTCCTTCGCCGCCGCGCCCATGCCGATATGGATCAGGCGGTCCTCGGGGATGCCGCGGCGCCATGCTTCAGCAAGACTCGCGACGATGAAGCCCGCGCCCTGGTTGACCGACGAATTGGCGACCATCAGCTTCGAATAGGGAAAGGCGATCGGGCGGTTGCGCTCGTTGACCTCCAGAATATCCTCGGGCGAAGCCGGCTTGCGGATCCACGCGCCGTCGTTTCCGGCCGCGACCTCGGAAAAGCGCGACCAGATTTCGGCGCTTTCGAATTGGGCTTCGGCGAGGCTTTGGCCCCACGCCGCGCGTGTCGCATTCTCGTAGAGGGGATAGACGTCTACCGGCGCCGCCAGCCCGTGAAGCTGGGCGTAGTTCGGCTCGCGGCGTGTCGCGACCTTGCGGATCGCATTATAGCTTTTGTCCTCGCCGCTCGCGGCCTTGGCGGCGCGGCCGGCGGCGGTGCGGAGCGCTTCGGCGCCGACGATCGCCGCGAGTTTCACTTCGCCTGCGCCGATGCGGTTCGCGGCCTCGTTGAGCAGGCGAACGGGCGTGTCGCCGTGCGGAGCCGCCGACTGATAGTTGATCGCGGGCGTTGCGCCGATCGCGGCGGCGAGCGGTTCGGGAAGCTTGCCGAGGCTGTGGAAGCTGATCTGGTCGACGATCGCAAGGCTGTCCAAGTCGGTCAGCAAGCCGCCGCCGGCATCGGCATTGGCAATCTTCAGCGCTGCGATCATCAACCCGAGCGAGTCGAGGCCCAAGTCGGGGTCCTCGGGCCGATCGTTGACCTGTCCGACCCCGATGATGACGGGAATGCGCTCGGGGTCGGTCATCGCCATGTCAGCGCGCCTTCCACTCGGGCTTGCGCTTCTGCGCAAAGGCCAGCGGCCCCTCGCGCGCGTCTTCGCTGCGCATCAGCACGCCGCGTTCGCGCGTGTTATGCTCCCAGAACGGCGCGTCGGCGGCGATGCGGCCTTCTTCGATGCCGAGTGCGACGCGCTTCGACGCCTGCACCGAGAGCGGCGCATTGCCCGCGATCTTCTCGGCGAGCGCGATCGCGGTCGGGAGCAGATCGGTGAGCGGAACGACATGATTGACCAGCCCGAACTCGGCGGCGCGTGCAGCGGGGATCGGATCGCCGGTCAGCATATATTCCATCGCGAGCTTGCGCGGCAGCTGCTGCGCAAGCCGGAAGGCCCCACCGGCGGCGGCGAACAGCCCGACCTTGACCTCGGGCAGGCCGAATTGCGCATGGTCGGCGGCGATAATGATGTCGCTCATCAGCGCGATCTCGCAGCCGCCGCCGAACGCGAAGCCATTGACCGCGGCGATGATCGGTTTCGAGATCGGGTGCGACACCATGCCGGCAAAGCCCCACGCCTGCTGCGCCGGATCGTCGGGATAGAGGCTTTCGCCGCGCGAGAGTGCGACCAGGTCGGCGCCCGCGCAGAAGCTCTTGTCGCCCGCGCCGGTGATGACGACGGCGCGGATTTCGGGATCGGCTTCGGCGGTTTCAAGCGCGGTGCCGATGCCGATATGGACCGCGGCGTTGACCGCGTTGCGCGCCTCGGGCCGGTTGATCGTGACGATCAATATGTGGCCGCGGCGTTCGGTGAGGATGGTGGTGTCGGTCATCGCGAATCTCTCCCTTTCGGGGGAGTATCGCGATGACTTAACGTTTACGTCAACTGCTAAGAGAGTGAGGCGTGTCTCAGATCGACTGCCCGGTCTTCGCCCAGTCGGCGAGGAAGCCTTCGATGCCCTTTTCGGTCAGGATATGCTTGAACAGCCCCTTGATCACCGAGGGCGGCGCGGTCATCACGTCGGCGCCGATCTTGGCGGCTTCGAGCACATGGATGCCGTGGCGCACGCTCGCGACGAGGATCTCGGTTTCATAGCCGTAATTGTCGTAGATCAGCCGGATGTCGGAGATGAGCTGCATCCCGTCGAAGCCATTGTCGTCGTGACGGCCGACAAAGGGCGAGACGAAGGTCGCGCCGGCCTTGGCGGCGAGCAGCGCCTGCGCCGCCGAGAAGCAGAGCGTGACATTGACCATCGTGCCATCGCCGGTCAGCGCCTTGCACGTCTTGAGGCCGTCGATCGTCAGCGGCACCTTGATGCAGACGTTCGGCGCGATCTTGCGAAGAATCTCGGCCTCTTTCATCATCGTTGCATGGTCGAGCGCGACGACTTCGGCCGACACGGGGCCGGTGGTCAGCGCGCAGATTTCCTTCGTGACTTCCTTGAAGTCGCGGCCCGACTTGGCGATCAGCGAGGGGTTGGTGGTGACGCCGTCGAGCAGGCCGGTTGCGGCGAGCTCCTGGATATCGGCGATTTCGGCGGTGTCGGCGAAGAATTTCATGGCGCGGGGCTTTCCTGTGGGAAGGTGATTCGGGTGTTGCTGCTCCCCTAGAGCAACGCGCGCACAAAATGAACCGTCGCTACGAGTTTGGGAAAGGGCTAGCGTTCCATCTTTGTTCCGATTATGCGAGCCGCATGGCCAAAGCGAAACGTCAATATGTCTGCCAGAATTGCGGCTCCGCAACCTATCGCTGGCAGGGACAATGCGCCGATTGCGGCGAGTGGAACACGCTGATCGAGGAGGCTGGCGAAACGGTGTTTTCGGCCAAGCACGACCTCAGCCGCGGCGGGCGGACGCTCGCGCTCGAAACGCTCGATGCCGAGAGCAAGATACCCGAGCGCATGCTGTGCGGGATTGCCGAATTCGACCGCGCGCTCGGCGGCGGTTTCGTCGCGGGGTCGGCGACGCTGATCGGCGGCGATCCGGGGATCGGCAAGTCGACGCTGCTGCTGCAGGCGGCGGGGCGGCTCGCGAAGGCGGGCAAGTCGGTCGTCTATATCAGCGGCGAGGAAGCCGCGGCGCAGGTGCGGCTGCGCGCGCAGCGGCTCGGACTCGGCGATGCGCCGGTGGCGCTCGCCAGCGCGACATCGGTGCGCGACATCCTTGCGACGCTCGACAAGCAGACCGCCGATTTCGTCGTGATCGATTCGATCCAGACGATGCATAGCGACCTGATCGACAGCGCGCCGGGGACGGTGAGCCAGGTGCGCGCGAGCGCGCAGGAACTGATCCGCTACGCCAAGGACAGCGATGCCGCGATCGTGCTCGTCGGCCATGTCACCAAGGACGGGACGATCGCGGGGCCGCGCGTGCTCGAGCATATGGTCGACACGGTGCTGGCGTTCGAGGGCGAGCGCAGCCATCAATATCGCATCCTGCGCGCGGTGAAAAACCGCTTCGGCGGGACCGACGAGATCGGGGTGTTCGCGATGGGCGAGGAAGGGCTGGGCGAAGTCAGCAACCCGTCGAGCCTGTTCCTGACCGACCGCAGCCGCGATGTGCCGGGATCGGTGGTGTTTCCGGCGCTCGAGGGCACGCGCCCGGTGCTCGTCGAGGTGCAGGCGCTGACCGTGCGGCTGGCGAGCGGGGCGACGCCGCGCCGCGCCGTCGTCGGCTGGGACAGCGGCCGGCTCGCCATGGTGCTCGCGGTGCTGGAGGCGCGCTGCGGGCTCCAGATGGGCGCCGCCGAAGTCTATCTCAACATCGCGGGCGGCTATCGGCTCACCGATCCCGCCGCCGATCTGGCGGTCGCGGCGGCGCTGATCTCGGCGTTCAGCGAGCGGCCGGTGCCCGCCGACGCAATCGTATTCGGCGAGCTGTCGCTGTCGGGCGAGGTACGGCAGGTTTCGCACGACGGGCTGCGGCTGCGTGAAGCGGCAAAGCTCGGTTTTTCGCGCGGCTGGGGTCCCAAGGGCATGAAGGAGGTCGGCGGGATTTCGGTCACGGGTTTCGAACGCCTCGGCGAACTCGTTGACCTGATGCTCGGGCGCGACTAGCGACCGGCCTATGGGAAGTCTGACGGCTCTGGATATCGTCGTGCTGGTGCTGGTTGGCGGCGGCGCGGTGCTCGGTTTTTCGCGCGGCCTTGTGCAGGAGGTGACGACGCTGCTCGCGTGGATCCTCGCGATCGCGGCGGTGCGTTTCTTTCACCCGCTTGTGACCGACCTGCTCGCGGGCTGGGTCGGGACCGAGGGCGGCGCGGCGGCGCTCGCCTTCGTGCTTCTCTTCGGCGGGGTGTTCGCGCTCGCCAAATGGGGATCGCGCGCGATGGGGCAGCGCAGCCGCGCGTCGCTGGTCGGCGGGTTCGACCGTGGATTGGGCGCGGGTTTCGGTGCGGTGAAGGGCCTGTTGATCGCCTCGATCGGCTTCATGCTCCTCACTTTGCTCTATGATATCGGTTATGGCGTCATGCAGCGCCCCGCGTGGATGACCGACAGCCGCTCCTATCCGGCGCTCAATGCAACGAGCACTGCAATGAGCAAGGTGATCGCCGAGCGCCGCGCCGAGGCGCGCGAAGCCGAAGCAGCCGGGGCCGACAAGCCATGAGCGCGCCGCTCTATAATCGCGACATATTGGCGCTCGCGGTTGCGACCGCGGAATATCTGCCGATCGCCGATGCGCGCCACCGCGTGAGCAAGCGCGCTCCGCTGTGCGGCAGCGCGATCATCCTCGATCTCGATACCGACGAAGCGGGTCGGGTGACACGCGTCGGCATGCATGTCGAAGCGTGCGCGCTGGGTCAGGCATCGGCGGCATTGCTCGCGCGCCACGCACCGGGGCTCGGCCTCGTCGAACTGCGCGCCGCGCGCGACGGGATCGCCAGCTGGTTCGCGGGCGCGGACGCCCAGCCCGACTGGCCGGGGTTCGACCTGCTCGCGGCGGCGCAGGGCTATCCGGCGCGCCACGGCGCGATCTTGCTGCCGTTCGACGCTGCGATTGCGGCGCTTGAGGAGCGGGCGGCGGCGGCATGACGTTGCTCGCGCTCACCGCGGCCGCCTCGGAAGCGGCCGGAAAGGTGGCCGAAACCGCGACCGATACTGCACTGGTCGAAGGCGCGATCCTCCTCGGCGTCGCGACCTTGTTCGTGCTGATCTTTCGCCGGCTCGGGCTCGGCGCGGTGCTCGGCTATCTGATCGCGGGGGCGATCGTCGGGCCGCACGGGCTCGGGCTCGTCGGCGGCGGCGAATCGAAGCTCGCCTTTGCCGAGCTTGGCATCGCCTTCCTGCTCTTCCTCGTCGGGCTCGAACTGTCGCCGCGCCGGCTCTGGGACATGCGCCGCGCGATCTTCGGGCTTGGCCTGGCACAGGTCGTCGTGACGGGGCTCGTGCTCACCGGGCTCATCCATCTGACCTTGGGGTTCAGCCCCGCGGCCTCGCTCGCGCTCGGCCTGCCGCTCGCGCTGTCATCGACCGCGCAGGTGCTTCCGGGACTCAAAAGCTCGGGGCGGATCAACTCGCCCTTTGGCGAGAAAGCCTTCTCGATCCTGCTGTTCCAGGATCTGGCGCTCGTGCCGATGATCACGATCGTCGCGGTGCTGTCGCGCGCGCCCGCCGATCCGTCGGCGCCGCCGGGGTGGCAGATGGCGTTTTTCACCTTGTGGGCGATCGTCGTGCTCGTTCTCGCCGGCCGCTTCGTCGTCAATCCGCTGCTCCGCATCATCGGGAGGTATGGCGAGCGCGAGCTGTTCGTCGTCGTCGGGCTGCTCACCATCCTTGCGAGCGCCGCGCTGATGCACAGCCTGCACCTGTCGACTGCGCTCGGTGCGTTCATAGCCGGGGTGATGCTCGCCGACTCGCCCTATCGGCACGAGATCGAATCGGATGTCGAACCGTTCCGCCTGATCCTGCTTGGCCTCTTCTTCCTTGCGGTCGGCATGGTGCTCGACGTCGGGGCGGTGATCGAGCGGCCGTTGCTTGTCCTCTCGCTCGCGCTCGGCCTCGTGGCGGTGAAGGTCATCGTCCTCACGCTAATCGTGAAGTTGTTCGGCAAGCCGTGGCCGGTGGCGCTGGGGCTCGGCCTGCTCCTCAGCCAGGGCGGCGAGTTCGGCTTCCTGCTGTTCGCGCAGGCGGCCGACGCGCTGCTGATCGATCCCGCAGCGGCGAGCCTGTTCAGCGCGGTGGTGACGCTGTCGATGGTGACGACGCCGTTCCTGATGCTGTTCGCGCGCAACCTCGAATTTTCGCCTGCCGCTGAGCCCGCCGACCTCGATGATCCGGCGGGCGCGCCGCGCGGGTCGGCGATCGTCGTCGGCTATGGACGGTTCGGGCAGATCGTGTCGCAGATGCTGCACGGCGTCGCCTGTTCGGTGACGCTGATCGACAAGAAACCGAGCCAGATCGAGCTGTCGAGCCGCTTCGATACCAAGGTCTATTTCGGCGACGGGCTGCGCGTCGACCTGCTCCGCCGTGCGGGCGCCGACGAGGCGCGGCTGATCATCTTCTGCATCGACGATGCCTCGGTCGATGCCGCGGCGTTGAAGCCGATCGTCGACGCCTTTCCGAATGCGAAGGTGCTGATGCGCGTCTTTGACCGCCGCCAGTTGCTCGCGATCGACGGGGCGGGGGTCGACGGGGTTATTCGCGAGGTCTTTGAAAGCTCGGTCGCGATGGGCCTCACCGCGCTGCGCTATCTCGACGTCGATCCGCGCGAGATGGAAGATGTCGAGGCGACCTTGCGCCATCTCGACGAGACGCGGCTGCAGGCGCAGATCGACGAGGGCGACATTTCGGCGGGCATGGACCATCGCTTCAAGCCAGGCGGCGGACGCGAGGCCGAAAGCGTGCTGGAGAAATTCCGTTTGCGGCGTCTGGCGGCGAAGGCCCAGAAAGACGATCCGAAAGACGAAGAAAACGAGCAGGCGTCAGCGATCAGCTGACGCCCGGCCGTCGAGGAACGCCGCGACGGCGTCGAGCCCATAGTCTTCGGTGACGAAACTCTGTCCGATACCGCGGGTCAGGATCAGCGGCAGCTTGCCGCCGCGCACCTTCTTGTCGTGCGCCATATGCCCCGCGAGGGTCGCGCCATCGGTGTTGACGCCCGCGCTGGCGAGGCTGTGCGGCAGGTCGACGCTCGCCAGATGCGCGCGCACCCGCTCGGCGTCGGCCGCGGAGCAGAGGCCATTCGCGGCCGAAAACTGGTGTGCGAGGACCATGCCCGCCGCGACCGCTTCGCCGTGGAGCAGCCGGTCCGAATAGCCCGTTTCGGCTTCGAGCGCGTGGCCGAAGCTGTGGCCGAGGTTGAGCAGTGCGCGAATGTCCTGCGTCTCGCGCTCATCGGCGGCGACGATGCGCGCCTTGGCCGTGACACTATGCGCAATCGCTTTGTGGCGGGCCGCGCTGTCGCCCGCGAGCAGCGCCGCGCCATGCTCTTCGCACCAGGCGAAGAAATCGGCGTCGTCGATCAGGCCATATTTGACGACTTCGGCATAGCCGGCGCCGAGTTCGCGGCGCGGCAGCGTTTCGAGCGTCGTCGGGTCGATCACGACGAGCGCGGGCTGATGGAAAGCGCCGATGAGGTTCTTGCCCGCGGGGACGTTGATCGCGGTCTTGCCGCCGACGCTGCTGTCGACTTGCGCGAGCAGCGTGGTCGGGACCTGGATGAAGTTGCAGCCGCGTTTGACGATGCTGCACGCGAAACCGACGAGGTCGCCGATCACGCCGCCGCCAAGCGCAATGACATGGTCGCCGCGCTCGACGCCTTCGCCGATCAGCCATTCGGTCAGCCGCGCGAGCCCCGCCCAGCTCTTCGTGCCTTCACCCGGATCGAGCACGAAGGAGGAAAAGGAGATGTCGGCCATCGCGAGCGAGGTGCCGAGCGGAATCAGATATTGTTCGGCGACGTGGGTGTCGGTGACGATCATCGTGCGCGGGCGTTTCAGCAGCGGCGCTACATGATCGCCGATGCCCTGGATCAGCCCGTCGCCGATCAATATCGGATAGCTGCGGCTGCCCAATTCGACGGTCAGGCTTTCCATTTCGGATCTTCCCACTTTGACAGAGCCTCGAGGATCGCGCGCACCGTATGGTCGTGCGGCGTGCTTGCCGAACTGACGCGAATATGCGCCTCGGCATAGATGGGGTTGCGGACCGCCGCCAGTTCGCGGAGCACCTCGCCGGGGTCGCGATTCTTGAGCAGCGGGCGATGGCTGCGGCGGCCGACGCGTTCGACGAGCGTTGCGATATCGGCGTCGAGCCAGATGCAAAGGCTGCCCTGCAGGATCAGCGCGCGCGTCTCTTCATTGACGAAGGCGCCGCCGCCGGTCGCGAGCACCATCGGCTTTTCGCCGAGCAGCCGCGAAATCACGCGGCGTTCGCCGTCGCGAAAATGCGCCTCGCCGAAACGCGCGAAAATGTCGGAGATCGTCATGCCTGCCGCACGTTCGATTTCGTCGTCGGCGTCGGCGAAGCGCATGCCGAGGCGTTGCGCGAGGCGGCGGCCGATCGTCGATTTGCCCGACCCCATCAGCCCGACGAGCACGATCGACCGGTCGCGGATCGACGCGGGGATGGCAGCAGCCGGGCTTTTCGGGTTTCGCGACATGGTGCGCGCGGCTATACCGAAGGGGCCGCGCGGAACAATGGTTTTGCTGCGGTTCAAATGAGACGAACGGCAGGCATTGGATATTGCGCGCGCGGGGCAGATCGGGAAAGAGCCGCTGGATTGCACGATTGATCGTGCTGGCGCTGGTGCTGGTGGCGTTCTTCCTGTTCCTGCTGTTCCTGGGCCGGCCGATCGAGCCGCGAATGATTGAGGTGGACGTGACAGACAAGATTGCCGAAAGCGCTCCACGATGAAGATGAAAACGCTTTCGCTGACGCTGGGCCTGTCGGGCACCGCGCTCGCCGCGGCGCTGGTCCTGCCCGCACTCGCGCAGGAATCGCTGCTGCCCGAAGGCTTTGGCAACCCCGCCGAGACGCCCGCGCCGCGACCGACCCCCACGCCGTCGCCGACTGCGACGCCAACCCCGGGTTCGGCGCCCGCTAATGGCAGCGCCCCGCCGCCTGTCGTGCCGACGTCCGGGACCGCTAGCGCGAGCGCGCCGGCCGAAACCGGCGAAGAGGGCGAGGAGGACGAAGAGGTCGAATCGGGCGGTCTGAAATACGACCTGCCGCCGGGCGCGCGCCGCCTGCTGACGCGGATCGGGCCGCTGACGCCCGAAACGGGCGGGCTTGCACCCGATGCGTTCGGCGTGCGCGGCCAATATGCCGCCGCGATCATGGGCAAGACGAACGGCCAGTTCGCATCGCGCTGGGGGCAGATCCTGCTCCGCCGATCGCTCGCGTCGGCGATCGACACCCCCGACACGATCAACGGCGCCGACCTTGCCGCCGCTCGCACGGCGCTGCTGCTGCGCATGGGCGAATCGATCATAGCGCGCCGGATCGTCCAGTCGGTCGACTATGACCGGGCGAGCCCGCGCCTCGTCGCCGCGGCGCAGCAAACCTATCTTGCCAACGCCGACCCGGCGGGCATGTGTCCCTATGTTCCGGCCGGTCTTGCCCATGGCGATGAGCAGGCGTGGCGCCTGGCGTCGGCGATCTGTTCGGGGCTGTCGGGCGAAGCCGGGCCGGCGGGCTGGGCGATCGGCCGCGTGCGGTCGAGCGGTAAAATCTCGAACTTCGACATCCTGCTCACCGAACGCGTGCTCGGCGCGACGGGCGCCGGGCGCCGCTCGACGACGATCGAGTGGGACAATATCGACCGGCTGACCAGCTGGCGCTTCGGCATGGCGACCGCGACCGCTATCCCGGTGCCCGAGGCGCTGCGCACCGCGGCGCCGTCCAATATCAAAAGCTGGACGGTGCTCGCGCCGATGACCGACATGGCCAGCCGCATCGCCGCCGCGCCCGAAGCCGCCGCGCGCGGCGTGCTGTCGAGCGAAGCCTATGTCTCGCTCTTGAGCGCCGCGGCGAGCGAAGAAGAGCCCGCCGAGGCGCTCGTGACCCAGACCGATCGGCTGCGCGGCGCGTTTCGCCTCGCTGCCGGTGCCGACCGTTATGCCGCGATGCAGCAGCTGTGGGGCACGGGCGGCACGCCGACGCAAAGCTATGCCGCGATGGTCGCAACCGCGCGCGCCGCCGCGGCCTTGCCGGTCAATACCGACGTGGGCGGCGATCCCTGGCAGCTGCTGGGATCGATGCTCGCGGGCGGATATGACGAAAATGCGATCGCGTGGGTTCCGACCGTTTCGGTGGGCAGCCGCGCATGGGCGGTGCTCGCGGTGGGATCGCCGCGGCCGCTGACCGGCATGAGCGCGGGCGCCGTCGGCCAGTTTGCGGGCGACGATGACAGCGCCGACGCCTTGCGATCGAAATTCCTGCTCGCGGGGCTCGCGGGCCTCGGGCGGCTCGACGCGAGCGCAGCAGCTTCGGCGGCGAGCGATCTCGAGGTCGATCTGGGCAAACAGACGCGATGGTCGCGCGCGATCATGGCGGCGGCCGAACGGCGCGAGCCGGGCATGGTGGCGCTTCTCGCGGCGGCGGGGATGCAGGGCGAGTGGTCGGAGGTCCCGCCCTATCATCTTTATTATATCGTTCGGGCGCTGCGCGACGTGGGGCTCGCGGCCGAAGCGCGGATGATCGCGGCCGAAGCGCTGGTGCGTGTCTGAGGTTATCTCGCTGCCGGACATCGGCGATGTCTGACGCGGCGCTGATCGACCGCTTCCTTGAAATGATGGCGGCCGAGCGCGGTGCCTCGCGTAACACGCTGGCCGCCTATCGGCGCGATCTGGAGCAGGCGGCCGAGTGGGTGCAGGGCCGGCTGGCCCATGCCGATGCGGCGGCGCTGCGCAAATTGATGGCGGATTATCAATCGCTTGCGGCAAGCAGCGCGGCGCGCAAGCTGTCGGCGCTGCGCCAGTTCTTCGCTTTTCTGCTCGATGAGGGCGAGCGGGCGGACAATCCGGCGCTCGATATCGCGCGCCCCGCGACGCGCCGCCCGCTCCCGCGTATCCTGACTCACGCGCATGTCGATCGATTGTTCGAGCAGGCCGAGGAGGAAGCGGCGGGAGAGGCGCCGCCCGCCGCGGCGGTGCGGATGCTGTTGCTGCTCGAACTTCTTTATGGGTCGGGCCTGCGCGCCAGCGAACTGGTGTCGCTGCCCCGGCGCGCGATCGCCGGCGGGCGCGAATATCTGATCATCCGCGGCAAGGGCGACAAGGAGCGGCTCGTTCCGCTGTCCGAACGCGCGCGGACCGTGCTCGATCGCTGGCTGCCGCTCCTCGCCGATGGATCGCCCTGGCTGTTCCCGTCGGGCAAGGCGCATATCTCGCGCGTGCGGCTGTTCCAGATGCTGCGCGACCTTGCCGCGCGGGCGGGGGTCGACCCAACCGCGATCAGCCCGCACGTGCTGCGCCACGCATTCGCCACGCATCTGCTCGAGGGCGGGGCCGATCTGCGCGCGCTGCAATTGATGCTCGGCCACGCCGATATCGCGACGACCGAAATCTACACGCATGTCGACAGCCGCCGCCTCGTCGAACTGGTCAACAAACGGCATCCGCTGGCGCGGATGGCCAGCCTCGACCCGGACGTTGACGTTGAGCCGCCTTCGTCCTAGCGCTCGCCTATGACAGCCTTTCTGGATTTCGAAAAACAGGTCGCCGCGCTCGATCGGCAGATTGCCGAGCTACGCGAGATGGGGGACGACCCCACGCTCAACATCGACAATGATATCGCGCAGCTTGAGGGCAAATCCTCGAAATTGCTCCGCGAAATCTATTCGAAACTGACGCCCTGGCAAAAGACGCAGGTCGCGCGCCACCCCGACCGCCCGCATTTCAAACATTATGTCGCCGGCCTGTTCGACGACTGGATGCCGCTGGCCGGCGACCGCAATTTCGGCGACGATCAGGCGATTTTGGGCGGAATGGCGCGGTTTCGCGGCCGCCGCGTGATGGTCATCGGTCACGAAAAGGGCGACGATATCCCGTCGCGCATGAAGCATAATTTCGGGATGGCGAAGCCCGAGGGCTATCGCAAGGCGATCCGCCTGATGCAGCTCGCCGACCGTTTCGGGCTGCCGGTGGTGACTTTGGTCGACACGTCGGGCGCCTTTCCCGGAATCCAGGCCGAAGAGCGCGGCCAGGCCGAAGCGATCGCGCGCTCGACCGAACAATGCCTCGCCTTGGGCGTGCCGATGGTCGCCGCGGTGGTCGGCGAGGGCGGTTCGGGCGGCGCGATCGCGCTCGCCGCCGCGAACCGCGTGCTGATGTTCGAACATGCCGTCTATTCGGTGATTTCACCCGAAGGCTGCGCGTCGATCCTGTGGCGCACGTCGGACAAGGCGGCCGACGCCGCCGCGGCGATGAAGATGTCGGCGCAGGACCTGCTGGGGCTGAAAATCATCGACCGCATCGTCACCGAACCCGTTGGCGGCGCGCATCGCGCGCCCGAAGTCGCAATTGCCGCGCTCGGCGATGCGATCGAGCAGGAACTGGGCGCGCTGGCAGGATTGCCGCGCGAAACCTTGCTCGCGGCGCGCGAGGAAAAATTCCTCGCCATGGGCCGCGCTTGAGCGGCCCATAAATTCAGGCGCGCCGCGCCTGAACCGGAACCCGATCGCCGGGCTTCGCGTTTCTTTCGCCAAGGGCACCGCGGATGCGGCTTGCCTTGTGGTGAATCGGGGATATTCCTGAAAGAAGAAACGGATAGGGAGGCGCTTCGATGGTGCGGAAGACGAAAAACGGGCTAGCGATCAAGCTGGCGGCATCGGCAGCGCTCGGCAGCCTGGCCTTGACCGGCGCGGCCGACGCACAGCTGAAGGCGATCAAGACCGCGACGAGCATTTCGCCCGCCGAACGCAAGCAAGGCACCGACGCGCATCCGCAGCTGATGGCCGAATTCGGCGGCGCCTATAACGGCCCGCAGGCCGCCTATGTAAACCGCGTCGGACAGAATATCGCCGTTCAGTCGGGCCTGTCGCGTAGCCCAAGCGATTTTACCGTCACCCTCCTCAATTCGCCGGTGAACAACGCCTTCGCGATCCCGGGGGGCTATGTCTATGTCACGCGCCAGCTGATGGCGCTGATGAACGACGAAGCCGAACTCGCCGGCGTGCTTGGACACGAGGTCGGGCATGTCGCGGCGCAGCACAGCAAGAAGCGCCAGTCGGCGGCGACGCGCAACCAGATCCTCGGCGTGCTCGGCGCGGTGCTGGGCGGGGCGATCGGCGACAATGGCGGGCTGCTCGGCGGGCTGGGCGGGCTCCTTCAGAATAATTCGATGCGCGTGGCACAGCTTGCGACGCTGGGCTTTTCGCGGAGCCAGGAGCTGCAGGCCGACCAGCTCGGCGTCCAATATCTGCGCAGCGCGGGCTATGACACGATGGCGCTGTCGACGATGCTGATGAGCCTTGCGAACCAGACGACGCTCGACGCCCGTCTGTCGGGCGGCGACGCGCGCTCGCTGCCCGAATGGGCGAGCACCCACCCCGACCCCGCGTCGCGCGTGCGCAACGCGCAGACGCTGGCGAGCCGGGCGGGCGGTGGTGGCGGCACCCGCAATGCCGATGCCTTTCTCGCTTCGATCGACAATGTGCTTTATGGCGACGATCCGGCGCAGGGCGTGGTTGAGGGGCGCGATTTCCTGCACCCCGACCTCAAGCTGCGTTTCACGGTGCCGAACGGCTATGGCATGCAGAACGGTGCCGATGCGGTGTTGGTCAGCGGCAATGGCGGGCAGGCGCAATTTACGACCGGCCCGTACAGCGGCGACATGAATGCCTATATCACCGCGGCATTCAGGGCGGTGGCGGGTAACGCGTCGATCAGCCCCAGCGCGATCCAGCGCACGACGGTGAACGGCATCCCGGCATCCTATTCGACCGCGCGGGTGAATACCCAGTCGGGGCAAGTCGATGTCACCGTCTTCGCTTATGAATTTTCGCGCAGCAGCGCGTTTCATTTCGTCGCGCTGACGCAGGCGGGTGGCGGGAGCGCGTTCAATTCGATGTTCAGCAGCGTCCGGCGGCTCAGCACGGCGGAAGCGGCGGCGATCAGGCCGCGGCGGATCGACGTGGTGACCGTCGGGCGCGGCGATACGGTTGCCAGCCTGGCGCGGCGAATGGCCTATAGCAATTATCAGACCGAACGGTTCCAGGTGCTCAACCGCCTGACAGCATCGAGCCGCCTGACCCCGGGACAGCGCGTGAAGATCGTCGTGTACGCCAGCAGATAATTGCTTTCAGCGCGCGCAAGAAAAAGGGCGGTGGATTGCTCCACCGCCCTTTCCGGATTTCCACCGCAATAGCGGCGCAAACCAACCCGATTACGGGGTGGTCGTCTTATTGTTGAGCTCGGTCGAAACCTTGTTGAAGGTGTTGCCGACGCTGTTGCCGACTGCGCCCATCGCGGCGATGCCGGCGACGGCGATGAGGGCCGCGATCAGGCCATATTCGATGGCGGTGGCGGCTTTGGTATCGCGAACGAACTTCTTGATGAACTTCATGACTGGTCTCCTGATTTCACTTACCCTGTTGACGGTCTGGTCTGGGTCAACATCTGGGGGTTTAGGGTGAATAGGTTTTGAAAATCTTAATGGCACCCGCCCGAAACCGGTGCGCGGCAGCCCCGAAAAGGGACGACCGTCGCGGTGCTACATATTTTTTTGGGCAGCGTTCGAGACGCTTCCCCACATGCTGTTGGTGGAGTTGGCGACATTGCCTACCGCAACGACGGCCGCCAAAAAGACAAGGGCCAGGATCAGCCCGTATTCGACGGCTGTGGCGGCCCTGGTCGACCGCATCAGCCTGTAAAAGTTTCGCATTGTTCCACCCCTGACTGAAATTATAGTTCCCGAGGGTGCCCATATTCACACAGGAAGGTTAACAATTTGTCCGTGCCAGACCCCGGAAAACCGCAGGAAACCTCGCTCGTTGTCGTGGCGGCCGCGCTCGTCGACCGCGACGGAAGGCTGCTTGTCCAGCAGCGTCCCGAAGGTCTGTCGATGGCGGGGCTGTGGGAATTCCCCGGCGGCAAGCTGGAACCCGGCGAAACGCCCGAGCAGGCGTTGATCCGCGAACTGGGCGAGGAACTTGCGATCGATGTCGATCACGCCTGCCTTGCGCCCGCCTGTTTCGCCAGCGACATGCTCGGCAACCGGCATCTGCTGCTGTTACTGTTCGTCTGCCGCAAATGGCGCGGGACGCCGGTGGCACAGCACGCCAGCGCGCTGCGCTGGGTACGCCCCGTCGAACTGCACGGGCTCGACATGCCGCCCGCCGACAAGCCGCTGATCGGGCTTCTGGAGGCTTTGATCTAGTCCTTTGGTTTGAGCGCTTCGGCGAGCGAGGCGGTGCCGCTGCCGCGCCGTGCGGGTTGCGGCTGGTCGGGATGCGGCGCCCAGCCGCTGAAATGGACGATGCGGAAGCTTTCGGCGATCCGGCCGTCGGGATCGGCCTGGCCCGCGAAAGCGGCGGCAATCCGTGCGGTTTCTTCGCGCGTCAGGGGCGGCGGGGCGGGCGCGAGCCGGCTCGACAGGCTGGCGGCGCGCAGGTCGCGTACCAGCGCGAACCAGTCGCCGTAACGCACCGTCAGCGCGTCGACATCGACGACGGGCAGGGTGAAGCCGACGCGCTGGAGCAGATTGCCCATCGCGGCGAGGTCGATCTGTGGGTGCAGCCGCGCGATCGACCGCACGCCGTCGGTCATTACCGCGCGGCGCAGGCGGGGCAGGCTGCCGTCGCCGACGAAGGCGCCGAGCAACAGGCCGTCGGGGGCGAGCAGGGCGCGGAGGCGAAGGAGCGCGCCGGGCACGTCGTTGACGCTATCGAGCCCTCCGGGCCAGATGATGAGGTCGAAACTGGCGAAGGGCAGGTCGATGGCGTCGGCCTCGACCGCGATCGCGCCGGTTCCGGCGGCAAGGCGCGGCCCCGCCTCGGCGATGGTGAGGGCGGTGCCAGTCGCGCGAAGATGATCGGCGAGCGCGGCATCATGCGCGCCGATGAGCAGCGTGCGCGGAAATTCGCGCGTCACCATCGCGAGCCGGTCGAGGAGGGTTTCCGCGATGAGCGGCGCGAGGAAATTGGCCGATGCGGGCAGGCGCGCCATGCGGTCGCGCTGGGCGCGGTGGCGGGCCGGGGAGAAAAGCGGGCGGGGAGGCTGCGACATGCGCCGCTTGTGCCGCCCCCGGCGATGCTTCACAAGCCGGTGATGGCGACGACGACGGGGGATGTCGAAAAAGACGGCGCGCCGGCCGGGGCCTGGCGCGGCACTTTGCGCGCCGCGGCGCGCGCGGTTGTCGATTATGCGCTGCCGCCGCGCTGTCCCGGATGCGGGATCATCGTCGGCGAAGACCGCCAATTCTGCCTGACCTGCTGGTCGTCGCTCCATTTTCTCGATGGGCCTTGTTGTTCGCGCTGCTCGATTCCGCTGCCCGCCGCCTTGCCCGGCGGGCCGACCCAATGCGGTGCGTGTCTGGCGAGCGCGCCGCCGTTCGAGGGCGCACCCGCAGCGGTCGCCTATGGCCCCGTCGCGCGCACGGTGGCGCTGCGCCTCAAATATGGGCGGCGGACCGGGCATGCGCGGCTGATGGCGCGGCTGATGGCACGGCATCTCGCCACGCTAGGGGATATCGACGCGATGCTGCTGGTTCCGGTGCCGTTGCACCGCTGGCGCCTGTGGTCGCGCGGGTTCAATCAGGCGGCGTTGATCGCGGACGAACTGGCGCGGCTGACCGGCGCTCCGCGCGATCATCACCTGCTTTTGCGTACGAAGGCGACGGCATCGCTGCGCGGCAAGGGGCGGCGCGAGCGTGACCGGATCGTCGCCGGTGCCTTTGCGCTGGCGGACGATGGCAAGGCGCGCGCGGCGGGGCGGCATCTGGTGCTGGTCGACGATGTCCATGCCAGCGGCGCGACGCTGCGCGCGGCGGCGCGGGTGCTCGGGCGCAGCGGCGCCGCACAAGTGTCCGCTCTAACATGGGCGCGCGTCGTTCCCGAGGCCCTCATGACAAGCAACATATTTGACTTTGCTTCGTTGGATTCCGATATGGCGAGTGAAGGATGACAGGATAGCCGCATGGCCAAGATCGAAGTTTTTACGAAGTTCTTCTGCCCCTATTGCTCGCGGGCCAAGGCGCTGCTCGAACGCAAGGGCGTCGAATATCAGGAAATTGACCTGACGATGGACCGCGCCGGGTTCGACGCGATGGTCGAGCGCGCGGGTGGCGCGCGCACCGTCCCGCAGATATTCATCGACGGCAAGCATATCGGCGGCAGCGACGATATGGCGGCGCTCGATGCGCGCGGCGGGCTCGACCCGTTGTTGGGACTGGGCTGACCTTGATCGTTTTCGACCTTTGCTGCGCCGCCGGCGATCACCGTTTCGAGGCCTGGTTCGCGAGCAGCGAGAGTTTCTCCGACCAGCAGGCGCGCGGGCTGATCAACTGCCCGGTGTGCGGCGATGACGATGTGAAAAAGGCGGTGATGGCGCCGCGGGTCGGTGCCAAGTCCAACCGTCAGGGGGCGGAACAGCCGCCCATCAAACCGGCGGGTTCGCCCGAGCCATCGCCCGACCTGGTGCGCAAATTGTTCGCCGACATTGCCGCGAAGCAGGCCGAAATGCTGCCGCAGTCGCGCTGGGTCGGGCGCGATTTCGCCGATGCGGCGCGCGCGATGCACGAAGGACGCGCGGCCGAAGACCTGATCCACGGCCAGGCCTCGCCCGAAGAAGCGCAATCGCTGCACGACGACGGGATCGCCGCGATGCCCCTGCTCGTGCCGATCGTCCCGCCCGAGGCGGCCAATTGATCCATCGCGATTGACGCTTTGCGCGCTGCACCGCTAAACGAGCGGCGGCGCACCCGTAGCTCAGCAGGATAGAGCATCAGATTCCTAATCTGTGTTCGGGGGCGGCTAACTAACTGGCTTTCCACGATTTGCCCTCCGAGTGTGCCGTAGATTGTGCCATTCTGTCCCCGACTTTGTCAAAAGTGGTCGCAATTTCGTCCGCTTCGACTTGGGCGTAACGCATCGTCGTTTTGATATCGCGATGCGCCATTGCTTCCTTGAGCGTGGGCAGATCGACGCCACACTTTCGCGCCCACGTCCCGAAAGTGTGGCGCAGATCGTGCCAATGAAAATCAGCCATGCCGAGCGACTTGCGAAGCCTCTCCCAGCGGCGCCGGAAATTGGTGAAGTCGAACACCTCCGCGTCGGGCGATGGCACTTCCGTTCCCTTGGTCGCAGCAGCACGACGACGCTTGAGCATTTCGACGACGGGAGCGGACAGGCGGACAATGATAGGCACCCGCCCCTTGGTCCGAGCGATCGTCACGGTCTTGCCGCGCAAATCCACTTGGCGCCATGTCCAGCGCATATTCCCGCGCCTGAGGCCTGTAGCGGTCGCGGCGAGGATGATATCGGCCAGATCGGCGTCGTCGATGGACTGCATCGCCTCGAATTCGTCATGCGAGGCGAAGCGGTTGCGGGGCTCATTCTCAGGGTATTTGATCTTCGACCACGGGATATCGGCCACCGGCTGTAGGTGCATCAGCTTGGCGTGACGCAGGGCCGCTTGCAGATAGGCTAGATCTCGGTTGATCGTCGGGGCCTGCACATAGCGAGGCGGCAGCTTGGCGGCCCGCTCTTTTGCCTTCTCGGTCGTTGCGCTGCGATATGCTGGTTCGCCGCGGCGTTTCGCGCGAAAGTCCATCAGCATGGCAGAGGTGAGCATGTCTACGGGGGTGGAACAGTCTAGGCAGCGTTCGATATTGCCGATGTTCGACCATATCGCATCGCCGCTGCGCTTGATCTCGGCGTGTTCTGTGTACCATTTGCCGAGTGCCTGGCTTATCGTCCAGACTTCGCCGGCACGCTTGAGGTTCTGCTCAAGCTGATCGACTATGCGGTCCGCTGCCTTTTTCGCTTCTCGCTTTCCCGTCTCGCCCGTACTGCCGCGATATCTGTTACCCCCGACGGTTGTGTCGAGCCACCAGAACGGCGAGCCGGTCCTTTGATATAGACGCATCGCGTCCGCCTTTCGTTGATGAATCGGTCAAGATCGGCTACGCTGTAGCGGATTGCATCGCCGATCAAGACATAGTCGATGATGCCGTCCTGTCGCAGCTTGCGAAGAGTGCGCGTGCAGACCGCCAAATGGGCAGCCGCTTCCGGCGCTTTCAAGAGCCGCTCCGCCGTCACCTCCATATCCAATCAAACAGAGAGCGCTTGGGCTGGGGCATGGGGGATTGTGCGGGAACAGCCCGGTGCGTCGGATAGAAACGACCGTCCAGCCAGTAGCCGCCGCTCGTCATTACGGCGACACCGGGGCGCTCGAGAAGGGTTTCGATCTGCTTCCAGTTGCCGGATTGGATCATTTACTTCCTCCTGAGTTCGGAGCGATGGCGGCCTGCAAGCTGTTTTCGCGGTGTGCTGGCATTGCCCACCATTCGCGCCATGTGAAGAAGGTGGGCGAGCAGCGGGGCCGCCGAGCCGTGACGCCTTCCTTGGTCGCTGACATGAGCGTGTAAGGGCCGAGCGCATCGAACCGCGCCGAGACGAAATCGGTCAGCGTGCTATGGTGAAGTATCAAGCTCATGGTTCACCGGCTCCTTGATGGGCTTCGTGGGCCTCGACGATCCGACAAGCCAGCCATGCCAACGACGCATCCGGCAGGTTCGCTTCCAGCCAGAGCGCGACGTGATCGGCATTCGTGATGTCGAGTTCGTTTTGGAGGCGCTCGGTCTCTGCTGCCGCGACCTCAAACGGCACGAGAAAGACCCCGCCAGCGAGCGGAGGGCATTTGCAAACGCCCCAGCTTCCACAGCCCTTGCACGGACCGAAGCCGCCAAAGTTTGCTGCGCCGCCCATCATTCGGCTCCTTGATGGGAAGGGAGGGCGGCGACCGGGACTAAGTCGTCAGGGCAATGGTCGCGACCGATGTAAAAGCCATCGGTGTAACCATCCGAATTAAGGTCGACGGGCCACTTTTCGCTGACCGACACGTTCAACCCCGGCACACCGCGATCTTTGCAAATGCCAGCGACGAACAAGGGAACGTCTCGCCATTCACCATAGCGCGACAGGAAACCTTCGCTCGCGCGCACTTCATCGCCAATGCGCGGTTGCCACTCCCCCTCTCCCGCATCGCCGGACAGCGCCGAAGGAACTGCGGCAAGGCGATCAGCTAGCATCTCGGCGATGCAGGCCGTTTGCTGCAAAACTTCCATGATCTTGCCCTTGTCGGAAAAGGTTTTGCCGCTGCCAAAATCGTAGCCGCGTTCGATCTTCTCGCGCAGGATATGGGGCGGCAAGTCAGCCAGCCATTTGATGGCTGCGGTCCGCTGTTCTTTGGTGAGCGTCATTCGACCTCTCCCCCGGGCAGCGCCGAAGGGGTGAGAGCGGCGCGGAGCTTTGCCGCCTGTTCGACGATCGCCGTCTCGTCGCCATGCTCATGTGCGGTTTCAATGAGCGTCAGCAGCCGATCCAAATCGGCACCGACGTCTCCGGGGAAGTGCAATGTGCCGGTCATGCCGCCACCTTTCTGGAAGCACGCACGCCGTTACCGACCACGTTAGGCTTCCCGCGATCTTGCACGACCGCGCGCAGCAGAACGACCTTCGCCGCTGCCACGTCTCTATCCTCGACACAGCCGCAGGGGCACCGATGTTCGCGCTGCGAAAGAGCCTTGGGCTCGATCACGCCGCACTCCGGGCATGTTTGCGAGGTGTAACGAGGATCAACTTGCACAAAGCGTCCACCGGCTCTTTCGGCCTTGTAGCGCAGGAAGTCGAATAGCGTTGCCCAGCTCGCGTCTCGGACGCTGCGGGCGAGGTTGCTTGCTGCCAAACCCTTCACGTTCAACGCTTCGACGGCGATCATTCCGAAGCGGTTCGTGATGCTGGCGGAAACCTGATGAAGATGCGTGTCGCGGGTGCGACGGATTTTGAGGTGAGCGGCGGCAAGCGCAGATTTCACCTTCCCGCGCCGCTTCGATCCTCGCTTGCATCGAGCCAAAGCACGCTGCTTGACGCGTAGCTTTCGCATCGCACGCATGTACGGTCGGACATTGTCGATCATCTCACCCGTGGACAGCGCGGCCAACGTGTTGAGGCCAGCGTCAATGCCAACAGACGGACGATCATTCGCCGCGGCGCATTCGACCTCCACGACGAGCGAAACATACCAGTGCCGCCCGTCGCGTTTGATGCGAGCGATCTTCGGCTTGCCGGGGAGCGGGCGGTGCATGTGAAGCCGCATCTTGCCGATGCCCTTCGCGCGGAACTTGCCACCGTCGATAGCCCATCCGGTGGCATCCCCGAATCTGATAGTTTTGAACCAGTCGCGACCCTTGAAGCGCGGGAAGCCGCCGCGTTTAAAGAAAGCCTTATATGCCAGATCAAGAGCTTTGAGCGGCGCGGCTTCCATGCTCCAGGAGTATGGCGTGCCGTCTTGGCGAAGCTGGGTCAGCGCCGCCGTCTGGTCGAAATAGGTCCGACCCTTGCCAGTCTTGCGATAGCAATCGATGCGCTCTTCCAAGGCCGCGTTATAGAGCTGCCGGCTGTGTTCCAGCGCGGCGCGGAGGCGGCCATGCTGTGCCTTAGTAGGGAGCAAGCGATAGCGATAGGTCAGGAACACAGTGTCCGAGACTACAGGGTTCTGTGTCACGACCGCACCCCCTTCTTACGATGCCTAGATCTCTTAAGGGAGTTACGCCACATGTTGGCGGGCTGTTCGTCGCGCAAAGCTTGCTCGCGCCAGTTGTTTCGGTCGGACGCTAGCTGGTTGTAGCGAACACCCTCACGATGGGCGGCATCTTTCAGCCCCGCAATCTCCTCCGCCTGCTTTGCGAGGTCGGTGGCGGCGAGTTTGAACTTGGCTTCCCAAGCGTCGCGATCCTCAATGACGTTATCGAGAAGCGCCTGCCAATCATCGCGATAGGCGTCCATGCGAGCCTCATGCTCCGACCGCTTCATCAATCCGAGTGCAGAGAGGGCGCGGGAGATCATGCTGCGGACTCCGGTTCGGGCATCCGAAGCACTTCCATTTCGGTGCCGATGACGCGGGCCTTGATGCCCATTTCGTTGGCGGGGCCGTAGCCTTCGACAAACTGCGTCTCGATATAATCGAGGTCATATACGCCGCGCGCCTGCAACTGCGCGATATGCTCGGCATGGTCAGCCAGCGTCATGAAGGGATATTGGCTGTCGCGAAACTCCTCCATGAAGGCGTCGTCGAACTTGATTTCGTCCAGCTCGACTTCGACAATCTGGCGAACTTCAACGGTGAACGTCTTGGCCATCGTCTCTATTCCTTCTAGCCCCGTCACCCAGCCCTGAGGGGGCATTCAGGGCGCATCCATGGGTGCGGGGCGTGGGGCCGTGGAGCACGGCGCGGTGATTAGGCGGCGAGGCTCATTGCCTCCCGAATGAGGTCGTCAGGGGCCGTGCCGACCATGAACCTGCCAACCAGGGGCGGGATCGCGGTCTGCACAAAGTCCTTGAAGGCGGATTGGTCCATCGCGGCGAAGCTGATCGAACCGGGGACGAACACGTCACGTCCGCGGCTATCGACAACAAACTCGCCGGTCCCGGTGGCCATCTTTGCGAAGTGCAGCGCGGCGGCTTCCGAGATATGCGGATTGCTGTTCTCGCTGACCAAGCGGAGCATGGCGAAGAACAGGCGGTGATATTGGCCGTTGCGGACCTTCACGCCTTTCAGCTCGACAATCTCGCCGGATTTGACGCGGGCGTAAAAGTCCTGTCCGTCCTCATTGGCGGGAACGAAGCCGTCGAAGGTTTTGCGGAATAGTGCGCGGTCGCTCATTTCATCAACCCCTGCTCGCGGCTCTCACCAGCGAGCCGTTCAGCCTCTGCCAGCAGAGAAACGCCATATTCCTGATAGAAGGCACGCTCGCTGCCGAGCCCGTGGAAGCCCATGCGGCTGTCTTGGTGGTGGAAGCGGCAGAGAGGTACGATCCGGGCGTCATTTTTGGTCTGCAAGCCCGTGCGGACATGGTGCGCGTCAACCGGCGAGTAGCCACAGATTAGGCAGCCCATTCCCTTGACCCGTTCGATATGAGCGGGCTGCTTGGGGGGCGGGCCTTTCATCCGCTTATGGTTGACCGGCGCGCCCATCTTAAAAGGGCACGTCCGAATCGAGGCCATCGTCGTAAGGCGGACGGTCGCGGCCGATATCGTCACGGGTGCCAGCCCCATTCTGATTCCGGTGTCCCGACTGTTGGCCGGCGGATCGCTCACCCTGCAAGGCAACATGGTCGGCGCGGATCTGGAGATATTTCTTTCCGTCATGCTCGCGCTCGGACAATTCGCCCGACACAGTGATTTTCGTTCCCTTGAGGATGCAGCGGGAAAGCCCTTCGGCACCCTTGCCCCACTTGGTCACGTCGAACCAAAGGGTCTGCTTGTTGTCGCCGTAGCCCACGGTTCCCGCGACCGAGAAAGCGCAAAGCTCCGTCCCGCCTTGGGTGGTTTTATATTCGGCGTCTTTCCCGGCATTACCGGCGACGGTCACGATAATCATGCCACTTCCTTCGTTTTGAGTTTGTCTTTGAAATTCACGCACGCGGGCCGCCATTCGACAGGCACACCGGGCCAGTTGTCTTTCCAGTATTTCGCGGGGTCAGGATCGTTGGACAGGCCAGCGATGAACGACAGGAAGGAATCTGGCACGTCGCCTTCTTTCGCGGCGGGCGGCGCGTTCGCGGCAGCAGCGAGTGTTGCCAGCCCCTTCGCGGTCCATTTCTTCCACTTGCCGTTGTCGTTCAGTTCGCACTCTGCCCAGACGGCCTCCATGCGGTAGAGGTAGCGGCCGATGCCCCATTTTACGGCGGCCCGTTTGAAGGCGTCGGACATGCCGCCCTTTTCGCCTTCCACATCGGTGTCACCGGCGCCGTCGCTCTTGCTAACCCATTGGCCATCAATGTTGATGGAGATGCTGGCGATGACGCGGCCCTTGACCGTCTCGACATAGCTATCCTGCCAGCCATCGGGGCCGACAACGGCGTCCAGACGGTCCATCACGTCACGGGCATCCATGTAGGCCAGCGCCATTGCGGCGGGCGGGCGGCTGTCGCTGCCCTTGTATACCGATTGTGCGCGCCAGTGGATCGAAGGCAGGGGTGCTGCCAGTTGCTCGAAGATGTTCATTTCCGCCTCACGGTGATTGATTTGCTTTCGGGAATGCGGGTCAGCCAGTTGGGCAGGGCGTCCGCATCCGCATATTCTGCGGCGATCTTGGCGGCGTCAGGCTCCAGTTTCTCGCGCTGCATGTCGCGCGGCACAGCATCCTTGTTCGCGACTTCCAGCTTCGACGGGACGACGCGCCGGGACAGGGTGGCCTCAGGCAGAACAATCTTGTCCTGCTGCGCAAAGCCCATCAGTCTGCCGATCATTGATCGACCGCGGGCAATTCGCGCCTCTGCCGACGCGATGCGAAACTTCCGGGCGTCGATCTGCTCTTTCAGGGTCGCAACGGTGCCTTCGTCGTCCTCGACTTGGGCGAGAAGCTTGGACAGCATGACGAACAGGTCCGTCTCACCCTCAAGGGTATCGAGAACCAGCCGGTCGTCATCGTCCACGCCGATGCTCGCCAGCATGTCCATGACGTTCGCCACCTGAATGGCGGTAAGGTCGAAGCGGGGCGCGTTCATGCTGCGAGCCTCTGGCAGTCGATAGCGTCGATCCGGGCGCGAACATGGTCCATCGCCTTGCCGAGCCCGTTGAAATAGCCCCAAGGCGCGCGGACGGGCTTGCCAAGATGACGGCGGCGCTCTTCACGGCGGTCCCACAGCAACAGCCACTTGCGGACGAGGCGGGCGCGTTCGGTCACTGACCCGCTCCCATCGCAAGCACCGCCCCGGCGACAAAAGCGAGCGCCGAAAAGATGCAAATGCTGTAGAAAAAATCCGCCCGGTCGATGGACCTGATAACGTTGAGCGGGGTTGCATGATCGAAGGGAGCCACCTGCATAATCTCGGCAGGCTCAAGCTCGCGGAGGCTGTCTCCGTTGGCGGACCAGTCGAAATGCTCGCGTGTTCCGATGGCGCCGCGAAGGTGGTGCGTGTGGACCTTAATCGACATATTCGACCTCCGCCTGAATGATCGACGGATCATCGACGACTTGCTGGAGAATGCTCGCCAGCCCGCCGGAGCAGATCGTGTAGCCCTGCTTGGTATATTTGATGATGCGGCGCAGCGTGGACGTGCCGAAGCTGATGCGGTCTGGAACCAGCCGCTTGCTCGCAAGATCGAACAGTGAATAGTCGCCGCAGATGAGGCGGGTTCCGTCATATCCGAACTTGCAGAGCGAAAAGTCGAAGCCCTCCAAGGTCTCGGCAAGCGTCGGATGGAAGCGAAGACGGATCGCCTGCACCTTCAATTCGGGACCGGCGACGGTGAATTCGTCGTCCCCAATCGGCTTTGCCTTTGCCTTGGGCAGCAGGAACGTTATATTGAAATCGTTCTCATGCTGGACATCGGCCCCGCGCTTTTTCATGTCCTTGCAGAAGGCGTCGAACTGCGCTTGGTCAGCAAAGAAGAAATCGAAGTCGCTGTCTTGCGGCTGCCCCGCGATGAGGCGTCGAACGCTCCCGCCGCCAATCCATGGCCCTCTTTCCGATATATCTGGCAGCCGGTCGAGAGCTTTGGCGAATGCGGTGCTATCGAAATCGGTTTTTCCGTAGCGCGCCCAAAAGGCGTCCATGTCGAATATCTGCATCACATAGAATCCTTGATGGTGGGCAGGGTGGGGTTGGCAGGACCGAGCGTGAAATGATCGTCGGGCAGACCCCACCTCGCCACCATGTCGGCCCGGTGCTGCATCTGGATGCGGTCACACTCAGCCATGAAGGCATCGCTTGCTTCCAGAGTGGCGTGGAAACGGTCAGCGATCGGTGCGTCTGCCGGGAGGCTTTCGAGGACGCGCATCATTTGTCCGAAGCCGCCGGTCATGCGACACCACGCAGTTCGTAACGGTGATCGCCACTGCGTTTGCAGTAGTCGAGAAACATGCGAGCTTGCCCCTCGTCCGCGAACGGATAGCTCTTTCCCGGCCATTCTGGACGATGCTGGGAAAACACGACCCAGCAGTCGATGCTCTGGCGATCTGCCAAGGGGGTGTCGAAGCTGGCGAGGGGTTCGGAGCGGATCATGCGGCCTCTCCCACGGGAGGAATGGCGCCGACGTCGCGAAGGTGGCCAAGCCAGCCGTGAACGTCCGCCGCGATGGCGTTCGGCTCGTGCTCGCCCATCGTGGAGGCATAGCAAACGATCGCGTCCAGATGCGGCTCCAGACGGGCGAGCAGCTTGGCGAGGATAGGCGCGGCCATGACCAGCTCAGCTACCGCTGCAACCTCGCTATCCGGCACGTTGTGCGTTGCCGAGCCGGTCAGTTCGATTGACACGTGATTGCCAACTTCGATCAGCGCGCAGCCGTTATCAACGCCGCCGTTTTGCAGCCACGCGCTCACAGCAGTTCCCCAATCGCATCAACCGCCGCATTGCGAGCGTCGGGACACACGTTTTCGAGGTTGTCGATGATATGGACGGCAAGCGCGATCTGCTCGTCACGGCTAAGCGACACGGCCGACAGGCGGGCGCGGTCGTAGGCCAACGAGCGGTCAATCGCTGCGCGGTTCGCCTCGAACGCCTTGGCCAGTAGCTGCCGCTCGATAAACGGCTGACGCTCGGGCTTGCCTATCTCGGTGGCGATCTGGATTGCCTTGCGGGTGAGGGGCGCGTTCATGCTGCCACCAGCTTTCCGGCCTTGGCGACATACCAGACGCCAGCCTTGATCCCGTCGCGGCCAGTGATGCCGCAAGCTACCGAAGCGATTGAACCGTCAAGCGCAAACTCGGTGATGTAGAGCGCCTGACCGTCGCCCTCGCACATAACCCGGCTATAAGGGGCATGGGAGAAGGCCGCACCGCTGTCGCCGCTGTTCGAGGCCGCACCTCTGTAGCCGCTGTTCGAGGCCGCACCGCTGTCGCCGCTGTTCGAGGCCGCACCGCTGTAGCCGCTGTTCGAG